>DYDD01000117.1 GCA_020718045.1 Fibrobacter sp. | reverse complement strand
TCGCAGATCGTGGGCGGCTGGAATACGCCGTTCGTCGGACCTTTACGATCGTCGCGATCATCTCCCCGGGCAGGTTCGGGTCGTCGAACTTGTCGTTGTAACGGATCCGCTCGTTGGGCACGAGCTCGAGGTACTCGCCCCCGAAGGTGTGCCCGCCCCCGGTGGTGAAGTTCGTGAACGACATGCGGAACGTGCCGCCGACCCTGGCGTCCAGGTGGTGGACCTTGCCGGTGAAGCCGTGCGGCGGCAGCCACTTGGCCATCGCGTCGGCGTCGAGGAAGGCGCGGTACACCCTCTCGGGGGGCGCCCGCAGGACGCGGTGGAGTCGGACCGTGCCGGTTGCCATGATGATTCCTTTCCGCGATGACCGGATTCGCGGCCATCGGATCGGTATGGGTCGGGCGCGCTGGCGCCGATTATTCGGGAATGCATCACGAAAGACACGAGTGTCGCGATCCGCAACCATCAGCCGGTGCAGGCCGCCGGCATGCCGAGTGATGTTCCCAGCGGATCCTGCGGCGTGCTAGGACAGATTAATTTCCGCTGTCGACAACAAGATGATGATCCCCAAGGTCCCGATCATCAACGCCGTGAGGACCCCCAGTCCGATGTTCGAGCCCGTGGTCCCGCTGCATTCCTCGATCGCCTGGATGTCCTGCCGCAACATGACCCGTCCCTCGACAGCATGGTTCGCCACGATCCCGACGACGAGTTCGTCGGGCGACACCCGCCAGACCTCGCCGGACAGCATTTCCCCGCTCGCAAGGGTGACGCGCACCAGGTTCCCGGCCCTGATCGTCGGTCGCGGATCGCCCGTGGGGGCCTGTTCTGGGGCGACGGGCATTCTGGCGGATCGGTACGTAGAGCATCCGCCGACGACCAGCGTCATCACGAACAGCCACAGCCAGGGGAAGCCGGTTCCGCGAGCGGATCCCGGCCGGCCGTTAGTCGGCATCTGTCGCCTCCATCGCATGGATCACCTGCTCCAATGCCCGGTTGAATTCTTCCGGTCGGTCCATCATCAGGAAATGATCCGCGCCCTTCAGGATCACGGCGTCGTAGGAGACCATGTGGCGCCGGTTCGCCTCGACGTTGATGGGCCACAGCTCGCCGTTGACGGTCATGACGGGGATGCGGATCGCATCGAAGACCGCAGCCGCTTCTCCCGTGACGTACTGCATCATCATCTCTTCCATCGCGCTCAGGGCGACCGCCGGCGGCGCGCTCGACATGTCCGCCAGGATCCACTCGCGCAGTCCGGCATCGGTGTCGGGAGCGAACATCCCCGCCACGAAGCCCCGGCTCCCGGCCCGGAAATCGGCCTTCAGCGGCGCCAGCATCCCGTCGAGCTCCTCGCGCGACATCCGGTACTCGACATCTTCCAAGGTGTCCACGCCGATCAGGCCTACGACCAGGTCCGGCATGAGACGCGCGGCCTCCGCGATCACCGAGCCTCCCATGGAATGACCGATCAGGATGACGCTGCGGCTGCCCGACGCCTCCACCACCGCCCGCACGTCCTGTCCGAAGGACGCCATCGTGCAGCGCTCGCGCGCGGCGCCGGAATGGCCGTGGCCGGCCAGGTCCAGCGTGATCACGCGATGATGCTGCGCGAAATGAGGCACCTGCTCGCGCCAGTAGCGGGAGTCGCAGATCCAGCCGTGCACGAACACGAGCGTCGGCTCACCGTAACCGTAAACCTCGTAGGAGATGGGCACGCCGTCGCCGGACGGGACGACGCGGGGCCATTCCGCATGGGCCCATGCGCCTCCCGCAGCAAGGACCAGGAGCACCAAACAACCAGCCACTCCACCAACACGAATCGCCGTCGCGCCGACCTTCATGATCCCCCCGCTTTCCCGGTGAAATCCCGTTCTTGCCTACTCGATTCCGGATCGCGGCCGGTACTGGCCGCGGGCGTCCAAGTAATGTGCCCAGAGAACCCGGGCCGCGACCGAGCGCCAGGGCGCCCATGCGGCCGCGATCGTCTCCTGCTCTTCCCGCGTCGGCGTTGCACCGAGATGCTTGACGTCGTGCAACGCCGCCGCCAAGGCCAGATCCCCTTGCGGCCAGACGTCGGGCCGACGCAGGGCCATAAGGTAATAGATGTCGATGCTCCAGGACCCGAGCCCGGGGACTTCCAGCAACACCCGTCGCCCCTCGTCGTCGGGTCCGCGCGCGACCGCCGCGAGATCGAGCCGGCCGTCGAGGACGCGGGCGGCCAGGCCGTGGCAGTAGGAAGCCTTCTGCCGCGTCAGGCCGAAGTCACGCAGACCGCCCACCTCCGCAGCGTGGACCGCTTCCGGGGTCACCCCGCCCAGGTGGCGGACGAGCCGCAGGTAGAGCGTGCGCGCCGCGGTCAGCGACACCTGCTGCTCGAGGATGATCCGGACGAGGGTCGGGAAGCCCGGGTTGCGGCCCCACAGCGGGGGCTCGCCCAGGCGGTCGAGGACGGCGGCGAGATCGGGGTCTGAGCCTGCCAGATGGCGGGCCCCGGCGCCGAGCGTGGCCAGCGTCAGGCGGCGGGGAGGCTGAACGCCACCTCGTGGACTCCCCGTCCTCATGACCCCCGCTTCTTGAGCGTGAACTCCGGTAGTCTCTCCCCCTGCGCCGAGCAGATCTTGAGCTTGCCGAGCCGCTTCAGGCGGGTCGCCTCCTGCTTGGCGCTGACGATCCACCAACTGACGGCCTTGCGGTAGGATGCGGACTGCCCCTGGAAATAAGTCCAGGCGGCTGCGTCCTGCTTTAGCAGCCCGGCGTACGGTTCGGCCAGTTCCACACTGCGCTGTTCGTATGTATAGACGCCGGTCCTGTTCTCGCGCCTGGCTTCAAAAGCCGCCAAGCCGGCGCGGCGCATCCGTCCCTGTTCGATCAGCGCCCGGGCGCGTGCGACGTTGACGCTGCTCCAGTTGCTCCCGGATTTTCGCGGGGTGAAGCGGATCGTGTAACTGTCGTCGTCGAGCCCCCGGCGGACGCTGTCGATCCAGCCGAAACAGAGGGCTTCGTCGACGGACTCCGGCCAGGTGAGGCTCGGCTTGCCTGAGCCCTTCTTGTAGAATCCGACGACCAATTCGCCCGCCGTGGCGTGATGCCGTTCGAGCCAGGACCTGAATGTGGCCGGAGTCCGGAAGAAGGTCGGTTCCATGACGGCTCCGGTGGTCGCGTGGTTCAATCGACGATGAACAGCGTCGCTCCGGCCTCGGTGCAGGAACGGTGAGGCTCCGCGCCGTCCGCCACCTGATAGCTCATGCCCGGCGTCAGGGTGACCCTGCGGCCGTCCCCGAGTTCGGTGTGCAGCACGCCTTCGAGGCACAGCAGGATGTGGCCCTTGTCGCACCAATGATCGGCGCGATAGCCGGGCGTGTACTCGACCATCCGCACACGGATGGGCCCGAACTGCCGGGTCCGCCAGGTGGCCAGGCCACTCTCGCCCTCGTGCTCGGTCCGTTCGACCTGCGACCAATCGGTGATCCCGAAGGGGATGCCGGACATCTGCATGCTGGCTCCAGTCGTGCTCTCGCTCGCCCCTGCGGAGGATAGCAAGGCTCCCGGTCGCCATGCAACCGGCGGACGGGAGCCTCGTTCAGATCAGGTTCTCGCTGACATAGGCTTCGAGTTTCGCCAAGTGCTGCTTCCCGCCTTCGGCGGCGCCGATGGACCACACGGTCGTGCCCTGCGTCGGATCGCCCGCCGCCTACCGCACCAGCATCACGACCCTGCTCGCTCCCCCACCGCCAGCCTCGACCCTCACCACGTACCCGCCGGCCGCCGCCGCCCGGCCCGCATCGTCGGCGCCGTCCCAGTCGAAAGCCAGCGGGCCGGCTTCCCGTCGCTCGCCGTCGGCCAGCCGCCGCACCACCCTGCCCGCCAGATCCAGCACCTGCACGCGCACCGGTCCCGCGGACGTCAGTTCGAAGCCGATCCTCGTGCGCGGGTTGAACGGATTCGGGGAGACCATCAATCCCAGGATCGGAGCCGTCGGTGGTGCTTCCTCCCGCACCGCCTCCCCCTCCAGCGCGAACCCCAGCTCCACCGAGAAGGCGAACGCGCCGTCCCCCGCCAGTTCGACTTCTTCGGTCAGCGCCAGATCCCGCCGATCCTCGCCGGCGTTCAGCGGGATCGCCACGAACGCCGCCCCCCCGCGCCGCACCGTCACCTGCGGCGACGCGAAGCCCGGCTCTCCGGCGTACAGCGTGTACCAGTCCGAGGTTTCGGGCGTCGCCCCGTCGTGCGCCCGGTGCAACGCCGCGTGCCCGTCCATCAGCAGCCGCCGCGGGTCCGGGCTCAACCCCGACCGCACGTACAACGGCCCCGCCACCGACTCCTGCACCGAAGTCTCCAGCGCCACCGCCCCGCCGGCCAGCGCGTGCGTCATCTGCACCAGCCCGTCCGACGAGGTCGCCACCAGGCTCCCGCCGGCCGGGGTCAGCGTGAACACCTGGTCCGCGTACCCGCCGTTCATGACCTTGTAGCCGCTGCAGCGCGAAGCCCGCCCGTCGGCGTACTCCTCCTCGCCCGGCGCGCTCGGATTGGTCAGCGGGTTGCCGATCAGCACCACGGCGTCGTCGCGGGACTGGTTGAACTGCACGCCCAGCAGGCACCGTCCCCCGCGCGCCTGCCACAGGGTCCACGCGCGCCCGTTGCGCAGCACGACTTCCAGTTCGCCGTCCAGGTCGGCGTCCACGCGGTAGCACCGCGTCGCCGCCCCCGAGGACAGCAGCCCGTCGCGCAGCGAGTCGCCCCAGGCCGCGGCCAGCGACAGCGCCACCGCGTCGCGCGCGTGGTTGTGAAGGCGCAGGGCCCAGCCGCTCAGACCATCCCAGCTCGCGTCGGGGTAGAGCCAGTCGCCGAACCCGTCGCTGTCGGCATAGTCGGTGGCATCCTCCTCGTGCCAGGCCGTCTCGTAGATCATCGCCGAGTACGAAGCTTCGGCCAGCAGCTTCAGTTCGCCTTCCGGCATCGCCGTGATCGCCTGCCAGGTATCGTGCAGCAGCGTGCCGGGGGTGTTCAGGTCACCGAAGATCTTCTGCGACGGCAGCCCCGGCCCGTCGGCCCACGGCCCCACGCCCCGCGCGCGGTAGTCCCCCTGCTCGCCCGAGATCACCGGCACCAGGTCGTAGAAGCTCTGCTCGTTGCCGGTCACGCCGCCCGCGCTGTCGTAGTACCAGTTGTGGTAGCTGTCCTCGCAGGCGTGCTGCAGCCAGTGGTAGGTGGTGATGTCCAGGTCCGAGCGCTGGCCGTGGTCGATGACCCACGACGCCGGCGCCTGCTGCGCGCGGGCGGTCATGTCGGCCAGCGTGACCATCTCGACCCAGGGGTGGTTGGCCAGCCAGCGCACGGTCTGCTGGTACAGGTTGGGGTTGTCGTTCGGGACCATCTGGCCCGAGACCGCGGCGAAGCTCTTGCCGGCCAGCGCCTCCCAGTCGTCGAAGACCAGCACCAGCTGCGGGTCGCCCGACAAGGCCTTCTCCAGCAGGCTGGCGCGCGCGTCCAGGTGCAGGCCGCCGTCCTGGATCCAGAACTTGGTCGCGTCCTCGCGGTGGTTGATCATCCAGCACAGCACGCCGTTGATCCGGTGGGCCTTGTGCCGGTACGCGGCGTCGGGCCACAGGGACTCGGCAGGGTAGAACCACCGGTGCAGGTGCGCGGCGGCGTCCAGGTAGGTCGCGTCGTAGCCGGCGTCCAGGATGTCCGCGAAGGTGAACCCGTCCAGGGGCGACAGGCCGGTCGGCAGCGAGCGGATCACGCGCTCGGGCACGTGCATCACCTTCAGCGACGACGGGGCCAGGCCGAACATCCGCGCGTGCAGGCTGTCGGCCGCCGCGAAGCTGGCCGCGTTGGCCGCGCCCTCGAAGTACGGCAGGATGTGCTCGGCGAACACGCCGCCGATCAGGGCGCCGGGGCGGTCCTGCTGGTCGGCGTCGGCGAAGCGGCCGATCTCCGCCAGCAGCGACGGCCCGTCGCTCGGATCCGCGGCGCCGCCCGGCGTCGGCGACCACTGCAGGCCCGACAGCAGCGTGCCGCTGGCGTGGACGTTCAGGGGCACCCCGAAGATGCGGTGGGTGTCCAGCGTGCGCACGAAACCCGTGCCGCCGCTGATGCCCGTGCTGCCGGGCGGGTCGTAGACGTGGACGCGCAGTGCGGACGCCCGGTTCAGCGACTGGTTGCCGTGCGCCACCGACGCGTACTGGACGCGCCCGGCCGTCGCGTCGGACATGATCGCGCCGTTGAGCACGCCGTCGCCGCAACCGCGGTCGTCGTCGACGATGGCGTCGGCCAAGTCGCTCGACGCGCCGCCGCCCGCGCACGATCCCTCGGCGAAGTCCTTGGCCGTGGCGACCTGGAAGGCGACCGCCGACGTGCCGTTCCAGCCGGCCGCCGTCAGCAGGGAGCGCGGCACCTTCAGTTCCACCGCGTCGAGGTCCGCCCGCCACGAGCTGCCTCCGAACCAGGAATTCCAGCCCGTGCCGTAGCCGCTGTCGTAGACGTTGTAGGTCGTGCCGGCCACGTCGCCGGCGGCGTACAGGGCCAGGCAGATCTCCCACGGGTGGTCCGTGCGCACATCCAGGTAATCCGGCAGCCACGCCGCGCCGCCGAGCGCGCAGTCGACGGTCACGTACAGGTTGAGGTTCCCGGTCCAGCCGTCGCGCAGGTCGAAGAAATCGACGCGCAGGTAAACCTGGTCCCCCTCGAATCGCGAGCAGAAAGCCACCAGGTCGCGCGAGGTGTCGTGCCCGTCGCTCCACGCCGCGACGTCGCCGTGCTCGTCGAGCGCCCGCAGGTCGGCGTGCGTCCAGTCCTGCAGGTCCTCGTACCAGGTCGTGCCGGCGAGGTCGGTGCCCAGGGACGGTCCCGGGCCGATCGTGATCGCGACGGCGGCGGGGGCGAGGCCCAGCGCGGCGACGACGACGGCCGCGAGGGCGATGGCGACGGTGTGGCGGGGCATGGACCGCTCCGTGGGTGACGGTGGAGGACCGGGACGTCGCCCACGATCATAGCACAGGCACGCCGGACGGATGGCGGATCGACGGGTCGCGGCTGCCCCTAGACTAGGAGCAGGAACATCCGGGCGTTCAGCCGTAGCCGAGCCAGTAGTGCTGGTAGGGGAGCAGGCATTTCTGGAGGTAGGCGGTCGCCGCCGCGCGGTCGTCGAAGGCCCTGATGTCCTGGCTGCCGAGATCGTAGGACTCGACCACGGCCCAGAGTTCGCCGATGCGGATCAGCCGCAGCAGCCCGCCCGCACCGGTCACGTGGGATTCCTCGACGTGGACCGCGTCGAGCAACGGCTCCCACTCGGCCGTCCCGAGGTGGACGCTGAGGCCCTTGGCCAGTCTGGTTTTCAGTGTTCTGATCGTCATTGCCGGCCCGGATCGCGGTTCGAGACACCCGCCTGTGAAGTTATTGTCTGATTCGGTTAATTCCACAACAATCTTAACGCCGGGCGGCGACGGTATGGACAATTATTTTCGATTCAAGGTGTTGCGGGTCTATTCCACGAAATCGTAAGCCGCGGCGCCCCCCTGCCAGCGCATCGACAGCCCTGCGAATCCCAGGACGGACAGGTCCTGGTCCTTCCACCACAGATCCGCGCGGACTGGGTCGACGACGATCTCCATCGAGCCGGGGATCGCGCGCAGCCCGAGCCGGCCGCGCTGCCAGGGGACACCGGGATGGACCGACACGGTCCAGCGGCCGGGCGCGTCCAGCGGCACGGTCAGGCTCGTTCCCGGCGCGGGTTCGACCCGCAGCGAATCGGGCCGGCTTGCGCCCTGCGGCTTGTAGATCAGTTCCACCTGATCGCCGAACACCGGTGACGCCCCCACCGCGCGCGCCACCGGCGCCACCACGGGCCGCGCCCAGGCCGACGGCATCAGCTGCGTCTCGATGACCGGTCGCAGCGTCACCACCGCGACGGCCGCGGTGCCGGCGACCAGCCCGCCCAGCAGCAGGCGACGCGACCGCGAGCGCAGCTGCGCGCGGTGGGTCCAGCCCACGCCGGCGGCCGGCAGCAGCAAGGCCAGCAGCGGCAGGTTCAGCCGGGAGAAGGCGACCGTCAGCAGCGGCCCGACCGAGCCGGCGAAGGTCAGCAGCAGCAGGGCGCGGCGGTGGCGCAGGCGGTCGGGGATCAGCAGGCCCCGCAGCGCGAGGCCCGCCAGGCAGAGGTAGGCCGCGAAGGTGAGCGTCCAGATCACCGCGACCAGGGGCAGCGGCTGCGGCCGCACCACCGCGTGCACGAGGTGGCGCACCGTGAACGCGTCCCCCGACCAGAGCAGGCCCGCGCGCTCGACGACGCGGCGCAGCGCGGCGGCGGGGTCGCGGGAGACCTGGTCCAACGCGTAGGCCTGCATCGCCGCCTCCGGCGTCTGCCCGCGCGGCGCGGCGAAGTCCGCGACCTCGCGGCGCAGGCGCGCGTGCGTCTCGGGGCCGAGCCACGTGGCCCCCTCGCCGTCGGCGATCAGCGGGTTGTTGCCCAGCGCCAGGTTGAAGCCGGTGCCGGTGGCCAGCAGGACCGGGCGTCCCTCCTGCCGCCACAACGTCAGCTCCCAGGGCAGCACCGTCAGCGCCGCGACCAGGACCATGACACCGGTCGCGCGCCGGCGACCGGGCCAGCAGCGGCGGGGCCCCAGGAAGGCGAGCGGCAGCAGCAGCAGGTACGGCAAGCCGGCCGGCCGCGTCAACGCCAGCAGGCCCAGGGCCAGGCCGGCGGTGGCGGCGCGGCGCAGCTGCGTGCGCCCGCCGGCCTCGTGTTCGGCGACGTCGCGCGCCGCCAACGCCCTCTCCCAGGCCCCCAACAAAAGCAGGATGTAGAGAGGCTCGGCCCACAGCGAGGCGCCGAAGAACGAGAACGCCGGGTAGATCACGTGCAGCCAGGCGGCGGC
>DYDD01000116.1:1139-8899 GCA_020718045.1 Fibrobacter sp. | reverse complement strand
CCGGCCAAGCCAGCCTGCGCGGTCGCCAGCAGGCCCCGGCCGAGACGCCGACCGCCGCGGCGGTGGCCCAGGCCACCAGCAGGCCGGCGGCGCCGCCGCAGACGCAGCTGGCCGAGACCCAGGCCAAGGCCATGGGCGGCAAGGGCGTGTCGATGACCATCAGCGGCCAGATCAGCGACCGCAAGGTCGTCACCAGTGTCATGCCGACCTACAGCGAGGCTGCCCGCAAGGCCGGCTGGGAGGGCGTGGTGGCCGTGCACTTCACGGTCCTGCCCGACGGCCGCGTCAAGGACAACATGTACTTCGACCAGACCTCGGCCCACCGCGACCTGAACCGGGCCGCGATGGACGCCGTCAAGCAGTTCCGCTTCGAGCCTCTCTCGGGCGCGGATCGCGTCGAGCAGTGGGGGGTGATCACGATCGTCTTCCGCCTCAACTAGGCGGAACCCCGACAACTCCATAGCCGACGAACCTGAGTCAAAGGACACACATCATGACTCGCAACGACTTCAGGGGATTTGTGACCATCGCCGCGGGCGTCTGCCTCCTGTTCGGCAGCGCCCCGGCCCCCGCCGTGACGGAACAGGCGACGGTTCCCGACCAGGGCCTGCCAGAAATGGTCGTGGAGGCCGAGAACCAGGTCCTGCAGGACATCGTCAAGAGCACGTTCGAGGTCGCGCTCAGCGCCGCGATCATCGACACGTTCTTCACGGACCTCGACGAGGCGGTCCTGGTGATCAGCCCCGTCGAGGGACTGCAGCCCTTCCTGAACAATCCCCGCGACCTGCACAGCGACCAGGCGCCGCACTGCTGGCTGCGGGACCCGGCGCAGCCGCCGGTGGTGACGTTCTACCCGGAGGACCCCGAAGGGCACCAGGCCCGCCGCTGGGCGCTGACGGTGACCGACTTCCGGGGCGCCCCGTTCCGCCACTTCGAGGACAAGGGGCAGCCGCCGGGCCAGGTCGCCTGGGACGGCCGCGGGGACCTGAACGAGATGCTGCAGGTGGGCTACCCCTACAGCTACGTGTTCAGCGTCACCGACAAGGGGACCAACACCTACAACTACGCGGGGATCAGCTTCCGCATCCCGGCCGTGGACTTCCGCGAGAAGAACGAACGCCGGCTCGAGTTCACCGGCGACGAGGTCTTCCAGAAGGGCGGCACGCTGCTGCGCGACAGCGGGCGCGGCTGGCTGACCCGCGCGGCGGACCAGATCCGCAAGGACCACCCCTACTCGCCGTTGAAGGTCGTGGTGCAGGCCGAGAACAAGCGCCTGGCCCAGGACCGCGCCCGGGTCGTGGCCGAGTTCCTGGTCGGCTGCATGCTGCTCGCCGACGACTGGATCAAGGTCGAGGCCGTGGCCAAGCCCGACCTGCGCTCGGAGATGGACGGTTCGGTGAGCATCCGCGTGGAGCACGCCGCGGGGGTTTGAGCGACGCCCGCCCGGCGAGCCGAACGCGAACAGGGGGTGCCGCCCGCGCGGCACCCCCGTTCACGTCCGGGTCCCGGCGCCGCGCCGGCGGCGCCCTCGTCGTTCTGGGGGTTGATTTCGTCCGGTTTTTGAGGGATGATCCCGGAGATCCGCGCCGATCGAGGGGGAGGGGGGGCATGGCCGCGACGAGCAAATCGCAACACGCCGACCAGCTGGTCGACAGCCCGTTCGGCGGGAAGGTGGGGCCGGAGATCTGCAAGGCCCTGCTGGAGATGGCCGAGTCGATCGGCTGCGAGGCCGGCGCGACGCTCTTCGAGGAGGGGGACCCGCCTCAGGGCGTCTACTTCGTCTGCGAGGGCCAGGTCAAGCTGATCCGCTCCGGGCCCGGCTACCGCGAGCACATCGTCCATCTCGCCGAACGGCAGGCCGTGTTCGGGGAGGCGTCGCTCTTCATGGCGAGCCATCCCGTGACCGCGATCGCCCTGAAGCCGAGCACCCTGCTGCGCTTCCCCCGCGCCCCGTTCCTCGACTACATGGCCCGCCGGCCCGTCCTGCAGGGCTACGTCCTGGAGGTCATGGCCTGCTGGCTGGAGCAGCTCATCGAGAAGATCGACGAGCTGACCCTCTGCGACGGCGCCCAGCGGCTGTCCCGCTACCTCGTCGGGCTCCACGAGAAGAATCCCTACGCCGGCTACGTCACCGCCGCGCAGGTGGAACTGCCGACCCGCAAGCGCGACCTCGCCACCATGCTCAACATGAACCAGCCCTCCCTGTCGCGCATCCTGCGGCAGCTCCAGGACCAGGCCCTGATCGAGGTCAAGGGACGCCGCGTCGTGCTGAAGGACCTCGAGGCGCTGCGCGGCCTGGCGCGGCTGCCCGAATTCCGGGGCCTGCGACGGGATTTCGCCTGATCCGCACCGCGCTCCCCGCCGGCGCTCTCGGCCGGCCGTCTTGACTTTAAGACGTCAAAGGCCTACCCTTGCCTGTTCCGGGCCGATACGGACCTAGGTGATGGATGCGTGCGAGCGGCGCCCCGCGGGGACGGTCTCCACGCCCGCCGGCCCGCAGGTGAAGCCACCGTCAATCCATTGACGATCGTTCGACGATCGAGCACGACGGCCTTCGCGAACCCGAGACGCCCTGGAGGCAGAGACGTGAAGTTCACCGGTTCGAAGATCAAGAAGTCCCGAGCGCTGGGGATCCCCCTGTCGCCGAAGGCCGAGCGCTACCTCGACCGCAAGCCCTACCCGCCCGGACAGCACGGCAAGCTGCAGCAGATGCGGCGCCGCAAGATGTCGCCGTACAAGACCCAGCTGCTGGAGAAGCAGAAGCTGCGCGCCCAGTACAACATCCACGAGCGCCAGCTGCGCAACTACTACGCGAAGGCCTCGCGCAAGGGCGACATGGTCAACTCGCTGGTGCAGGAGCTGGAGTCGCGGCTGGATACCGTGGTCCTGCGCGGCGGCCTCGCCCGCTCGATCTACGCCGCGCGCCAGTACGTGAGCCACGGCCACATCCTGGTCGACGGCCGCAAGGTCAACATCGCCAGCTACCGCGTCCGCCCCGGCCAGGTCGTCGGCATCCGCGAGAAGAGCCGCAACCTCGACTGCATCCAGATCGCGTTGGACACCTCGCAGACGGTGCCGCCCTACCTGGAGCGCGACAAGAAGTCCATGACGGTGAAGTTCAACTACGACCCCCCGCGGTCGGAGGTCCCCCTGATGTGCGAGGTGCCGCTGGTCATCGAGTTCTACTCGCGCTGACCGGCCTCGGCAGGAAGGAACCGGCCCGGAGCCCTGCAACTCCGGGCTTTTTTTACGATAAAATAACTCCTGATATGAATCAAGAACGGCATGCAAAAACACCGTAACATGTTTATCGACAACAGATAATCTCAATTTGCCCGCTTGCGGGCCAAGAAACGTGCAATTATTTATTGTGCCGTTGTTCTGAATTTTGTGTTATAGTGTTGATGTTCGCAACAGATCCCGCGAGCACAGGAACGAGCACCGAGCGCGGCGATGGTCGCCGCCGACAGCCTACAGGAGAACCGAAAATGAAGCAGCTTGTGATCGCATCCCTCCTGGCCCTGAGTCTCGCGTCCGTCGCGCAGGCCGGCGTCATCCACGACATCCGCACGGGCGTCATCTCCGAGGGCAGCGTGGTCGAGATCGGCGGCGCCGTGGTGACCGCCGTCCAGAACAGCAGCTTCACGATGACCGAGCTGCCCGCCGGGCCCTACACGGCCATCTGGGTCTACGTGGGCGCCGTGCCCGCGGTCGCGATCGGCGACGTCGTCGACGTGAAGGGCCTGACCCGCGACTTCAACGGCCGCGCCGAGATCAACCTGCTCTACCCGGGCGACGCCCACGCCACGGTCACGGGTTCGAACCCCGTGCCGAACCTCCAGCTGACCACCACGCAGCTGCAGGCCGACCCCGAGGCTTGGGAGAGCCATGTCGTGACGATCACCGACGGCCTCATCGTCCAGGAGCTGCTGCCCGATGGCATGTGGCGCGCCTCCTCGGTCGAGACCGGCCGGGACGTGATCTTCGACGACTACTTCTACGACTACGCCACGGTCGACCTGGGCGACTGCTACAACAACGCCTACGGCATGTACCAGTGGTTCGGGGGCCTGTGGATCTTCAAGGTCTTCACCACCGCCGACACCGACTGCACGGTCGCCAACCAGAGCCTGAGCTTCGGGGCGGTCAAGGCGCTCTATCGGTGATCCGGCTCTCACGGGGGTCCGTCGAAGGGGTCGCCCTCAGGGCGACCTCTTCGTATTCCCATCCGGCGCATCCGTGAAATGTTCCACGATTCTGACGGCGCGTTTGCAGAATCATCCCGATCCGTGCTAGGATCCGACAGCTTCGGTTCCCGACCCCACGGAGCGCCCGCGTGCTCGCGGGAGCCCGCACCCGGACGAAAGGCTGTCGTGATGAAACTGCTCGCTACCGCACTGCTGCTGCTGGCGGCCCTGCCGGCCGGCGCCGGCACGATCATCGACCTGCAGACGGGCGCCTACACCGTCGGCTCCGAGGTCGTGGTCAACGGCGCCGTGGTCACCGGCGTCCGCTACAACGGCTTCTTCATGACCGAGGACCCGAACGCCCCCTACGCCGGCGTCTGGGTCTTCACCAGCACCGCTCCCGGCGTCGCGGTGGGCCAGCTGGTGAACGTCGCCGGTCTCTACGAGGAGTACTACAATTTCACGGAGATCAACGTCTTCACCGACCCCACCGGCTACGTCACGGTGCTCGGCGAGCACATGGGCGCCATCTACCCCCTGCCGGTCACGGTGGCCGAACTCGCCGCCGCCGCCGAGCCCTACGAGGGCTGCTTCATCATGGTCACCGACGGCATGATCGTGACCACCGCCCCCAACTCCTACGGCGAGTGGCAGGTCGAGTCCTACGAGTCGCCCGGCCAGTTCCTGTGGATGGACGACTACTGGTATGACGACACGACCGTCCACCTGGGCGACTGCTACAACTCCGCGACGGGGATGCTGGCGTTCAGCTTCGGCACGTTCAAGCTGGAGCCGATCGCCAACGCGATCTGCTTGACCGACTGCACGGTCGGCAACGAGGACCTGAGCTTCGGCGAGATCAAGGCGCTCTTCAAGTAGGTTCCGGCACCGATACCGTCACCACCGGAGGCGAGGCCCCGCGGCCTCGCCTCCGCCATTCATTCAAGCTGTTTGTTGCGACAGGTGGTCGCGCACGTAGTCGCGGATCCCGTCCTCCAGCCTGGTGAAGGGGCGGTCGTAGCCGGCGCGGCGCAGCTTCGCGAGGTCGGCCTGGGTGTGGTACTGGTACTTGCCTCGCAGGTGATCGGGCATCTCGATGTAGTCGAGGCGGGGTTCGCGGCCCAGGGTCGCGAAGACGGCGGCCGCCAGGTCGTTCCAGCTGCGCGCTTCGCCGGTGCCGCAGTTGAACAGGCCGTTGACCGCCGGGCGGTCGAGCAGCCAGAGCACGACGTCCACGGCGTCGCGCACGTCCAGGAAGTCGCGCACCTGGCCGCCGTCGGGGTACTCCGGGCGGTAGGACTTGAACAGCCGGACCCGGTCGTCCGCCAGGACCTGGCCGTGGGCCTTGTGGACGACCGAGCGCATGTCGCCCTTGTGGTCCTCGTGCGGGCCGTAGACGTTGAAGAACTTCAGGCCGACGATGCGGTCCAGGTGGCCGCGGCGCAGCGCCCAGAGGTCGAACAGGTGTTTGGAGAGGCCGTACATGTTCAGCGGCGCGAGGCCGGGCGTCGCCTTGTCCTCGTCGCTGTAGCCGAGCGCGCCGTCGCCGTAGGTGGCGGCGCTGCTGGCGTAGACGAAGCGGATCCCTTCCTCGAGGCACCACTCGCAAAGCTCGCGCGTGTAGCGGTAGTTGTTGTCCAGGAGGTAGTCGGCGTCGGTCTCGGTGGTGCTGCTGCAGGCGCCCAGGTGGATGACGGCGTCGATGTCGGCGGCCAGCGCGCCCTCGCGCACGTCCAGCCGGAAGTCGTCCTTGTCCACGACGTCCTCGACGCGCAGGCCCAGCAGGTTGCGCCACTTGGCGCCGTCGCGCAGCCGGTCCACGACCACGATGTCGTCGATCCCGCGGGCGTTGAGTCCCCGCACGACGTTGGCGCCGATGAAGCCGGCGCCGCCGGTCACGATGATCCTGCCCATGGTCCCTCCCGGGATGCGGGTCGTTGCGTCGGGTGCGACTCTACCCGCCGTGGGGGGCGGCGTCAACGCGGCCCCGCGCCCGCCGCAGCAGCTTCCAGTCGCGCATCACCGCGCCGATCGCCGAGGTGGCCGACCAGACGAAGCCCGGCCAGCCGTCCACGAAGCCGGTGCGCATCACGTACTGGCGCCAGAAGGTGGCCGGACCGGTGGTCGCCAAGTGCCACCAGCGGAAGCGGTACTTGTCGCCCAGGGCGTCCAGCGTGGTGTAGCGGTCCACCTTGCGCAGGTAGGCGCGCCAGTCGTCCATGGCCGCGTGCAGCAGCGGCTCTTCGAGCCGGCCCGCCGTGGCGCCCGGCGCGAGCTGCAGGCTCTCGTGGACCAGCGAGGGGGTGAAGCGCGCCCGCCCGCGGCGGACCAGCCGCAGGGTGTGGTCGCGGGCGAGGCAGCGCGCGCGCATACGCCGGCCCAGCACGGTGTTGACGCGGTGCAGCACCCAGCCGTCGTGCCGCCCGAGACCGCCGTCGGCCTTCAACCCGCGCAGCCGCTCGCGCAGGGCGGGGGACAGCTCCTCGTCGGCGGCGATGCACAGCGCCCAGTCCGCGGACACGCGGTCCAGCGCCGTCTGCCAGGCCTCGCCGAAGCCACGGAACTCGATGCGGTCGGCGACGACCCGGGGGAAGGCGCCGCCCGCGGCGGCGGCGTCGACGACACCGGGCGTGCCGTCGTCGCTGCCGGTGTCCAGCACGACCAGCTCGTCGACCAGCCCTGCGAGGCTGGCGAGGCAGCGCGGCAGCAGGCGTTCCTCGTTCTTGACGATCAGGAATGCGGCCAGGGTGTCCAGGATCGTGACCTTCCGTGCGTGGACGGTCCCGACGCGGGGCCGCTCGCCGAATATTCTCGTTGAACAACCGGGAATTACAAGTTTCATTCGTGGATGCGCCGCGTCGGCGCGATGTCCGGCCTCCAGCACGTTCGGGGCACCACCCGTGAGGATCCTGTTCAGCAGTTGCCTGGGGGAGTGGGGCGGCGGCGAGCACTGGATGCTGTCGACGGCCCTGGGCCTGCGCGACCGGTGCCACCACGTCGAACTGGCCTGCGCCCGCGGCAGCGAGCTGGGGCGGCGGGGCGGGGCGGCCGGGCTCGCGGTGACGGAACTGGTCTTCCACGGCGACCTGGACCCGGCCCTTTCCTGGCGCTACTGGCGGCTGTGCCGGCGGCGCCGGATCGACCTGCTCTGCCTGAACATGGACAAGGTGCTGCGCGTGGCGGGGCCCGCCGCGCGGCTGGCCGGCGCCGTGGTCGTGCCGCGGCGCGGCAGCGAGTCGCCGCTGGGCGGCAAGGTCTCGCACAAGCTCGCGTACCTGAAGGTGGCCGGGGGGGTCATCGCCAACTCCCTGGCGACGCGCGCGACCCTGCTGGCGAGCGCGCCCTGGCTGCCCGCGGACAAGGTGCGCGTCATCGCCAACGGGATCGACGTGGAGCGCTACGCGCCGGACGCCGCCGTGCGCGCCGCGGTGCGCGCCGAGGCCGGCGCCGGGCCGGGGACGCCGGTGCTGGGGATGGTCGGCGAGCTGACGGCGCGCAAGAACCACCTCGTGGTCGTGCAGCAGCTCGGCGCCCTGCGCGCCTCGCATCCGGGACTGCAGCTGTGGCTCGTCG
>DYDD01000116.1:0-1095 GCA_020718045.1 Fibrobacter sp. | reverse complement strand
GCCGGCGCCGGGGACGCCCTGCACCTGCTCGGGTTCCGCGACGACGTGCCCCGCCTGCTGCAGGGGATCGACGTCTTCTGCCACCCGGCGCGGCGCGAGGGCTTCGGCTACGCCGTGGTCGAGGCGATGGCCGCGGGCAAGCCGGTCGTCGCGGCGCGGGCGAGCAACCTGCCGGAGATCGTGCCGGACGGCGTGGCGGGCCTGCTGCGCGACCCCGACGACGGGGAGGGCTGGCGCACGGCCGTCGCGTCTCTGCTCGACGACCCGGCGCTGGCCGCGCGCCTGGACGGGGCGGGCCGTCGGCGGGCCGGCGAGCTGTACTCGCACGGGCGGATGCTCGACGAGGTCGAAGCGTATTTTCGCGGGCTGCTGCACCCCGCCCGGCGCGGCGCGGCAGACCGACGGTGACCGTCACCACCCGGAACGCCACCTGAAACAGCCGAGGAGAGGCGATGAGCTACCCCGTGAACGACAAGCAGATCATCCGCAACTGCAAGATCGGCGAAGGCACCAGGATCTGGAACTTCGTCAACATGTACGAGTGCGAGGTGGGCCGCGACAGCATGATCGGCACCTTCGTCGAGCTGCAGAACGGCGTCAAGGTGGGGGACCGCACGCGCGTCCAGAGCCACACCTTCGTCTGTGAACTGGTGACCATCGGCGACGACGTGTTCGTCGGCCACGGCGTCATGTTCATCAACGACACGATGCCGCCGCAGCCCGAGAAGGAGAAGTGGAAGTCCACGACCATCGAGGACCGCGCCTCGATCGGCAGCAACGTGACCCTGCTGCCGGTGCGCATCGGCCACGACGCGGTGGTCGGCGCCGGTTCCGTGGTGACCAGGGACGTACCGCCGGGGGCGGTCGTCGCCGGTAACCCCGCCCGCCTCCTGCGCTTCAAGGAAGGCTTCGGGCCGCAGGCCTGAACGCGCGGCGGCGGAACCCCGCCGTCGCGGTTATCCTGACCCCGCGGTGCGGGCGCCGGCGGCGCCCGCGCCTTTTCGAGATCCGCCCCGACCCCGGGAGGCTCCTGCAGATGCCGTTCTCAGTCTTGTCCCTCCTCGGGCGCAGGCTGCCGGTCCTGGCCGTCCTGGT
>DYDD01000115.1 GCA_020718045.1 Fibrobacter sp. | reverse complement strand
CGGCGCCGTTCGACGCGAGGCGCCGGCGACGCCGGTTCCGGGGGCGAGACCGGTTTCTCCGGCGGTGGCGCCGGCGAAGGCGGCGCTGCGGACTAGACGCGCAACACGACGTGAATGGGATCAGCGGGGCGGCGTCGGTGCGACGTCGCCCCGCATCTGCAGGCGGGCCTGGCGCAGGAAGTTGTCGGCGAGGGCTGCGTCCCGGGCACGTGCCGGACCCGGGCGCAGCGCCAGCAGGCGGCGGGCCGCGCCCTTCAGCCCGTATTCCAGGAACATGACCGCGCGGAACAGCGGCACCCGCCGGGCGCCGTAGTGCTTCGCCACGAACAGCCGGTAGGAGTGCTGGAACTGCGCCAGCGCGAAGTCGCCGGCGCGGGCCGCGGCGCGTCCCTCCAGGTGGACGACCTCGGCGCCGGCGACGTGGTGGACGTCCCACCCCAGCCCCGCGGCACGGGCGCACCAGTCGGTCTCCTCGAAGTACATGAAAAACCGTTCGTCGAGGGGACCGACGTCGCGCAGGGCGTCGCCGCTGATCATCATGCAGGCACCGAAGACGTAACCGACCCGCCGCGTACGGTCGCCCGGGGACGGGATCCCCACCCTGGTGTGCCGGCGCAGGCATGGCGGCCAGCGCCGGCGGTGCGGGCCCAGGAATTCCAGCAGATGGTAGTGCAGGGCGGGCTGGTTCCCGTAGGTGAACGTGGGCTGCCCGCGACCATCGATGAGAGTGGGGCCCACCGCGCCGGCGCGCGGGGTCGACATGAGGAACGCGTGGAGCGTCGCGAGGGACCCCGGACGGCATACCGTGTCCGGGTTCAGCAGCAGGACCGCGGCGCCTCTCGCCCGTCGCAGGACGAGGTTGTTGGCGGCCGTGAAGCCGAGATTGCAGCCCGCGTCGACGAGTTCGACCCACGGGAACTCGCGCCGTACATAGGCGACGGACCCGTCGGCCGACCCGTTGTCCACGACGATGGTTTCCGCGATGAGACCTGCGAGGCCGGATTCCAGCGATGCCAAGCAGGCGCCCAGCAGGTCGCGCGTGTTCCAGTTGACGATGACGATCGTCAGATCCGGATTCATCATGACGGCATCAGTTCCTGCGGCTGGCCCGGCGCAGCGTCTCGCGCTCCTGCTCGGTGAGGCTGGCGAGGCCCTCGCGGGAGATCTTCTCCAGCAGGCGGTCGATCTCGTCGCGGGGTCCGGGCCCGGGGGCGGCGCCGGATGTCGTCGTCGTCGCGTCGTCCAGGACGTGGAAGCGGCCGCGGGCCCGGTTGCGGCGGCGCGCGCGGGTGTACCGCCGCCAGAGGCGGTCGCCGACCTTCAGGTAGAGCACGCCGAACAGGATGCCCCCGAGGTGGGCGAGGTGCCCCACGCTCGACGGGGTGCGGGTCGCCAGCAGTTCGAAGATCCCCAGGCCGATCACGAACCACTTCACCTTGATCGGGATCAGGAACCACAGCAGCACGCGGCGCTCGGGGTAGAGCAGACCGTAGGCGGTCAGGATGCCGTAGCCCGCGCCCGAGGCCCCGATCAGCGGGATCGCCGCGGTCGCCGGCTCGATGCGCGGCATCAGCAGCACGTAGACCAGGCCCGCGCCGATTCCTGTGAACAGGTAGTAGCGCAGGAAGGCACGCTTGCCCCACTGGGTGTCGATCTCCGAGCCGAACATCCAGAGCAGGAACATGTTGAAGAAGATGTGCCAGAAGTTCTGGTGCAGGAACATGTAGGACACGAACTGCCAGAGGTACAGCCGATCCAGGGCCTGGCGGGGCACCAGCCCGAAGAGGTGGTCGAAGGTGTAGCGGGCCTCGCCGTCGCCCAGCAGCCAGCGCAGCGCGAACACCGTGATGTTGGCGGCCAGCAGGGCCCGGACCGTGGGGGTCAGCGCGGGGCCGAAGCTCAGGCCGATGGATTGTCCCGGACCGTTGACTCGCACGCGTGACGCTCCCTTGGTCGCTTCCCGGCACCCAAGCTACATCATCGCCGCCCCGCTGGCACGGGAAATGACCGCCGGCGCAAGTCGGAAAAGAGAAAGGGCGGGGAGCCGCGTCCCCGCCCTGCCCCGTCGCGGAACGATGCCCGCTAGCGGAAGACGGCGTCCATGGCCCGGGCCGCCTCGGGGCTCAGGCCCGGGGCCGCCTTGTCGTCGATGGGGATTCCGTACGTGGGGTCCCAGGTCAGGTTCGCCAGGTTGATGCTCGGGATCTCGGTGTCCAGCGCCTCGTTGATCGTGGCGATGAACCCGTTGGCCACGTGGCCGTAGCCGCGGTTGTTCGGGTGGATGCCGTCCAGGGAGAAGTAGGTCGTCGCCGCGGCGATGTCCGCGCCGTACTGCGCCTCCAGCGCCAGGAAGTGCGTGGCCTGGCCGGCGGTCAGCCCCGCCAGGGCGGCGTGCGCGTCGTACAGGTGGACGTGGTCGCGTTCGTCCACGGCCGTGGCGATGGCCGCGTTGAAGCCCGTGACCGCGTCCTGCACGACCGCCGTTTCGGCAACGTCCAGCGTGTACGCCTCGGGCAGCGGCAGACCGGCCATGCCCGCAGCGGCGAGGTAACTCAGCGCCGGGAAGCGGACGTAGACCGCATCAGCCTCGGCGAACAGGTTCGCGTCAGGGAGCGTGTCGGGACCCGGCAGGCCGGCCATGGTCCGGAACAGCGCCTTGGGCATGAAGTAGGGCGTGCTGGCGATGTCCGGCACGTTGGCCGTGATGATCACCGGAGTGAAGCCGGTGCGGGCGAACACCGTGTCGGTGACGCGGTCGAGCAGCGTCTCGTACATCGCGGCGAAGGCCGCCGGCGGCGTCACGTTCGTGCCAAGGACCGGTTCGCCGCTGGTGGCGCCGCCGAGGGCGTCGTTGTTGCCCAGCCAGCAGGTGACCAGGGTCGGCCCCAGCGACGCGGCCTGGTCGCACATGACCACGCCGCCGAAGACGCTGTTGCGCAGGATGAAGTCGAAGTACGAGTTGCCCGGCGATTGGCTGTTGGCCGAACTGGTGGCGTTCATGCCGTCCCACAGCGTCGCCCCGGGCACGCCCAGGTTCTGGTAGGCCACCGGCCACCGGGCGGCCAGCAGCAGCGTGCTCTGCACGTCCGCCAACGGCGTCGTGCCGGCCAGCGAGAGGCTGGCGCCGTCGAAGCGCAGCACGCCGGCCACGATCGAGGGATCCCCGGTGCTCGTGCTGCCGACGCCCGGGAACGCGATCAGCGGCTGCATGAACGAGCCCGCGGGGTAGCCCAGCGCCGAGGCGATGAGCTGCGGGTAGGAGTTGACCTGGCCGTTCATCACCAGGCCGCCGTCCATGAAGCCGGCGGTGAGGCTGTTGCCGATGGCCACGTAGTTGGAGAAGATCGCCTCGCCGGTCGGCTGCTCGTAGGTCAGCTCCACCGGCGCGGGGGTCTCGACGCCGCAGCCCGCGGCCAGGAGGGCCAGCAGGACGGCGGCGGCCGCCGGGATCTTCGCGTGGGTCATGGTGTGCTTGTTCATCGCGGTCCTCCTTTCCTAGAAGCGGTAGCCGATGCCGACGCCGAAGATGTGGGCGTAGGAGTCGTAGCTGCCGGCGGGGTTGAATTCGGTCTCGAACGACTGCTGCACGCCGCCCTCGACGTTGCTGCGCTCCTCGAAGTTCACGCTCATGTAGGTGCCGGTCAGCGTGACCCGCTCGGTGGCGCGCATCTGCAGGCCGAACGAGTAGTCGTTGCGGCTGGCGTCCGGCAGCAGGGGGCTCATCGAGCCGACCGGCTGCGGGCTCTCGTCGCGCACGTAGCCGGCCATGGCCAGCAGCTTCGGCGTGACCTGGTACTGGGCGCCGAAGCGCAGCTGCAGCACGTCCTCGTAGTCCTCGCGGATCGTCTGGTCCAGCGCGGTGCCGTCGAAGTCCAGGACCAGCTCGTCGAAGAAGCCCCAGCCGAAGTGCACGGCGTCGAACTCGACGCGGGCCTTCTCGGTGGCCTGGTAGGCCACGCCCACCGCCAGTATGTGCGGCAGCTTCAGATCGGTGACGCCGTCGTGCTCCGCCCCGCCCAGCGCCGCGATCTGGGCGTCGACGGTGGCCGTGAGCGCGGCGGGCGCGACGTTGGTCAGCGTCAGCTCGCCGTTGCGGATTTCCATCTTCTTCTGATGGTGGTACATCACGCCGAAGGTGACCTTGGGGCTGGCCTTGACCATCAGGCCCATCATGGGCGTCACGTTGATCCGGCTGGTGCCCTCGATGCGGGCGTCCAGCACGTCGACGTTGGGGTCGTTTTCCGGGTTGGCGCCGAAGAGGGTCGCCGAGCGCTTGTTGAGCTGGATGTCGGTGTGGGCGATGTCCAGACCGAAGGCGATGCCGACCGTCTCTTCCACCTTCCAGCTCAGCACCGGAGTGACGTAGACGGTCGCGAGGTCGACGTCGTAGCTCGTGCGCCGCCCGACCCACGCCTCGGGATCCGCCCACTCGACGCCCAAGCCGAAGGGCGCGGACAGTCCGATGCCGTAGGTCAGGTCGCCCGCGTTGCGGTACCAGTAGGCCCCCGGGATGGGGAAGGACTGGTCGACCGTCTTGCCGGTGGCGTAGCTGCCGTCGGGGCGCAGCGCGCCGGTGAACTCCGACGACGGGATGACCGGCATGAGGTTGAGGTCCACGGCCATCCCGTCCAGGAAGGCCAGGCCCGCGGGGTTGTAGAAGATGGCCGAGCCGTCGTCCGCCGTGGCGGTGAACGCGCCGCCCAGGGCGGTGGCCCGGGCGCCGGCCTCGTAGATGTTGAAGCCGCCTGCCGCGGCCGCGCCGGCCAGCAGCAGGGTCGCCGCGCCGGCGAGCAGGATCGCCGCTCGGGTCCTTGTCATCGCGCCTCCTTCAGGTGCAGGTTGACGGGCGTCCGCGACGCCACGCTGACACTCGGCTTGGGGGTGCAACCTACCACACGTTTGCGCAGCATTGAAATCGTGTTTTCCAGCGCCGACGCCATGGCAGGATCTCAATGGGTATTTGTTGTCATATGGTAAATAATGACGCTAGCCACGACATGGTCGCTGCCTCATATCCCTGCTGCTCTGTAACTTGGATCTGCACAACGAGCGGTGACAGGGGTGTCTTGAAGGCCCTGAAGCCAGGATGGCGGAAGGGCCGGAAAGCCAAGCGCTCCGGGCACACGAGGTGCCCGGAGCGCGTCCCCTGTCACCGCTCGTTGTGCTAATCCCAGCGGCGGAAGCGATCGCTCAAGTAAGAGGCCACGCTCAGCGCCACGATCAGCAGCGTGCCGATGTAGACCCAGCTCGGCACGGCGATGGCGTCCCCCTGCGCGTAGCTGTGCAGCCCCGACAGGAAGTAGTTCACGCCGAAGTAGGTCATCACGACCGAGGCGATGCCCGCGAAGCCGCCGGTGGCCAGCACCCAGGGGCGGTTCATGGCCGGGATCCAGCGGAAGTGCAGCACCGTGGCGTAGACCAGGATCGTCACCAGCGACCAGGTCTCCTTCGGGTCCCAGCCCCAGTAGCGGCCCCAGGACTCGTTGGCCCACACGCCGCCCAGCAGCGTGCCGATGCTCAGCAGGCCCACGCCGGTCACCAGCACCCGGAACAGCAGGCGGTCCAGCTTCAGGATGGCCTCGCGCACCTGCGGGCGGCGCGGGCTCTTCAGCAGGAACAGGATCAGGTTCAGGCCGCCCAGCAGCGAGCCCAGCCCCAGGAAGCCGTAGCTGCCGGTGATGATCGTGACGTGGATGTTCAGCCAGTAGGAGGCGAGCACCGGCACCAGCGGCCCGATGGCCGGGTCGAAGGTCGACAGCATGGCCACCGACAGGATCACCGTGGTCAGCAGCGCCGAGACGCCGGCCGACGAGCCGCGCCGGTCGCGCAGCTCGAAGATCAGGCCGGCGATCGCGGTGGCCAGCGCGATGAAGATGAGCGACTCGTAGCCGTTGCTCAGGGGCGCGCGTCCCGAGGCGATCCAGCGCAGCACGTACGCGTACAGGTGGAAGGCCAGCGAGCCGACGAACAGCGCCAGGCCCGCCAGGTACAGGGGGTGGCGCGGGGGGTAGGGCTGGCCGCCGCGGCGGGCCAGACTCCAGAAGAACGCGAACAGCAGCACGGCGAAGGCCGCCAGGTAGGGGAGCGTGACGATGCGGAAGGGGTGGGCCTTGTTCAGCCACAGCTCTGCCTTCAGGGCGCCGGCTCTGGGCAGGACGGCGGCGCCGTACTGCCGCTGCAGCGCGGAGGTCGCCTCCAGTCCGGCGCGGATGCGCGGCTGGTCGCCCGCCCGCAGGCCCGACAGCAGGCGGTCCATGGCCTCGCGGCTGCGGTCGGCCCACTCGGAACCGGGCTGCTCGAGCACACCGTTGAAGTCGACCCAGGTGTGGGCGGGGTCGCCGGCCACGGGGTAGAGGCGCAGGCTGCCGCCGTTGAGCACGTCCCAGAAGATGTTGAAGCGTTCGTCG
This sequence comes from Fibrobacter sp., assembly GCA_020718045.1. Classification (GTDB taxonomy): domain Bacteria; phylum Krumholzibacteriota; class Krumholzibacteriia; order LZORAL124-64-63; family LZORAL124-64-63; genus PNOJ01. The sequence goes on along the minus strand of DYDD01000115.1, from coordinate 2,611 downwards.
AACAGCAGCAGCTGGCGCTGCAGCTTGGTGCGGTCGCGGTCAGGCGTGCGCAGGGCCTCGCGCACCGGCTCGGCCAGCACGTACTGGTTGCCGTTCAGCAGGCTGCTGGCGCTGACCCAGCGCGTCTCCGGTGAGACGCCCAGCAGCGACTTCAGCCCGGGGAAACGCACGGCCAGCACGGGGTACTCGAACCAGAACTCCGGGTTGGCCAGCCAGGACATGTAGAGGTCCATGGGCTCCCAGCCCTCGAAGCTCTCCCGCTTGGTGATCTTCATCGAGATCTCGCGGGCCTGGGTGTCCAGCGGCTTCATGCGGCCGCGGAAGTCCTGCATGGCCAGCGACTCGCACAGGGCGCGGTTCCCGTCGCCGAGGAAGTTCAGCTGCGGCGCCGCGGCCGGGGCGTGATCATGGTCGTGGTCGTGTTCCTGCGCCCGGACCGCGGCGGGGGCCGTCAGGACCAGGGCGCACAGGGCGGCGAACAGGGCAAGGTGACGCCGGGTCATCGCGTCCTCCTGGTGTCGTCGGCTTCGGTTTTCACGGGCCAGATGAGGTCCCGGGCGAAGATCAGCACGAATCCCAGCGAGATCAGGATGTAGCCGAGGTAGGTCGGCCACTTGCCGGGATCGTAGTTCACCGACAGCACGGTGCCCTTCTCGTCCGTGTCGTACGAGGACTGGAAGTGCTTGCGCCCGCGGTGGGTCAGGGGGTGGTTCATGTAGATGCGCACCGGGCGGCCGCTGATCCCCTTCTCCTGGTCGATGAGCCGCACGTGGCTCTCGTAGCTGGCGGGGTTGCGGCTGCCGGGGTAGTTGACCAGCAGAAAGTCGTCGAGGTGCAGGCTGTAGGGCAGGGGCAGCTTGATCGAGCCCAGGACGACGCGCGCCGTCCGGCCGCCCAGGTCGATCTCCTCGCCGCGGCCGTCGTCCTTGTAGACCACGGTCTCGGTCGCGGCGCCCTGGGGCCCGGTCACCGCGATGCGCGCGGCCGCCGGATCGTGCTCGTCCTCGCTCGGGGCCGGCTTCAGCTCGATGTGCGGGTGGTTCTCCTGCAGCACGAACTGGAAGCCGCCGTCCGCCACGCGGTAGAGCACGAGCTCCTCGACCGGGAAGGGCGCGCCGGCGGGCAGATCGGCCTCGATCTCGCCGCTGGCCATGTCCATCCGCTGCATGGGCTGCGACGGGAGCGCGGAGACGGAGCCGTCGGCGGCACGGGCGAAGACCAGGCCGGCGCCGCCGGCGCCGGGATCGCCCTCGACCAGCTGCAGGGTCGTGCCGGCGACCCGTTGCGGCTTGCCGGCCACGAGCATCAGCGCCTCGGGACCCTGCTCGCCCACCGTCGTCAACTTCAAGGCGGCGGGCCCGCTGTCCGCCGGCTGGTAGGTGAGCGAGTAGTGCGGCCAGTACTCCAGCACCGACAGCCGGTATTTCTGGCCGCCGAGCTTGACCTTGTGCGAGACGGACTGCTTGCCGGGCGCGTACAGCTGCACCGGGAACGATGCGGTCTCGTCGCCGCTCACGAGCTGCAGGTGGGTCTCGCGCGACCAGACGAAGTCGGTGGACGAGCCCTCGCGGATCGGCATCACGCCCTCGTGCCCGAAGTAGCGCGTGATGCCGGCGCTGATCAGGATCCAGATCATCGCGACGTGGACCATCACGAAGCCGGTCTGGCGCGGCCGGTAGGGCAGGTTCTTGAACAGCACCAGCAGCAGGTTCAGGCAGAGCAGCGCGAGCACCGACTCGAACCAGCGGGTCCCATAGACGAGATCCCGGGCGCCGACGGCCCCGTAGCTGGACTCCAGGAACGTCGCCTTGCCGATGGCGACGGCGAAGATCACCAGCAGCGCGATGCTCAGCTTGAGCGAGGTCAGCGCGCGGATGAGCGGGAACTGGAAGAAGCGGGTCACGGTCACCGTCCGGGTTGGAGGGTGCGGCCGGTGCGGCCGCCGTGATGACGCGAACGAGCTGGACAGGGGCGTGAACGATAGCTCCGTTGCCGCCGGGCGGCGTCGGTCATGATAACCACCGTTGGGATCGGGAACAAGCAACACCAAGGTGTTCGGTCGGGTTTCCTGACTTGACCGCACTTCCTTAAATGATTATCAATTGGTATGGAATACGCCCGCATCGGAGGTCGCCGTGTTCAAGCTCGAAACCCGCTACGCCCTGCACGCCGTCGTCGTCCTCGCGGAGCACGGCACCCTGGTGCCCAACGCCAAGCTCGCCGCGCGCCTCGGCGTGTCCCTGCCGATGGTGGCCAAGATCATGAACCGCCTCGTGCAGGCGGAGGTCGTGGTGAGCCGCCCCGGCCCCGGCGGCGGCTACGCGCTGGCCCGCGACGCCGGGGAGATCCGCCTGGCGGAGGTCGTCGCTCCCACCGAGGGCGACGACTGGGGCCAGAGCTGCCTGCTCGGCCTGGCGGCCTGCGACGATGCCAACCCCTGCGCCCTGCACGGTGCCTGGGGCCGCCTGCGCGATCACATCCAGACCATGCTGCGCGAGCGCTCGGTGGCCGAGATGGCCGCCGGCGTCGTGGACCTCGACCTGAAGGTGGTGCCCGGCGATGTCCCCCCTGCTTGACGGCGACCCCGTCGCGGCGCGCCGCGCGCGCGCGC
>DYDD01000387.1 GCA_020718045.1 Fibrobacter sp. | reverse complement strand
GTCGGCCAGCACGGCGACCAGGCGGCCCGCCTGGTCGTGGATCGCCAGGCGCGCCGCGCCCGCGCGGTCCAGCACGAAGGGGATCGTCGTGCGCGGGTTGAAGGGGTTGGGGCGCGCGTCCAGGAGCCGCGGCGCCGCGGGCGTCGCGAGGTCGACGCTGCGCTGCGCGAGCTCCGTCCAGGCGCCCCCGTCGGCGCGGTGCCGTAGCGTGTAGGTCACAACGCCGCCGGCGGCCAGGCGCGCATCGGCGTCGCGGGCGCGCCAGTGACCACCGCCCTCATCTACCGCAGGCACGGTCCAGTCCGCGACCGCCGTCGCTGCCTCCAGACGGAACTCGCCCGCCTCGCCGACGATGTGGACGTTCCAGGACAGCGCGACGCCGTCGCCGTCGAGCGCCGCGGCGAAGTCCGCCAGGAAGACCGGCACGTAGGCCAGGCACTCCCGGGGCACGGCGGCCAGGCCGTTCAAGTTGTCCGCGACGTAGACGTGGTCGCCCAGTACGGCGGCGGACTTGGCGTCGCTCGGCGGCCGCGCCGCGCAGCCCAGGAGCGTCGGGTGCCACGGGTCGTGGACGTCCACCACGAACACGCCGCAGGTACCCGCGGCGGCGTACAGCAGGCCGCGGTCGAGGGTGAGGCGCTCCACGTACTCGGGCAGCATCAGGTCCGCCAGGGGCACCAGTTCGTCCGTGGCGCCGTCGGCCGCCAGGATCGACACCCCACCGTGGCCCCCGGCGCCCCAGCTCACGTAGACGAGCGTGTCCTGGATCAGCACGCCGGTGCCACGGCCCGGCAGGGCGACCGAGGCGTGCGGCGTGAAGCCGCCCGCCCCGAACTCGTACCAGCGCAGCAGGCCGTCCTCCGCCGTGGCGAAGACGCCGCGGATGTTGGCGGCGACGGCCAGGCCCCAGGCCAGCCGTGTCGCGGCGATCTGGTGCGGCGCGGCGGGATCCGACACGTCGACGGCCCGCAGGCTGTCGTTGGCGGCCAGGTAGGCGTGCCCCCCGTACAGGCACACGGCCGACGCGTTGCCGGGCGGGACCAGGCTGCCGACCTCGGCGGGGGATGCAGGGTCGGCGACGTCGACGATCCGCAGCCCGGCCGAGTACGAAGCGACGTAGGCATACCCCTCGCGCACCACCAGGTCCGTCGGGAAGCCGGGCAACGGCAGGGTCGTCAACAGCGTCGGCGAACCCGGCGTGCCGGTCTCGAACACCTGCAGGCCGCTCTCCTGGGAACCCAGGAAGACGTGACTGCCGGCCGCCGCCACGGCGACCGCGTAGCCGGGCGTGACGACGGACGTCACCAGACCGGTCGAGGTCGCGATCGCCGGGATCGCGTAGACGCCGAGGCCCCAGTCGTCGTCCGCGACGAAGGCCCAGTCGTCGACCAGCACCAGATCGCGCGCGTCGTCGCCGACCGGGACCGTACCGCGGTACGCGGGCGCGGCAGGTTCCGTCGCGTCGAAGACGGCGATGCCGCCGGCGAAGGCCACGAGGCAGGCGCCCGTCGGCGAGATCGCCAGCGCGCGCGCGTAGTGGCACTGCGGTTGGACCGCGACCGGCGCGATGGCGGCGGGGTCGCCGACGTCCAGGACCACCAGGCCGTCGCT
>DYDD01000386.1 GCA_020718045.1 Fibrobacter sp. | reverse complement strand
CTGCCCCGACCGGCCCGCGGGTCATCTTCGTGGTCGGCGTCAACGGCACGGGCAAGACCACCAGCATCGCCAAGCTGGCCCACCTGCACAAGGAGGCGGGCAGGCGCGTGCTGCTGGCGGCGGGCGACACCTTCCGCGCCGCCGCCGTGGAGCAGCTGCGCATCTGGGCCGACCGCGTCGGCGTGGACTTCGTGACCCAGGGTCAGGGAGCCGACGCCGCGGCCGTGGTCCACGACGCGCTCTCGGCGGCCGAGGCCCGGGGCCACGACCTCGTCATCGTCGACACCGCGGGCCGCCTGCACACCAAGACCAACCTGATGGACGAGCTGGGCAAGGTCGCCCGGGTCATCCGCCGCAAGTGCGGCCGCGACCCCGAGACCCTCCTGGTGGTCGATGCCAACACCGGCCAGAACGGCCTGCAGCAGGCCAGGATCTTCGCCGAGACGGTGCCCGTCGACGGGCTGATCCTCACCAAGCTCGACGGCACGGCCAAGGGCGGCATCGTGGTCGCCATCGCCGAGACCCTCGGCCTGCCGGTCCGCTACGTGGGGCTGGGGGAGAAGGTCGGCGACCTGGAGGTCTTCGACCCTGAGGCCTTCGCCGAGGCCCTGTTCACGCTGTCCGGGCCGGAGGACGCGGACGCGGGCGAGGGCGGTCGGCCTTGACAGGCGTCCGGGCGTCGCATTAGCTTGTGCGGGCGGCCCTTGGGCCGCGACATTCACCGCGAATCTCAACTTCGGGGCGGGGTGGAATTCCCCACCGGCGGTCACAGCCCGCGACCCGGCGGCGCTTCCAGCGCCTCCGGCTGATCCGGTGGAACTCCGGGGCCGACAGTCACAGTCTGGATGGGAGAAGTTGGGTCCGGCGCGCCCGCCGAAGCGGGCGGCCGCTTCCTGCCTGCCTCCCGCATCCCGAACAGCCGTGTTCAGGATCATGGCGCACAACCGCAGCGACACCGAGTTCATGGCCGAGGCGCACCGCGTCGCGCAGCGCCTGCCCCGCCGCCCCTGGCCCAACCCGCCGGTGGGCGCGGTGGTGGTGCGCGACGGCGAGATCGTGGGTCGCGGCGCGCACCACGGCCCCGGCACCGACCATGCCGAGACCGTCGCGCTGCGCGAGGCCGGCGAGGCGGCACGGGGTGCGACGCTGTACGTGACCCTCGAGCCCTGCAACCACCAGGGGCGCACGCCGCCCTGCGCGCCGCGGGTGATCGCGAACGGCGTGGCGCGGGTCGTCGTCGGCGCGCGCGATCCGAACCCGCTGGTGGCGGGCGGCGGGCTCGACCTGCTGCGCGGGGCGAGGCTCGACGTCGCGCTCGGCGTGCTCGGCCGCGGCTGCCTGGAACTGATCTGGCCCTACGTCGTGACAGACGGCTTCCGTCGGCCTTTCGTCACGCTCAAGACCGCGACCACGCTGGACGGGCGCTTCGCGCCCCCGGGCGCGCCCGCGGGGTCGCCGGTGTACTTCACGGGCGAGGAATCGCTGCGCGAGACGGCGCGGCTGCGGCGCTGGCACGACCTGGTGCT
>DYDD01000114.1:8253-9073 GCA_020718045.1 Fibrobacter sp. | reverse complement strand
GGGCAGGCGAGCGGGCGACGCGGCGGGCGGCGAGCCCAGCAGGCGCGAACGCGCGGTGGCGGCGTCGAGGATGGCGGCCATGCCCTGCAGGTCCCAGACGTTGTGGTCGCAGACCTCGCGCAGGGCATCGGTCTCGCCCCGGCGCACGAAGCCCCACCAGGCGGCGGGGATGAGGTGGCCGGGGATGTCCCGCGTGCTGCGGTGGTCGCAGCCGACCGCGGTCTCGACGGTCGCCTGGCGGCAATCCGGCAGGCGACGGCCCCACAGCCGGCGCGCGACCGGCAGCAGGTCCAGGCCGGCGAGGTGCGCGAGCAGGCCGCGGCGGCGGCACAGGATGCCCCGCGTGCGCAGCAGCGGCAGGTCGAAGGTCTGCCCGTTGTAGGTCACGACCACTGCGAAGCGGGCTGCGAGTTCCGCCAGGCTCCCGAGCAGCGCGTCCTCGGCCGAGGGCGAGGCCAGCAGGTACTGCCGGACGCGCAGTCCGTCCTCTTCCCACCAGGCGGTCCCCACCAGGAAGGCCAGGGTGCCCGTGCCGCCGGCGAGGCCGGTGGTCTCGGTGTCCAGCAGCAGGATGCGTTCGGCCGTCACGTCCGCCGGGAGCGGCGCCGTCAGCACCGGGACCAGCGGGGCGAGGGGGCCGGGAGCCGCCGCCCGCAGCAGGAGCGAGCGGGTGCGGACGGGGCCCGCGGGCGACGGGGTCGACTCGAAGCCGAGGGCGGCCAGCGCCGCGTCGTCGGGCGGGTCGGGAAGCCGGGCTTCATCGGGGCGGGTCGTCGCCGGGGAGCCGAAGCGGGCCAGTCGGCTGCGCAGGTCCACGTCA
>DYDD01000114.1:4298-8138 GCA_020718045.1 Fibrobacter sp. | reverse complement strand
GCACGCCGACGCAGGCCGGGCAGCCGTGCCCGCACGCGCAGCGTTCGAGGTGGCGCCGGGCCGCGGCCGTGATCTCGTCCAGCTGCAGGAAGATGCGGCGGGCGTAGCCGACGCCGCCGGGGTAGGCGTCGTAGAGGTAGAGGGTCGGCCGGTCGGTGAACGGCGACTTGACCATCGGCAGCGCGTGGATGTCCGACGGGTCGGCCATGATGAACGCCGGCGCCACGCGACCCAGCAGGTGGGCCAGGCCCTTCAGGGCGTCGCCCAGGTCGAGGTGCGAGGCGGCCAGCCAGGCGTGCGCGTCCGCGGGCAGCTCCCACCAGAAGCTCGTGGTGTGCAATTCCATCTCCGGCAGGTGCACCCGTCCGGCGCCCACGTTCTCGTGGGTGCCCAGCTTGATCTTCTTGTAGACCGTGACCTTGCTCACCAGCCCGATTTCCCCGAGCCCCTTGCGTCCGTAGGGCGCATCCAGCGACTCGTCGTCGGTGAGCGTGCGCAGCTCGGTCTTGCGCTGGGCGTCGGTGTAGTAGTCGACCTGGACGGGCTTGACGTAGGCCTTGCGCCGCTCCCAGTCCAGCTTGTCGACGTGGTACTGCCGCCCGCCGTGGAGGTAGACCGCCTCGTCGTGAAGCATCTCCTGGGCCCCGAACAGGTCCATCTCGCCGATCACCAGCCCGTGCGGCTGGTCCGCGTCGATGATCACCACGTTCTCCGGCGCGGCGCTGCGCAGGCTGACGTCCTCGGCGGGGTACGTCTCGGCCATCCAGTGGTAGCGGGCGGCGTCGCGGTGCAGGATCCCCTGTTCGGCGAGGTAGTCCAGGATCTCGCCGACCTCGCGGCCGCCGAACTGTTCGCCCGCGTCGAAGGGCAGCTCGAAGGCCGCGCACTTGAGGTGGCTGACCAGGATCACGAGGTTGTCGGGGTCGACCGCCGCGCTCTCGGGCGCGCGGGCGAAGAACCACTCGGGGTTGGCCACCACGTACTGGTCCAGGGGGCTGCTGGTGGCGACCAGCACGGCCACCGACAGGTTCTGGCTGCGCCCGGCGCGGCCGGCCTGCTGCCAGGTGCTGGCCACCGTGCCGGCGTAGCCGCACATGACGCACACGTCCAGCCGGCCGATGTCGATGCCCAGCTCCAGGGCGTTGGTGCTGACGACCGCCCGCACCGTCCCGTCGCGCAGGCCCTGCTCGATGGCGCGCCGCTCGGTGGGCAGGTAGCCGCCGCGGTAGCCGCGCACCTCGCCGCTGCGGATGCCGGTGCGGCGGCCCGCCCGCGCCAGGTAGGTCAGCAGCAGCTCGACGCGCGTGCGCGAGCGGGCGAACACGATCAGCTGCGCGTCGGCGGCCAGGAAGCGCTCGGCCAGCGCGCGGGTCTCCTTGACGGCCGAGCGGCGGATCCCCAGCTCGCGGTTGACCACCGGCGGGTTGTAGAAGATGACGTGCTTCTCCCCCTGCGGGGCGCCGTTGTCGTCGATGACGCGCACCGGGCCGCCGGCCAGCTCGGCCGCCAGCTCGCCGGGGTTGGCGATCGTGGCCGAGCAGCCGATGAACAGCGGGTCGGCGCCGTAGAAGCGCGCGATCCGGCGCAGCCGGCGCAGCACGTTCGCCACGTGGCTGCCGAAGACGCCGCGGTAGTGGTGGACCTCGTCGACGACCACGTAGCGCAGGTTCTCGAAGAGCTTGACCCACAGGGTGTGGTGCGGCAGGACGCCCTGGTGCAGCATGTCCGGGTTGGTGACCACGATGTGGCCGCTGCTGCGGATGGCGCGGCGGGCCGTCTCGGGGGTGTCGCCGTCGAAGGTGTAGGTCCTGATGTCGGCGCCGAGGTCGGTGATCACGCCGTGGACCTCGTGCATCTGGTCCTGGCTGAGCGCCTTGGTCGGGAAGAGGTAGAGGGCGCGGGCCTGCGGATCGCGCAGGATCGCGTCCAGCACGGGCAGGTTGTAGCACATCGTCTTGCCGGAGGCCGTGGGGGTGACCACGACGAAGGGCTGGCCGGCGGCGGCGGTCCGGACGGCTTCGGCCTGATGGGTGTAGAGGCGTTGGATCCCGCGGCCCTGCAAGGTCTCGACCAGGCGCGGGTGCAGGCTCGCGGGAAAGTCGGCGGTGCGCGCCTCGCGCGGCGGCAGCGTTTCCCACCGGGTGACGTTGTCCACGAAGGAAGCGTCGGCGCGGAGCCGGTCGAGCAGCTGCGCCAGATTCACGGCGCCCGCCGATCAGCGCCGCCTGCCGGTTGCCTCATCACGACGGTTGCCTCCGGAACGCGGGCGACGGCCGGTCAGCTGTCCCTGGGCGGCGCGGCGTCGCCGTCGCCGGCGTCGCTGCGGGGCGGGGCGGGGCGGGGCGCGTCGGTGCGGGCCACGTCGATCTCGCGCTTGACCTCGTCCTTGGCGTCCTGGGTCGCGCGGCGGAACTTCTTGACCGAGGAACCGAGCGCCTCGGCGATCTCGGGCAGTCGCTTCGGCCCGAAGACCATCAGGACGACGAACGCGATGATCAGCAGTTCGCCCCAGCCGATGCCGCCGAAGACGGCGAGGAACGGTGCCATGTCCCACCTTCCGATCGGTCAGCGGTACCAGCGCAGCATCTGCGAGGCCACGAACACGCCGACCAGGCTCATGAAGTTGAAGTGCAGCTTGAAACCGAAGGCGATCTCCAGGATCACCAGGTCCCACTGGTTCAGCTCGGGTCCGAAGTCGATCGAACGCACGAACAGCTGGTGGGCCACCGAGCCCTCTTCCAGGAACAGGCCGATGATCTCGCTGAAGATGGCGCCGATCAAGATACCCAGGAACAGGGTCAGCAGCACCGTTCCCATGGACTTCCGCATCCGCGCCCTCCCCGCTCCGGACCATTCCCCACCGGCGTGCGGTGCAATATACCCCGTCCGCAACGCGAAACCAACGGGAATCCCGCCGCGACTCCCTAGAGCCCCGTGCCGCGCAGGGCAGCCGCCAATGCGGGCCGCAGCCGGGCGTAGGACTGGTCGAGGGTCTCGGGGATCACCCGGGCGTCGCCGACGACGGTCATGAAGTTGGTGTCCGCCCGCCAGCGGGGCAGCAGGTGGACGTGGAAGTGCCCGGGGATGCCCGCGCCCGCCGCCGCGCCCCCGTTGTAGCCGGCGTTGACGCCGTGGGGCTGGTAGACCTCGCGCACCGCCCGCTCCGCGGCCGCGAGCAGCGGCGCCAGGTCGTTCACCGCTTCCGGCGCGCATTCCGTCAACCCGCCGACGTGCCCGTTGCACACCAGCAGCAGGTGCCCGCCGTTGTAGGGGTAGCGGTTGAGGATGGCGAACCAGTGCCGGGACCGGTGCAGGATGAACTCCTGCTCGTCGCGGCCGTCCTGGCAGGCGCAGAACACGCACGCCTCGCCCCGCTGGTCCCCCTGCCGGACGTAGTCCAGGCGCCAGGGCGTGAACAGGCGGTCCATCGGCGCTCCTCCCCTTCAGCCGCGGCGGCGCAGCAGCGTCTCGGCCGCGGCCAGCTCGTCGACGGTGTTGATGCCGACCACCTCGTCGGGATCGTCGATGGCCACGGTTTGCACCGCGCGGCCGTCGGCCACCAGGTGGGCGATCGTGTCGGTGAGGTAGTACTCGGACTGGTCGTTGTCCGCCCGCAGCTTCGCCAGCGCCGCGACCAGGTCCGGGGTCCGGAAGCAGAAGACGCCGGTGTTGTACTCCCCGATCGCCAGCTCGTCCGGCGTCGCGTCGCGGGCCTCCACGATGCGCCGCAGCCGGCCGGCGCCGTCCTTGACGATGCGCCCGTAGGCGCCGGCGTCGGCGACCACGCAGGTCAGCACCGAGGCGCTCGCCTGCGCGTCGACCGTCGCGGCGACCAGGCGC
>DYDD01000114.1:0-4284 GCA_020718045.1 Fibrobacter sp. | reverse complement strand
CCGCAGCAGGGGCACGTCGCCGGCCAGGACCAGGGTCCAGCCGTCCGCGGCGAGGGCGGGCACCGCGACCTGCACCGCGTGGCCCGTGCCCAGCTGCGGCCGCTGCAGCGCGAAGGCCACGTCGGGCGCCAGGCAGGACGCCTCCACCAGCTCCGCCGCGTGGCCCACGACCACCACCGTGCGGGGCACGCCCGCCTCGCGCACCGCGCCCAGCACGTGGTCGAGCAGGGTGCGCCCGCCGATGCGGTGCAGCACCTTCGGCAGGTCGGACTTCATGCGGGTGCCCTTGCCGGCCGCCAGGACGACGGCCTGCAGGACGGGCGGGACGACGGTCACGGTTGCCCTCCTTCGAGCAGGGACGCCGCGCTCACGCCGTGAGGCTCGACGTCCAGGACCAGGTTGTCGATGAGCCGCGCCGGACCGACGCGGGCCGCGATCGCCAGCAGCAGCCGGCCCTCGGCCCGCTGCGGGCGGGACAGGTCGGGCACGCGCCGCACCTCGGCGTACTCCACCACGTCGGCGTCGGCGAGGTGCAGGGCCAGCAGTTCCTCGAGCGGGGCGATCCCGCGTTCGCCGGCCGCCAGCTCCCGCCGCGCGGCCTGCAGGGCGCGCCACAGGCAGGTCGCGCGCCGGCGATCGTCGCCCTCCAGGTAGCGGTTGCGGGACGACATGGCCAGGCCGTCGGGTTCGCGCAGCGTGGGCGCGTCGATCAGGCGCACCGGCAGGTCGAGGTCGCGCACGACCTCGTCCAGCACCAGGCACTGCTGGGCGTCCTTGCGCCCGAACACCGCCGTCGCGGGTCCGACCAGGTTCAGCAGCTTGACCACCACCGTCGCCACGCCGCGGAAGTGCCCGGGGCGGCGCGCGCCGCACAGGCCGTCCGCCCGGGGACCGGGTTCGACGGACGCGCCGGCCGGGTGCGGGTACATCACCGCCAGCGGGGGCGCGAAGACGGCGGCGGGATCCAGCGGACGCAGCAGTTCCAGGTCGCGCTCCAACTCGCGGGGGTAGCGCGCGAAGTCCTCGCCCGGCGCGAACTGGGTCGGGTTGACGAAGATCGACACGACGACCGGACCGGCGGCGGCGGCCCTCTCGACCAGGGACAGGTGGCCCGCGTGCAGCGCGCCCATGGTCGGCACCAGCGCCAGCCGGCCGCCGGATCTCAGGGGGGCGAGCTGCGCCAGGTCGGCCCTGGTCCGCAGGAGTTCCACGCCCTCAATCCTTCCCGGCGCGACGGGCCGGGTCCGGGTCCTCGTCCGGCGCGTCGTGGAAGCAGTGCTCGGCCGCCGGGAAGGTCCCGCCGCGCACCTCCTCGGCGTAGCGGCGGACGGCGGCCGCGGCCGCGTCGCCCAGGTCGGCGTAGGCCTTGACGAAGCGCGGGCGTCGGCCGCGGTAGAGGCCCAGCAGGTCGTGGTAGACCAGGATCTGGCCGTCGCAGCCGGGTCCGGCGCCGATGCCGATGGTCGGGATCCCGACGGCGGCGGTGACGCGCGCGGCCAGCTCCGCGGGGATGCACTCCAGCACCATGGCGAAGCAGCCGGCCTGCTCCAGGAACGCGGCTTCTTCCAGCAGGCGGGCGGCGGCGTCCTTCCCGCGGCCCTGCACCTTGAACCCGCCGAAGCGGTGCACCGACTGCGGCGTGAGGCCCAGGTGCCCCATGACCGGGATCTCCGCCGCCAGCAGGGCCGCCAGGATCGCGGCGCGGGCGCGCCCGCCCTCGACCTTGACCGCGATCGCGCCGCCTTCCTTCACCAGGCGGATCGCGTGGCGGACCGTGTCGTCGGGCGAGACGTGGAAGCTGCCGTAGGGCATGTCGGCGACGACCGGCATGCCGGGCCGCGCGCGCACGACCGCCGCGGTGTGGTGCACCATGTCGTCGATGGTCACCGGCAGGGTGGTCTCGTGGCCCAGCACGACCATGCCCAGCGAATCGCCCACCAGCACCGCGTCGACGCCGGCCTCGCGGGCGACCTGCGCCGAGGCGAGGTCGTAGGCCGTCACCATCACGATCCGCTCCCCCGCGCGCTTGCGGGCGGCGAAGACCCCGAGGTTCGGCTGCGGCTCCATGGCGGCTCCCGTGGTGTCGTGACGGTCAGGCGGGTGCGAAGAACCTGGTCCCCTGGAAGTCCTCGCGCAGCTGGTCGAACAGACGCTCGAAGTCCCGGGGCACGTTCACGTAGTCGAAGTCGTTCGTGTTGACCACCAGCAGCGGCGTCTGCCGGTAGTGGTGGAAATAATAGCTGTAGGCGCCGTTGAGCGCCTCGATGTAGTCGCGGTTCATGTCGCGCTCGAAGCTGCGGCCGCGCCGCGCGATGCGCTCCATGAGCACGTCGGTCGAGGCCTGCAGGAAGATCACCAGGTCGGGCTGCAGGATGCGCTGCTCGAGGATCGTGGCCAGCTGGTCGTAGAGCACGAGCTCGTCGTCGCGCAGGTTCAGGTTGGCGAAGATGCGGTCCTTCGCGAACAGGTAGTCCGAGACCACCGACTGGGCGAAGAGGTCGCCCTGCAGCAGGCCCTGCTGCTGGCGGTAGCGGCTGAGCAGGAAGAAGAGCTGGGTCTGGAAGGCCAGGGCCGAACGGTCCTGGTAGAACTTCACCAGGAAGGGGTTCTCCTCCACGACCTCCAGGTTCACCTGGGCGCCGAGGTGACCGGCCAGGCGCTTGGTCAGGCTGGTCTTGCCCGCCCCGATCACGCCCTCCACGACGATGTAACGCCAGGGCAGCGCCGTCGCCGCCGCGCCTCCGTGCTCAGCCATCGCTTCCGTCCCAGGCCAGGGTTCCGCCGGGCAGGGGGCGCACCGGGGGCCCGCCTGCGGCGCGGATGATCGCACGAACCGCCCCGACTGTCAGCCCCGAATCGGGCAGGATCAGACCGGGGTCCAGCTCCGCGAGCGGTTCCAGCACGAAGGCGCGATCCCGCAGGCGGGGATGGGGGATCACGAGGTCCGGCTCGCGCACGAGCCGGTCGCCGAACAGCAGGATGTCCAGGTCGAGGGGCCGCGGCTGCAGGTGGGTGGCCGGCGGGCGGCCGCAGCCCCGCTCGATCCGCTGCAGGGCCGCCAGCAGCTCGCGCGGCTCGAGGCTCGTCGCGATGCGGGCGCAGGCGTTCAGGTAGGGGGGCTGCGGTCCGCCGGGGCCGACGTAGGCGGTCTCCCAGATCCCGCTGCGGTCCAGGGGCCGCACGCCGGCCAGGGCGCACACGGCCGCCCAGCCATGTCGCAGCGACGACAGCCGGTCGCCCAGGTTGCTGCCCAGGCCGAGCGCCACCGTCGCCTCGCCGTGACGCCGCCCCGCCGGATCGGGGCCCAGCGTCACTGGATGGACTCCCCGTGGCCGTGCCGGTGCAGGGGCTTGCGCGCCTTGCGGGACAGCAGGTCCTCGCGGGTGCGGTCGATGGTCACCGACACGCTGCCCAGGAAGTTCTTGATGGGCGGGTTCGGCTTGTGGACCGTGACGGTCGCCGCGTCCAGCGAGAACTCGGTCAGCAGCATGTCGCAGATGCGGCCGGCCAGGGCCTCCAGCAGCTGGAACGACTCCCCCGCCGTCAGCTCGATGATCCGCTGGTGGACCAGGGTGTAGTCCAGGGCGTCCTGCATGGAGTCGCTGGCCGCGGCGCCCTGCACGTCGGTCCAGAGTTCCACGTCGATGACGAAGCGCTGCCCCAGCTCGCGCTCGGCCGGGTGCGCCCCGTGGTAGGCGTAGACGTCGATGCCGGTGAGTCGGATGCAATCCATCACAGCCTCCTGAACCGTTCCGCGGCCTCGGCCAGCCGCTCGTCCGGGGCCGTCAGGGACAGCCGGAACCAGCCCTCGCCCCCGCTGCCGAATCCCGTGCCGGGGGTCGCCACGACCGACGCGTCCGCCAGCGCACGCCGGCAGAAGCCGAAGCTGTCCTCGCCCCGCGGCACGCGCGCCCACACGTAGAAGGTGGCTTCGGTCTCGAAGACCTCGAAGCCCGCGGCGCGCAGCGCGCCCGCCACCAGGCGGCGGCGGGCCGGGTAGACCGCCATGACGTCGCGCAGCAGGTCCTCGCCCGCCGGCGCGAGCGCCTGCGCGGCCACGTCCTGGACCGCCGAGAACACCCCGCTGTCGATGTTCTGCTTGACCTGTTCCAGGGCGGCGATGACCTCGGGATGGCCCGCCGCGAAGCCGACGCGCCAGCCCGTCATGTTGAACATCTTCGAGAGGCTGTGGAACTCCACGACGCGCTCGCGCGCCGGGTCCGCCTCGCGCAGCAGCGACGTCGGGCGGCCGCCCCCGGCGAGGACCTCGGGCACCACCTCGAG
>DYDD01000113.1:1085-9119 GCA_020718045.1 Fibrobacter sp. | reverse complement strand
CCGCCGGCGCCGCCGATCCCGTGCCGACCGGGCACCGTCGTCTGGAAGCCGCGACCAAGGCCCGCCTGGCCGCCGCCGCCGGCCGCGCCGCCGCGCAGAAGACCGCCGGCCAGGACCTGTACGACGTCCTGCGCTACGACCTGGACCTGACCCTGGCGCCCGCGTCGCGCCTGCTGACCGGCCAGGTCGCGACCACCGCCCGCATCGTGGGCGCGCCCCTGTCCGCCCTGGACCTGGACCTCAAATCGACGATGGCCGTGACCGCCGCGACCTGCGGCGGCGCGCCGGCCGCCTGGACCCGCAGCGGCGACGTGCTGACCGTGACGCTGGGCCGCGCCTACGTCCCGGGCGAGACGGTCACCGTGTCGGTCGCCTACCACGGCGACCCCGCCGGCGACTACTTCGGCTGGAGCAGCGTGGGCGGCCAGCCCATGATCTGGACGCTGAGCGAACCCTTCGGCTCCCGTGACTGGTGGCCGTGCAAAGACCTGAACACAGACAAGGCCGACTCGGTGGACGTGCGCGTGACCGTGCCGGACGGGCTGATCGCGGCCTCCAACGGGCTGCTGGCCTCGGAGGTCGACAACGGCGCGACCCGCACCTTCCTGTGGCGCACGCGCTACCCCATCGCGCCCTACCTGGTCTCGCTGGCGATCCACCCCTACACGCGGTTCTCCCACTGGTACGCACCGCTGGCGGGCGGCGCCCCGATGGAGGTGCAGTACTTCGTGTACCCGAGCCACTACGAGGCGGTCCAGACGAACTACGCCAAGACCGTGCCGATGATCACGGCCTTCGCGCAGGCGTTCGGGGAGTACCCCTTCGTGCAGGAGAAGTACGGGCACGCGGAGTTCGTCTGGGGCGGCGGCATGGAGCACCAGACGCTCACCAGCCTCGGCGGCTACGGCGAGGACCTGATCTCCCACGAACTGGCGCACCAGTGGTGGGGCGACATGATCACCTGCGCCGACTTCCACCACATCTGGCTCAACGAGGGTTTCGCCACCTGGTGCGAAGCCTACTGGAAGGAGCGGACGGCGGGCGTCGCCACCTACCGCGCCTACATGAACGACGCCGCCTACCTGGGGCCCGGCACGATCTACGTCGAGGACACGAGCGACTTCTGGGGCATCTTCGACAGCAACCTGAGCTACAACAAGGGCTCGTGGGTCGTGCACATGCTGCGCGGGATGCTGGGCGACACGGATTTCTTCGCCGGCCTGGCGGCCTACCGCGACCGGTACGCCTACGGCAGCGTCACCACGGAGCAGTTCCGCGACATCATGGAGGAGGTCTCGGGCCGCGACCTCGACGCCTTCTTCCAGCAATGGATCTACGGGGATTACCACCCCGTCTACTTCTACGACTGGGAGACGACCGCGCACGGCGACGGCCTGGTGCTGAACCTCGCCGTGACCCAGGCGCAGATCGGCGTCGGCCCGTTCGCGATGCCGCTGCCGGTGCGCGTGACCACCGTCGCCGGCGTCGTGGACACCGTCGTCTGGAACGACGCCGCCCTGCAGTCCTACCGGATCGCGGTGCCCGGCGCGGTGACCGCCGTCGCGCTCGACCCCGACGGCTGGATCCTCTGCGAGAAGGCGGTCGTCCCGCTGGCGGGGACCGCGGCGCCCGCCGTACCGCCCGTCGCGGCGCCCCGGCTGGCCTGCGCCCCGAACCCCTTCAATCCCGAGACCGAAGTCGCGATCGTCACCGCGGCCGCCGGCCGCGTGGACCTCGCCGTGCACGACGTCGCCGGCCGCCTGGTCGCGTCGCTCTGCGCCGGCGACCTGGACGCCGGCGAGCACCGCTTCCGCTGGCGGGGCCGCGACGACGCGGGCCGCGCCGTCGCCTCGGGCACCTACTACCTGCGCCTGCGCACGCCGGCGGGCTCCGCGCTGCGTCCCGTGGCCCTGGTGCGTTGAAGCTCCCGGCGTCCCTCCTCGCGGCGGCGTTCCTGGCCCTGGCCGCTGCCGGCGCCGCGGCCGGCGACCCGCCGCGCCGCCTGGTCTCGCTCGCCCCGAGCGTGACCGAACTACTCTTCGACCTCGGCCTGGGCGACCGCGTGGTCGGTGTGACGGACTGGTGCCGTCGCCCGCCGGCCGCGCTCGCCGTCGCCAAGGTGGGGGGGCATCTCGATCCCAACCTCGAGGCCGTGGTGGCGCTGCTCCCGGACCTGGTGGTGATCGAGGTCGCCAACTCGGAGGCCGCCGAGGGGCTGCGCCGCCTGCAGGTACCGTTCCTGGCGGTGGAGCACCGCGACGTGGCCGGGATCCTCGCCTCGGTGACCCTGGCGGGCGAGGCCTGCGGCGTGCCCGAGCGCGCGGCCGCGCTGCGCGACAGCCTCGAAGCGCGCGTCGCGGCCGTGCACAACGTCCGCGCCGCCGGCCCGCACCCGCTGGCCCTGATCGTGGTGGGCCGCGACGCGACCGGCGGTGTGCTGCGCGACGTGTACGCGGCCGGCGGCGGCACCTTCCTGGGCGAACTGCTCGAGCTGGCCGGCGGCCGCAACGCGATCGAGGGCGACGCGCTGCGCTACCCGATGCTTTCGCAGGAGGGGCTGGTGCGCCTGGCCCCGGAGGTGGTCGTTGACCTCGCGCCGGAATGCACCGATGATCCGCGGCGACGGGACGAACTGCACGCCGCCTGGGAACTGTTGCGCGACGTGCCGGCGGTGCGCGACGGCCGCGTGCGCATCGTGCTGGACGACGCGGCGCTGATCCCCGGCCCGCGGTTCGTCGAGACGCTGGACCTGCTGGCGGAGGCGCTGGATCCCACATGGACGCGAACCGGACCCTGACCCCCGTCCTCGACCTGCGCCACCTGCGGCTGGAGCTGGACGGCCGCTCCATCCTGGACGACGTGTCGCTGGCGGTGCGCGAGGGAGAGCACCTGGCGATCGTCGGCCCCAACGGCGCCGGCAAGACCTGCCTGCTGAAGTGCGTCAACCGGATCCTGCGCGGCTGGCGCGGCATGATCAGCGTGAACGGCGTCAGCATCGCCGCCTTCTCGCAGCGCGAGCTCGGTCGCCTGGTGGCCTACGTGCCCCAGGTCGGCGGCCGGTTGACCCCCTTCACCGCCCGCGAGACCGTCCTGATGGCCCGCTACCCCCACCTGACCCCCTTCGCGGCGCCCGGCCTGCGCGACCAGCGCTACGCCGAGGACGCGCTGGCCCTGACCGGCATCGGCGCCCTGGCCGACCGTAGCCTGGACACCCTCAGCGGCGGCGAGCGGCAGAAGGTGTACCTGGCGGCCGCCCTGGCCCAGGACGCGCGCCTGCTGCTGCTGGACGAACCGGCGACCTTCCTGGATCCGCGCCACCGCGACGACTTCCGGCGCGTGCTGCGCACGGTCAACCGCCGCAAGGGCGTGACGGTCGTCGAGGTGACCCACGACCTCAACTGCGCGGTGCTCGACGCCGACCGGATCTTCGCGCTGAAGGACGGGCGCGCCGCGTTCTGCGGCCCGCCGGAGCAGTTCATGGTGCGCGAGGTGATGCACCGCGTGTTCGACCGCGCGTTCCTGACCGTGAACCACCCGACGACCGGGCAACCCGTCATCCTGCCGGAAGTGGGTGGGCCTTGAGGCGGATCACGATCCTCGGCCTGACAGTGCTGGTCACCGCGGCGGTGCTGGTCGCGGCGCCGCTGCTGGGTCTCGAGACCATCGACCCGCGCCAGGTCGCGGGCGGCGCCGGCGCGGGGCCCGAGGCCCGCATCTTCTGGTCGCTGCGCGTGCCGCGGGTGATGCTGGGCTTCCTGGCCGGCGCGGCGCTGTCGGTGGGCGGGCTGACCTTCCAGGCGCTGTTCCGCAACGCGCTGGCCACCCCGTACACGCTGGGCGTCTCCAGCGGCGCCGCGCTGGGCGCTACCCTGGCGATCCGGCTGGGCGCGGCCTTCTCGCTGCTCGGGATCCCGGCCGTCTCGCTGGCCGCCTTCGCGGGCGCGCTGCTGGCGGTCGCGCTGGTCTACGGCCTGGCCCGTGCGCGGCAGGGCTGCTCGGCCAACATCATGCTGCTGGCCGGCGTGGCGGTGAACTTCAGCTTCGCGAGCCTGATCCTGCTGGTCCACTACACCTCCGATGCGGCCGCGTCCTTCAACATCCTGCGCTGGCTGATGGGCCGCCTGGACACCGTGGGCCCCGACGAGGCCCTGCGCCTGCTGCCGCTGGTGGCCGTCGGCGGTTTCGTCGCGCTGGCGCTGCATCGGGAGCTGAACCTGATGTCGGTGGACGAGGAGCTGGCGGTCAGCCGCGGCGTCGACGTGGACCGCTACCGCGTGATCCTGTTCGTCACCACCTCGGTGATGGTCGGGGGCGTGGTGGCCGCCTGCGGCCCCATCGGCTTCGTGGGGATGATGGTGCCGCACGTCTGCCGCCTGCTGATCGGGCCAGACCACCGCTGGCTGGGGCCGATGAGCCTGCTGGCCGGCGGCGCCTTCCTGGTCGCCTGCGACGTGCTGGCCCGCCTGCTGGCCGCGCCTGCGGAATTGCCGGTCGGCGTGCTGACCTCGCTGCTGGGCGGACCGTTCTTCCTGTGGCTGCTGGTGGGGCGTCGCGGCGCCGCCTGCAGCGCCTGACGCCGGGCTGATAAGGGGGGCTGCGTGGGCGCGCTGCTGCTGGCCTCGGCGATCTGGGCCTTCTCCTTCGGACTGCTGAAGACCGCGTTGGGCGGCTACGACCCGCTGGCCGTCGCCGCGGGGCGGCTCGCGCTCAGCCTCGCCCTGTTCCTGCCCTGGTTGCGGCGCGGCCCGGACGCCGGCGGTGTGCGCCTGCGCCTGGCCGCCTTGGGCGCCGTGCAATTCGGGCTGATGTACGCCCTCTACATCGCGTCCTTCCGCTGGCTGCCCGCCTACGCCGTGGCCCTGTTCACCGTGTTCACGCCGCTGTACGTCGTGCTGTTCGACGACCTCGGCCGTCGGGCTCTGCACCCGCGCCACCTCGCGGCGGCGCTGTTGTCGGTCGCCGGCGCGGGCTGGGTGGCCTGGCAGGCGCTGCCGTCGGGGGCGTCCTGGCCCGGCATCGCCCTGCTGCAGGGCGCGAACCTGTGCTTCGCCGCGGGACAGCTGGGCTACCGCCGCCTGCGCCGCACCGAGCGCGGGACCGCGCGCAGCGAGGCCGGCAACCTGGCTTGGATGTACCTGGGCGCGACGGCGTTCGCCGTCGCCGCCCTGGCCGCTGTCGGGCGACCCGTGGACCTGCTCGCCCTCACCCCGCGGGCCGGGTGGGCGCTGCTCTACCTGGGCCTGCTGCCCTCGGGCGTCGCCTTCTACCTGTGGAACCGCGGCGCGGCGCGCGTCGGGGCGGGCGCGTTGGCGGCCGCCAACAACCTCAAGGTCCCGCTGGGTGTGGTCATCGCCTGGATGGTGTTCGGGGAACCGGCGCCCTACGCGCGTATCCTGCTGGGGCTCGCCGTGGTCTCCGCCGCCGTCCTGTGGGCCGTGAGGGAGGAGAAACGACCGGAACGGTCGTGAACAAAACCCGCTTGTCGGGGGCTTGGGCCGGGGTTAGCTTTACGGTTCGAGCAAGTCGGCTGCGCCTTCATTGCAGCCAGGACGCGGGCCGCCGGCCCCACGGACAAGGAGACCCGACGATGAGCTTCCAGGACCGGATCGAGAAGCTGCTCGCCGGCGGCGACATCTGCCGCAACGTCCCCCGCGGGGACATGATCCAGGCCTGTGTCGAGGGCGGCGAAGCCGTCGTCAGCAAGTGCGGCGCCCTGGCCACCTGGACCCGCCCGGAATCCACCGGCCGCAGCCCGGAGGACACGCTCCTGGTCAAGCGCCCCGAGAGCCAGGCGAACATCGACTGGACGGCCGCCAACAACCGGCCCATCGATCCCGAGACCTTCGACATGCTGGTCGACGACGCCCTGGCCACCCTCGGCAAGGGGCGGGTCCACGTCAGCGACCGCGTCGTCGGCGCCGACTCCGCCTACGCCCTGCCGGTGACCACGCTCAGCAACCGCGCGCTGCAGGTCCTGTTCACCGACAACATGTTCCGCCCCGTGCCGAAGGACATCGGCCGGAGCATCTTCGCCCAGCGGCCGTTCACGCTGCTGGTCTGCCCGCAGGAAAAGCTCGACCCGAAGCGCTACGAGGGACGCCTGCGCGTCGATCCCAAGCTGAAGCACACCTCGACCATGGTCATCGCCATCGACTTCGACCGCCGCATCGGCGTGGTCTACGGCTCGGCCTACTGCGGCAGCTGCAAGAAGCTGCTGTTCACGGTCATGAACTACATGCTGCCGGCCGAGGGCATCCTGCCCCTGCACTGCTCCGCCAACGAGGGCCGGCAGGGCGACATCGCGCTGCTGCTGGGCCTGTCGGGCACCGGCAAGACGACCCTGTCGGCCGATCCGTCTCGCGCCTTGCTCGGCGACGACGAGCACGGCTGGGGCGACCACGGCGTCGCCAACTTCGAGCACGGCTGCTACGCGAAGCTGATCGATCTGAACCCGAAGAAGGAGCCGGAGATCTTCAAGGCCTGCTTCCACGCGGCCGATTTCCGCCAGCACGGGTCGATCATCGAAAACGCGATGATGTACCCCGGCGGCACCTTCGACCTGTTCGACGACCGGCTCACCCCCAACAGCCGCGGCTCCTACTTGCTGAGCGAGCTGACGAACATCAAGCAGAGCTCGGTCGGCGGCCACCCCAAGACGATCCTGTTCCTGACCGCCGACGCCAACGGCGTGCTGCCCCCGGTCAGCAAGCTGACCCGCGACCAGGCCATGCTCTGGTTCCTGATGGGCTACACCAGCAAGCTGGCCGGCACCGAGACGGGCGTCACCGAGCCCAAGAGCGCCTTCTCGCGCTTCTTCGGTGCGCCCTTCATGCCGCGCAACCCGGACGACTACGCCAGCATGCTCGGCAAGAAGCTCGACGAGCACGGCACCGTGGTCTACCTGATCAACACCGGCTGGAGCGGCGGCGCCTACGGCGTCGGCAAGCGCATGGACATCACCCTGACGCGCGCGATGTGCGCCGCCGCCATCGACGGCTCGCTGGCGAACGTGCCCTGCGAGACCGACCCCTACTTCAAGGTGCTGGTGCCGACGACCTGCCCCGGCGTCGACGACCCGACGGTCCTGAAGCCGGCCAACACCTGGAGCGACCGGGCGGCCTACGCGGACCGCGCGCAGAAGCTGGCCAAGGAGTTCGCCGCGCAGTGGGACAAGGCCTACGCCGACAAGGGGCTGCCGCCGTCGATCGCGGCGGCCTGCCCGGGCAAGTAGGCCAATCCTGTCGGTCAGACGAGGCGAAGGGCGCCCCTGCGGGGGTGCCCTTCGCGCACCAGCCCCGGGAGGACCCGCCGTGCGTCGCCAGGAACTCGCCTCCGACGATCCCGCCCTGTTCCGCGAAGCCGCCGACCGCTGTGAGGTCGGCTGCCTGGGCCTCGTCACCGCCGACGGCACGCCGCGCGTGGTGCCGCTGAACTTCGCGGCGCTGGGCACCACGATCTACTTCCACGGCGCGCTGACGGGGGAGAAGCACGATCTTCTCAGGGGCGGCGCGCGTGTCAGCTTCCTGATGGCCCTGCCCTACAGCCTGATCCCCTCGTACTGGGTCGCGCCGGAGCACGCCTGCCCCGCCACCCACTACTTCAAGTCGGTGGACGCGCGGGGCGTCTGCACCGTGGTCGACGACCTCCGGGAGAAGGCGCGCGCCTTGCAGGCGCTGATGAGCAAATACCAGCCCGAGGGAAAACACCGCCCCATCGACGCCGCCGACCCGATCTACCTCAAACCGCTGCGCGGCGTCGGGGTGTTCCGCATCGAAGTCGAGAGCTGGACGGGCAAGGTGAAATTCGGCGTCAACGAGCCGGAGCGGATCCGGCGCGTGCTGATCGCCGGCCTGCGGGAGAGGGGACGGCCGCTGGACCTGGCGACCGCAGCGGAGATCGAGCAGACGCTGGGTGACAAATAACCTAGTATTATGATATGTATTACGCTGCTTGCGGCATGGTGGACCGGGGGCGGCGGGACCCCCGCCGTGGAAAGGGTGCGGGCATGGCTAGGAACTGCTGGGAAGTGATGGG
>DYDD01000113.1:0-1056 GCA_020718045.1 Fibrobacter sp. | reverse complement strand
CGCTGTCCCGCGGCGTCTGCCCGGCCGCCGTCGACCGCTCGAGCCACGGCATCAACCGGGGTTTGAACGCCGGCCGGTACTGCTGGCGGATCGCCGGGACGTTCTGCCGCGGGGAGCGGCAGGGGATCTTCACCCAGAAGGCCGAGGACTGCGGCAAGTGCCGCTTCTTCCTGCTGGTCAGGGATGAGGAGGCCGAAGCGCTGCTCCTCTAGCCCGCGCCGCTACTCGTCGACTCCGATCTCGAACACCGACGGCCAGTCCTTCCCGGTCACGAAGACCCGCCCCTCCTCGCCGTCGATGGCGATCCCGTTGAGCACCTCCGCCGCCAGCTCCTGCTCGCGCGTCAGCAGCCCGGTCATGTCGAGCCAGTCGACGACGGCGCCGGTCGCCGGATCGATCCGCGCGACGAAGTCGGTGAGCCAGACGTTGGCCCACACCAGCCCGCCGGCGCACTCCAGCTCGTTGAGCCGCTCCAGCCCAGCGCCGCCCGTGGTGACGGTCACCCGCCCGGTCTCGGCGAAGGTGTCGGGATCGCGGAAGACCAGCGCCGAGGTGCCGTCGCTCATGACCAGGCGCACGCCGTCCCAGGCCAGGCCCCAGCCCTCGCCCGTGTAGTCGAAGGTGTCCCGGGGCGCGAACGTCGTCAGGTCGCGCGCGTAGGCGCGGTGGTTCTGCCAGGTCAGCTGCAGGACGCGGTCGCCGACAACCGTCACGCCCTCGCCGAATTCGTTGGCCGCCAGCGCGACCGATTGCAGCACGGTCCCGGTCGCGGGATCCACGCGGCGCAGCTCCGACTCGCCGTAGTGCCCCGTGCCTTCGATCAGCGCGTCGCGGTCCCAGGCGAGCCCCTGAGTGAAGGCGCCGGGGTCGTGGGGATGGGTCGCCAGGACGCGCACGCCGCGGGCCGGCTCGGCCACGACGTAGGCGCGCAGCGTGACCGTGCGCGCGCCGCCGGCGTCGGGCGTGATCACCAGCCCGCAGTAGTGGGCGCCGGGCACGAGGCCCGCGCGGTCGGCCGTCACCCACACCGTGTCGGTCCCGGTGGTGGCGACGCCC
>DYDD01000112.1:8573-9185 GCA_020718045.1 Fibrobacter sp. | reverse complement strand
CGCGTCCCAGGCCAGCCGGGCCGCGGCGGCGGGGTCGGCGGGGAACACGGCGGCCCCGTGGTCGGCGTCGTCGGCGAGGTAGGCCGCGAGGTCGGCGGTCTCCGCGGCGTCGCCGTGCCAGGCCGGCATCCGCGCGCGCATATGGTGCAGCCGCGGCAGGAAGTCGGCGATCTCCGCCTCGGTGCGGTGGGACAGGAAGGGGCGCATCGCGTTGTAGCCGTCGCGGGTGTGGCAGGGCAGGCACCAGGCGCGGTAGAGGTCGCGGCCGCGTGCGGCGGGCGTCGACGCCGCGGGATCGCGCCAGCGGGTGAAGGCGGTGACGCCGGCAGCCGCGACTTCAGGCTCCTGGTCCACGCGTAGGCCGGTGGTGTAGAGGTAGCCGTGGATCGTGTAGGGCTTGCGGGCCGCCTCGCGCACCCACTCGCCGCCGAAGAACAGGGCCAGGCCGGCCGCGGTCAGCAGCACGGCCCCGACCGGGTGCCAGCGCCGGGGCGTCGCCAGGGGCCAGAGGGCGATCAGGAAGGCCGCCGCCGCGCCGGCCCGCATCAACCCGACGACGCGCGGCAGCACGGGGATGGCGCCGGCGGCCAGGTCGGCCCAGTCCGGGATCGC
>DYDD01000112.1:5602-8532 GCA_020718045.1 Fibrobacter sp. | reverse complement strand
ACGCCGCGACGCCCGCCGCGACCCAGACGGCGCCGCGGCGCGTGGCCCAGGCGCGGGCATCGAGAGCGGAGGCGTCGCCGCGCCTCGCGAAAGCCGCGGTCACCAGGACGAACAGGCCGGCCTGGATCGCGGCCGCGGCCGAGCGCAGGGCCAGGGACGGCCAGTAGGTCGGGTTGAAGAAGCCGGTCCAGAACTCGTGGTTCGCGAGCCAGCCGCCCGGGGTCAGCATGAAGGTGACGATCCCGTTGATGATCACCAGGCTGACGTAGGCGGCGACGAAGTAGATCCAGCCCACGATCCGGTGGGTCCGCGCGTCCAGGCGGTCCCAGCCGTACCAGTAGACCAGGGCCGCGGCGATCTCCACGATGAAGAAGACCCATTCCATCGCCCAGCCCCAGACGTAGGCGCGGATCAGGGCGAGGATCGACTGGGGCGAGATGAGCGCCGCGGTCGTCCAGATGCCGACGCCGGTGATGGCGCCGAACACCAGGGTCAGCAGCAGGAAAGCGCGGCTCTGGGTCTTCACCAGGGACAGCAGCGCCGCGTCGCCGCGCCGCCGGGCCGCGCCCTCGGCGAGCACGAGCCACAGCCCCCCGCCCACGGCGAGGTGCGCCACGAACACGTGCAGCACCGAGACCAGGGCCATCAGGATGCCCCCGCCCATCGGCAGTTCCCAGACCGGGAAGTTCATCTCCCGTCCTCCGTGGTTGCGCCCGCCGGACCGGCGGCCGCGATCAGGGCGTCTGCCGCTGCAGCGGGCGGACCAACCCGCCCCAGCGCTTGTCGAGGTGGAAGCCGTGCCGCTCGAAGAACGGGCGCAGCACGAACAGGGTGGTCACGGCCTGGTGGCCCAGGTTCGCCATCCGCGTGCAGAAGTCCTCGATCAGCACGCTGCTGATGCCGCGGCCCAGCAGGGGCGTGGCCACGACGATCCCGTTGAGGTGGACCACGCCCGGCTCGATCTCCTTCCAGCAGATGCCGCCCACGATGCGCTCCTGGGCGTCGAGCACGATGACGAAGCTGTCGCGTTCGGAGATCGTCTTGTAGTAGCCGGACTTGAAGAACAGCCGGTACAGGCGGCCGTACTCCGAGGGTTCGACCGGCTCGCGCACGGCGTAGGCGGTGCCGGTCTTGTCCTGGATGCGGGTCGAGACGATGACCTGGCGGTGGTCGCTGTTCCCGACGGCCAGCAGCTGCGCAGACTGGTCCGCCGCCGAGTGGGGGAAGGCCAGGCGCTGGAAGGCGTGGCGGTCCTCGGGGTCGGTCAGCGTCTCCTGCAGGGCGTTTAGCTCGACGCGCCGGGTCGCCGGCGTGGCCGGCTCGCGGTGCAGGGCCGCGATCAGCGCGTCGAAGGCGGCCTGGGTGGCGTCGGCGGCGCGCCGGAACCAGGTCCGCCGGTACAGGAGGTAGCGCTCGAGCTCGGGCTGGTCCCCCAGGCCGTAGAGGCGCAGCATCTCCTCGACGATCTGCCCGCGTGCCCGCGGCGAGGCGTCGGGGTTCGACAGCTCCCACCGCCGGAAGCGGTTCACCGCGCCGCGCAGGGCGCAGCTCTCGTAAGGCGACTCGTCGAGCCGGTGCAGGTAGCCGCGCAGGACCTCCCCGAGCTGACCGCGGTGGCTGTCGGGCGGCAGGCCCTCCAGCGAGACCAGCAGCTCGGCCAGGAATCCGCGCGCGCGGGCGACACCCAGCGCCTCGACGCAGGCGTCCGCGATCCAGGCCAGGTCCAGGCGCCGTCCCGTCCAGGGGTAGGTCACCGTGGTCTGCTTGTAGAAGTTCCGCAGCATCGGCCGCACGAGGTCGAGCGGGCCCGTGTAGTCGGACCAGCCGGTCATCGAGAGGATGCGCGCGCCCTCGCGGAAGTCGGGCTCGGACACCGCGACGTTCGAGGGCGTGACCATGCCCGGCACGATGCGCCGACCGCTGATGTCCCAGCCGCGGAACACCGCGGCCAGCGCCTGCACGAACAGGCGGCGCCAGCCCGGGTCGCGCGGCTCGCCCGGGACCTGCGACCAGTCGCCGGCGTACTCCCGGATGCGCTCCCACACCGAGAGGTCGCTGACGAAGGCCAGCGACAGCGCGCCCATGGCCGGCCGGTAGCAGCCGAAACGCGGCAGGACGGGTGGTCCGTGGGGGTGGCCGCCGAGCGCGATCAGCCAGAAGATGGTCGTGAGCATCTCGCTGCGGTCCTCGTCCAGCAGGTCGCGGTCCCAGACGACGGCCAGCAGATCGTAGTGCTTCCCCTGCACCGTGTTCACGCTGATGCGGTAGATGCGCTGGCGGTGGCGGACGGCGGTGCGGCCGATCCAGATGCCCTCGCGGGGCACTTCGCGCAGGTCCAGGTCCTCGCCGTCGGAGGTGAGCTTCACCGACTGCTGCAGGAAGGTGGTGCCGACCAGCACCTCCTCCAGCCGCCGGATCTCCTCGGCGGACATGCCGTCCTGGTAGAGGATCTTGTCCTGCCAGGCGCCCGGGCCGCGGTGGGGCAGGGCGCGGTCGAGGGCCTCCTCGTACCAGTCGGCCAGCTCCAGCGCGAAGCGCTCGGCGTGCGCCGCGAGGACCGGGTCCTCGCGCAGCAACACCCAGCTGACCAGCTCGTCGCGCACGGTGCCGTAGTAGGCGGGCTGCAGCCGCGCAAAGTCCGAGAGCAGCTTGAAGATGATGACGAGCTGCGACCGCCTGGCATCGTCGGCGGGCCAGGTGAGGTGCTGCCGGTAGGCGTGCAGGCGCAGGCGGAAGGCCTCGAGTCGCCGCTCCTCGAAGCCGCCGCGCGTGATCGCCTCGATGCTGTCCTCGTCCAGGAACGGCAGGCCCGACAGCAGGAATTTGGGCCGCACCTGGCTGTAGTCCGGCGCCGGCTCGTCCAGCAGCAGCACGCGGTAGGCGGCGCTGCGCACTGGCATCTCGGCGTGGCGCGACAGCGCCTCGAGGCG
>DYDD01000112.1:0-5512 GCA_020718045.1 Fibrobacter sp. | reverse complement strand
GAAGAACGCCTCGCGGGTCAGTTCGTGCAGCCGCGACAGCCGCTGGTCCGGCAGGGTGCCGGACGCCTCCGCGCCGGCCGCGCCGGCGCCCGCGGGCAAAGGGTGCGGCAGGTGGACGTGCTGCGTGATCGAGATCAGGGCCGTGTCCCAGCCGTCGCGCACGGGGCAGAAGGCGGCCAGGGCCGGGTTGCCGACCCACAGCAGCGGCTGGCGGGCCAGCAGCCCGAGGTCGATGACGCCGCCGGCGACCTCGTACTCCAGGTCGCCCACGCGCCAGCGGCCGCCGCCGCCAGGGACCACCGCCAGCTCGCGGCCGCCGACCCGGTCACGCACGCGGTCGCCTCCGGCCTCCAGGTCGGTCTCGAGGAGGCCCAGTTCGCGGATCAGCCAGCGCGGCACGCGCAGGCGCACGCCGGTCAGCGCCAGGGTGACCGCGTCGCTGCGGTACAGCTCGTCGACGACGGCGGCGAAGTTCTCCTCGATGGCCTTGCGGCGGTAGGAGCCCTTGGGCGTCAGCTCGCCGCGGTCGGCGTCGAAGTCGCGGTCCAGCACCGCGAAGTTGACGACGCGCTCGTAGGAGAGCAGGTCGGCGTTGGCGGCGTGGACGATCCGCCCGAAGTAGGCGCGGGCGGCCTCGCCCCGCGGTTCCCCCTGCAGGACGGGGTCCCCGGGGTCGGGAACGATCAGCAGCACGTTGTCGGTGCGGTGGTCCCCGACCAGGAAGACGCGCTGGATGCCGGGCACGCCGGCGAACTTCTGCTCGACGCGCCGCGGGGCGACGGTCTGCCCGCGGGCGTTCTTGTAGATGTCCTTGAGGCGGTCGATGATCTCGAGGTGGCCGTCGTCGTGCCGGCGGAAGATGTCGCCGGTGCGCAGCCAGGCGCCGTCGCCGGGCCGCCCCCCATCGTCGAGGTAGGCGGCGACGTAGGGCCCCGAGATCTCCAGCTCGTTCTCCTCGCCGAAGCGCACCCGCACCCCGGGCAGGGGCCGGCCCACCGAGTCGTCGCGGTAGTCGCCTGGCGGCGTCATCGTGATGCCGCCGGTGGCCTCGGTCATGCCGAAGCCGCTGCACAGCTCGATGCCGTGGTGGTGGAAGAAGCGGAAGACCTCGGGCGCGAGGTGGCCGGCGGCGGACAGGCCCCAGCGCAAGCGGCCCCCGGTCGTCGCGCGCACGTCCTCGTCGGAGGGCTCGCCGGCCTCGTCGCCGCGCCCCGCCAGGCAGGCCTCGCGCAGCTGGCTCCAGCGCAGGGGGACGCCGATCAGGCCGGTGGGGCGGACCTGCGGCAGCAGGCGCAGCAGCGTCTCGCGCGACGGGTTCCCGGCGAAGACGTACTCGCCGCCCCAGAACATCGTGCCGAGCAGCTCCAGGTAGCGGCCGAAGGTGTGGAAGAGCGGCAGGTAGCAGAGCAGAACCTCGTCCCGGCCGACCTGCGGCAGGGCGGCCGCGCGCGCGAAGCGCTTGCTGACCAGGTTGCCGAGCGAGAAGGCGACGCCCTTCGGGGTGCCGGTGCTGCCGGAGGTGAACATGACCGTGGCGACGTCGTCCAGTCCGAGGCGGGGGTGCGTCGCCAGCGCGGCGTCCACGTCGCCGGCCGAGAGGCCGGCGCAGATCTCGTCCAGCAGCGTCGAACCCTCGCCCCGCTGGCCCTCGTCCAGGTGCAGCAGGCGCGGTCGCCGCCCGGCGGCCGCGGCGGCGCGGCGGGCGAGATCCAACTGCTCGTCGTTGCCGGCGACGACCGTGTCGATGTCCAGCCGGGCCAGGATCCAGGCCAGCTCGCCGGCTTCCGTCTGGGGGGACAGGGGCGTCACGAGGATGCCGTGCAGGAGGCAGGCGAGGTCGGCCAGCGCGCCGCGCACCGAGTTGGGCGTCAGCAGCGCCACTCGAGGCGATGGACCGTTCTGCAGCAGCGCCGCGGCGTAGGCGCGGGCCTTGCGGCGGGCGCGCGCGTAGCTCCAGGTGCCGGCGCCGGCGGTGTCGGGCTCGCGCAGCCACGTGCGCTCGGGGTGGGCGGCGACGCGCTGGTCCAGCAGCGTCTCGAGGGTGGTGCCGCTGAGGCGGATCGCGGCGAGGGCCGCCTCGGCCCAGCGCTCGCGGGTCGCGGCGTCCGGCAACGCCGTCAGCAGCTCCGGCGACCGGGTCCCGTCCAGCCAGCGCCGCCAGACGGCTTCGGGCACGACGGGGCCGTCGCGCAGCGCCGCTTCGGCGGCTGCGAGCAGGCGCGCGGCGCGAAGGGCGGCGGCGCCATCGCCGTCGTCATTGCCGTCGTCATTGCCGTCGAGCAGGAGGTCCAGCGTCTTATCGTCGAGCATCATCACCGTTCCCGGTCGGTTGTCGGACGGGCTCCGGTCATGATAGTCGCAGGTGCGATCCCGCGAAACAGCAAGGTTGCGGCGGGGCCGGGAACGCGAATTCACAGCGCCGACGTGTGGGATGGCGGCCACAAGTGGGATGGCGCCCACTTGCCAGCGCCGGCCGCCGGGGCTAGGATGCCCCCGCACGCGAGCCTGGAGGAGCGACCATGGACTGCTGCGGGAACCCCGTCGTCGAGACCACGATGGCCCTGTCCTTCGCGACGCTGTTCGGATTCGGCCTGACCATGAGCCTCGGGCATTGCCTGGGCATGTGCGGCCCGCTGGTGACCGCGGTCAGCGCGGCGCAGCGCGGCGACGGCGCCTCGAGCGCGGTCATGCTCGGCCGGCTGTCGCTCTACAACCTCGGCCGCATCGCGGGCTACGCGGGGCTCGGCGCGGTCGGCGGCCTGCTCGGCGCCGCCGTCTCGCGCGCGGGCCAGGGCGTGCTCTCGATCGCGATCGGCGTGCTGATGCTGCTGACCGCCGTAGGCCTGGTCTCGATGCGCCGCTGGGAGCAGGGCGGCCCCCTGCAGAAGCTGATCGCCGCTCGGCTGCCGCGGCTGCTGGGCGCGCGCACGGCGCCGGGCCGGCTCGCCCTCGGCCTGGCCAACGGCTTGCTGCCCTGCGGGCCGGTCTACAAGGCGGCGATGACGGCCGCGGCCAGCGGCAGCGTGGTCGACGGTGGGCTGGCCATGGTGTGGTTCGGCCTGGGCACGGTACCGGTGCTGCTGCTGTTCGGGATGGGGGTGGCGCGGCTCGGTCTCGGCGCCAGGCGGCTGTTCACCCGGCTGGGGGCGGCGCTGGTGTTCGTCATGGCCGTCCAGCTGATCCTGCGTGGGCTCGCGGCCCGCGACGTCATCGCCCACGCCCGGCTCGGGGAGGTCGTGTTCTGGTGAGGGCGGTCGCGACCAACACGACATCGATAATCGATATCATGATCGATATTTACGGAAATCACTGATTACCAGACAGTCTTGTTTGGCATCGAACCCCGGCACGGTATACTTTCGAGCCGAGAGCGGATAAATAGAGTCCTTGTTCCGGTCGACCTGGTCCGCATCCGGCGAGGTGCCGATTCCGATGGCCAAGCCAGCAGCGATCCCAGCCGCGGCACCGGAACCGATCGCTTCGGTGCGCCGGCTGCCGCGGACGTGCGCGCACTGCGGGCTCGATCTCGGCCCCGACCACCGCGAACAGGACGGTCCCTTCTGCTGCGGCGGCTGCCGCGCCGTTTACGGCCTCATCCACGGCGCCGGCCTCGACCGCTACTACGATCTGCGCCGCGGCGAATCCGCCCCGTCGCCGCAACTCCGTCCCGACAACTTCGCCTGGCTGGACCTGCAGCTCGAGGATCCCGCCCACCGCGTCGGCGAGGGCGTGGTGAGGTTGCGCCTGGACCTGCAGGGCGTGCACTGCGCCGCCTGCGTCTGGCTGCTCGAGCAGCTCTTCGCGCGGCGTGCCGCCGGCCGCGACCTGCGCATCAACCCGGCCCTGGGTACCGTCGAGCTGGTCTGGGACACGCGCCTCGGTTCGCTGCGGGACTACCTGGCCGAGGCCGAGGCGTTCGGCTACCGCTTCGGCCCGGCGCACGCCAAGCCGACGCCGCGGTCGCGGGGGATCCTGGTGCGCCTGGCCGTGGCCGCGGCCGCGGCCATGAACGTCATGATGTTCAGCCTCAGCTACTACTTCGGGCTCGCGCCCGGCGAGCAGGGGCCGGCCTACGTCATGTTCGGTCGCCTGAGCCTCGCGCTGTGCACCGTCGCGGTCGGGGTGGGCGGCTGGCCGTTCTTCGCCGCCGCGTGGCGGGGCCTGCGCCGCCGCGTGGTGCACCTGGACCTGCCCATCGCGCTGGGGATGCTCCTGAGCTGGGGCGGCTCGGTCCACGCCTACCTGACCACGGGTCCCGAGAACGCCTACTTCGACACCGTCACCATCTTCGTGGCCCTGATGCTCGTGGGACGCTGGCTGCAGGAGTGGGTGCTCGAGCGCAACCGCAACTCGCTGCTGGCGTCCGGCGGCATCGCCGACCTCTACGCGCGCCGCCTCGTCGACGGCCGGCTGCAGGCCGTGTCCGCCTCCGAGCTGCGCACCGGCGACGAGATCTGGGTCGCGCCCGGCGACCTGGTGCCCGTCGCGGGCGTGCCCCTGCACCGCGAGGTCCTGGTCTCGCTGGACTGGATCACCGGCGAATCCGACGCGCAGGTCCGGCGCCCCGGCGAGCGCGTGCCCGCCGGCGCCTTCAACGCCGGCGAGACGGGCTTCCGGCTGGCCGCCGTGGAGGACTTCTCCGACTCGCGGCTGCACGACCTGCTGCGCCTGGACGACGCGCGCGGGGACGACGCCGACGCGCCCCGCGACGCCTGGCACCGCATCGCCACGGTGTACGTCGGGGTCGTGCTCGTGCTGGCCGCGACGGGGTTCGCGGCCTGGCTCGGCGCGGGGCTGCAGCGGGCGGTGGCGGTGGCGGTCTCGGTGCTGGTGGTCACCTGCCCGTGCGCGCTGGGGCTGGCCGTGCCGCTGGCGCGCGAGCTGGTGCACGTCGGGCTGCGCCGGCACGGCGTGCTGCTGCGCCGCAACAGCTACCTGGAGAAGGCGCTGCGCGTGCGCAAGATCCTCTTCGACAAGACGGGCACGCTGACCCGCGGCCTGCTCGCGCTGGCCGACGACTCGCGCCGCGACCTGCTGGCGCTGCCGGCGGCCGAGTGTCGCGTGCTGTGGAACCTGACCGGCCGCAGCGGCCATCCGGTGAGCCGCTGCGTCGCGGCGGCCCTGTCGCTGAGCGACGCCGCCGCCTCCGGCGACGGC
Organism: Fibrobacter sp.; assembly: GCA_020718045.1. Classification (GTDB taxonomy): domain Bacteria; phylum Krumholzibacteriota; class Krumholzibacteriia; order LZORAL124-64-63; family LZORAL124-64-63; genus PNOJ01. Next base: position 355 of record DYDD01000112.1, on the reverse strand, counting down.
GCCGCCCGGCTCGACCCCGCGGCCGACGACGTGCGCGAGGTTCCCGGCGAGGGCCTGGCCTGGGAGCGCGACGGCGCCGTCTGGCGCTTCGGCCGCCCCGCATTCGCGCTGCCGACGGCCGATAACGTCGACACCTACGCCGGGCGCAGCGTCTTCAGCCGCGACGGCGCGCCGCTGGCGTCGCTGACGCTGGTCGAGGAGATGAAGCCCGACGCCGTGGCCGAGGTGGCGCGCCTGCAGGCCGCGGGCTACGAGGTCCACCTGCTGAGCGGCGACGCGCCCGCGCGCGTCCGGGCGGCGGCCGCCGCCCTCGGACTGGCCGCCGGCCGGGCCCGCGGCGGGTTGTCCCCCCGGC
>DYDD01000111.1:6592-9255 GCA_020718045.1 Fibrobacter sp. | reverse complement strand
AGACCTCGCGGCCCGGCGACAGGAAGCCGAAGTCCAGCAGGGGACCGACCGGCACGATCGCCGCGAGTGGCCACCGCGGCTGCGGCTGCGCGAACCAGGCCAGGGCGGCGGCGCCCAGAAGCAGCAGCGGCAGCCGCCCGGATGCGGGGGCGCCGGCGCCGACCAGCGCGTGGGCCAGCAGGGACAGGCAGAGCAGGGCGCCGATCAGTGAGCCGAGGGCGGCGGGCGCCGCGCGTCCGAGGCGGTTCACGACGCCGCCTCCCGGTCCCGTTCCCTGAGTCGTCGCGGCGGGAAGCGCCGGGCCAGCCAGCAGCCCAGGGCCAGGCCGGCGAGGCCGGCGGTGACGTCCAGCGCCAGGTCGGCCTCGGGAGGTCGGATGTACTCGAGGCGCGACTTGGCGAAGACGTCGACCAGCTCCTTGCCCGCGATCAGGGCGACGGCCAGCAGCACCACCCGCCGCAGCGGCAGCAGACGCGACGCGCCCCAGGCGATCGCGGCCGCGAAGACCAGGTGGAAGAACCAGTCCACCGGCACGCCCAGCACGTGCATCCGGCTGAAGTACTCCATGCCGCCGCGGATCTCCCGCAGCACGTCCAGCACCCGCTCCATGCCTCGCCCCCTCCGGGTTGGGTCGGCGCTCCCGACCGGCGGGCATGATAGCAGCGATCCGACCGGCGCGTCAGTCCCGATCCCCCCGAGCCAGCCCCGAAAAATCCGCGGCCGACCTCCGAAAAGGCTGTTGACTTTCCTGCACACGCATATAGTTTGACGCAACTCGCGAGGGCCTCGCCGGGATCGGCGGCAGCCGGGTTCGCGGGTCAGGAACGTGCCCAGGGAGGGATACCACATGCGCCGCTGCCCCACGTCCGCCCGCAGCGACCACAGCGTCGACGCCGTCGTGGCCGTCGAGCGAGAGGAGGAGCGCTCCGAGGAGCCTCCTTCCCCAGCCGCCATCACCGCCGAAGTCCAGCCCGCGGCTGAACCGACCGCCCTTCCTCCTGGAGCGCCAGGTGGATTTTTTTATCCCCACGAGTTCGCGCAGCCCGGAGCGCGGATCGGCCGGCGCACGCGCGAGTTCCGCCACGCCTTCTTCCCCGAGGCGACCGCCGCCGAGTGGAACGACTGGCACTGGCAGCTGCGCAACCGCGTCCGCACCTTCGAGCAGTTCGACCGCATGCTTTCCCTGTCGCCCGCCGAGCGGCTGGCGCTGCAGCGCGACGGCAGCATGCTGCCGGTGGCGGTGACCCCGTACTACATGAGCCTGCTCGACCCGGCCAACCCGCAGCAGCCGCTGCGTCGGACCGTCGTGCCGACGCAGGCCGAGCACCTGCGCATGCCCGGCGAGGCGGACGACCCCCTGGGCGAGGACGGCCACAGCCCGGTGCCGGGCATCGTGCACCGCTACCCGGACCGCGTCCTGTTCCTGGTCCACGACTTCTGCCCCACCTACTGCCGCTACTGCACGCGGTCGCGCCTGGTGGGCCACGGCGAGTACTCGCCCAAGCAGGAGCAGCTCGAGGAGCGCGTCGACTACATCCGCCGCACCCCGGCGGTCCGCGACGTGCTGCTGTCGGGCGGCGAGCCACTGAGCATCGCCGACGACAAGCTGGACTGGATCCTCACGGAGCTGCGCCGCATCCCCCACGTGGAGATCGTGCGCATCGGCACCAAGTCGCCCGCGGTGATGCCCCAGCGCATCACGCCTGCGCTGGTGAAGATGCTGCGCAAGCACCACCCGCTGCTGGTGAGCATCCACTTCCTGCACCCCGACGAGTGCACACCCGAGTCGGCGACCGCCTGCGCGCGGCTGGCCGACGCCGGCATCCCGCTCGGCTCGCAGACGGTGCTGCTCAAGGGCGTCAACGACGACGTCGAGACCATGAAGCGCCTCATGCAGAACCTGCTCATGATGCGCGTGCGCCCGTACTACCTGTACCAGTGCGACCCGATCTCCGGTTCGTCGCACTTCCGCACGACGGTCGAGAAGGGCCTGGAGATCATCCAGGGCCTGCGCGGCTGGACCACCGGCTACGGCGTGCCGACCTACGTGATCGACGCCCCCGGCGGCGGCGGCAAGATCCCCCTGCAGCCGGACTACCTGGTCGGCCGCGAGGGCGGCGACGTCGTGCTGCGCAACTTCGAGGGCCGGCAGTACCGCTATCCCGATCCCCGCGGCGGCGGCGCCGCCAAGCTGGAGAAGGGCCGCGCCCCCCGGCGCAAGTCGTGACACGGCAGCCGGGGGAGCGGGCATGCACATCGGCCTGACCTACGACCTGCGCGACGACTACCTCGCCGCCGGCTACGGCGAGGAGGAGACCGCGGAGTTCGACCGCATCTCCACGGTCGAGGCGCTCGAGGCGGCCCTGCGCGCCGGCGGCCACCGCACCGAGCGCATCGGCAACGCGGCGCGTCTGGCCCGCTTGCTGACGGCCGGCCGGCGCTGGGATCTCGTGTTCAACATCGCCGAGGGCCTGCACGGCCTCGGGCGCGAGGCCCAGGTGCCGGTCCTGCTCGAGCTCTACGGCATCGCCTACACCTTCGGCGACCCCCTGACGATGTCCCTGACCCTGCACAAGGGCCTGACCAAGCGCGTCCTGCGCGACGCCGGCCTGCCGACGCCCGCCTTCGTCGAGGTGGCGCGGCTCGCGGACCTCGCCGGCGTC
>DYDD01000111.1:2608-6581 GCA_020718045.1 Fibrobacter sp. | reverse complement strand
CCCGCTGTTCGCCAAGCCGATCGCCGAGGGCACCGGCAAGGGCATCGACGGCGCCTCGAAGCTGCGCACGCCGCAGGAGCTGGCCGACCGCTGCGCACTGCTGCTGGAACGGTTCCGCCAGCCGGTGCTGGTCGAGACCTTCCTGCCGGGGCGCGAGCTGACCGTCGGGATCGTCGGCACCGGCGACGACGCCCGCGCGCTGGGCACCATGGAGGTCGTCCTGCTGCCGCAGGCCGAGGCCGACGCCTACACGTACGTCAACAAGGAGCGGTGCGAGGAGCTGATCGAGTACCGCTTCCCGGACGCCGCCGCCGACCCGCAGGTGGCAGAGGCCGAGCGCACCGCGCTCGCGGCCTGGCGCGTGCTGGGCTGCCGCGACGCCGGGCGGGTCGACCTGCGGGCCGACGCGCGGGGCGTGCCCCAGATCATGGAGCTGAACCCCCTGGCCGGCCTGCACCCCGAGCACTCGGACCTGCCGATGATCGCCACGGCCAAGGGCCTGCCCTACGCGGACCTCATCGACGCCGTCGTCCGCTCGGCCGCGACGCGCCGCGGCGAGATCCCCCCCCTGCGCGCGGAGCTGCTGCATGCGGATCCTGATCCTGCATAACGCGGTCGCCGCCGACGCGGCGCCCGACGAGCGCGACGTGCTCGATCAGGTGGCGGCGATCGCCGCCTCCCTCGCGCGCCTGGGCCACGAGCCCGCCGCCCTGGGCTGCGACCTGGACCTGCCCGACCTCGGCCGCAGCCTCCAGGCGGCCGCCCCCGACCTCGTGTTCAACCTCGTGGAGAGCCTGGGCGGCGAGGGCCGCCTGATCCACGTCGTGCCCGCCCTGCTGGACGCGCTGGGCGTGCGCTACGCCGGCTGCCCGTCGGAGGCCATGTTCACCACCTCGCACAAGATCCTCGCCAAGCAGCTGCTGGACGGCGCCGGCCTGCCCACGCCCGCCTGGTACGAGCTGCGACGCGACCGGCTCGTCGCCGCCGGCGGCGCAGCCGCGACGCCCGCGCGCTGCCTGGTGAAGTCGGTGTGGGAGGACGCCTCCCTCGGCATGGACGACGACGCGGTGGTGGCCGCCGACCCGGAGTGCCTGCGCGCCGCGCTGGCTGCGCGGGCCGGCCGCCCCGGCGCTCCTTGGTTCGCCGAGGCCTTCGTCGACGGCCGCGAGTTCAACCTCTCGGTGCTCGACGGCCCCGGCGGCCCGCAGGTGCTGCCGCCGGCCGAGCTGACCTTCGTCGACTACCCGCCGGACAAGCCGCGCATCGTGGGCTACGCCGCGAAGTGGGACGCGGACTCCTTCGAGTACTCGCACACCGTGCGCACCTTCGACCTCGCGCCCGACGACGCGCCGCTGTCGGCGCGCCTGCAGGATCTGGCCCTGGCCTGCTGGGACTTGTTCGGCCTGCGCGGCTGGGCGCGCGTGGACTTCCGCGTGGACGCCGCCGGGGAGCCCTGGATCCTCGAGGCGAACGCCAACCCCTGCCTGTCCGCGGACGCCGGCTTCCAGGCCGCCGTCGCGCGCGCGGGCCTCTCCTTCGACGACGCGGTCGCGCGCATCCTCGCGGCCGTCCCTGGAGCGTGATCGCGATGACGACCGCCGCCGAATTCCGTACCGAGACCCGCCTCGACGACGTCGCCGCCGTGCGCGACCTGGCCGCGGCCACCGGCTACTTCTCCCCGTCGGAGGTGGCGATCGCCGCCGAACTGGTCGAGGAGCGTCTGCAGAGGGGCCCGGCCAGCGGCTACGAGTTCCTCTACGCCGACGGCGACGGCCGCCTCGACGGCTACGCCTGCTACGGCCTGATCCCCTGCACCCTGTCCAGCTACGACCTCTACTGGATCGCCGTGCACCCCGACACCCAGGGCGCCGGCCTCGGCCGACGCCTCCTGCAGGAATGCGAGCGACGCATCCGTGCGCTCGGCGGCACGGGCGTGTACGCCGAGACCAGCGGGAAGGCCCAGTACGTCAGCACGCGCAGGTTCTACGAGCGGTGCGACTACGCTACGGGGGCGGTGTTCGCGGACTTCTACGGGCCCGGGGACGACAAATACGTCTTCGTTAAACGACTGGGCTGAGCGATCCGTGGTATCCTCGGGTTCGTGATCGGTGGATGGCGCCTGCTCGTCGCGAGGGGATCCTTCGCCCGGGACATGCCATTCCCGTCGTGACGGGGGACGCGCGCCGGGCACCTCCTGTGCCCGGCGCGCTTGACCTTCGGCCCCCTCCGCCATCCTGGCTCCGGGGCCCTGCGGACACCCCCGTCACGACGGGAATGGCATGTCCCGGGCGAGGTGACCCCTCTGGACGAGCAGGGACCATCCAGCGATCACGACCAACCGCGCATCTGGAAGGACATGCCCGATGAGACTCAGCCGTTTTCTGTCGATCGCATTGATCTGCGCCTGCCTCGCTGCGGATGCTCCCGCTCGGGCGGCGGTGGCGGATCTGCCGGACGAGGTTTTCTATCACATCATGCCGATCGCGTGGCGGGACGGGAACGGGGATGCGCAGCGGTTCGGGGACTTCGGGGGGCTGACGGCTTCGTTGCCGTACCTGCAGGGGCTGGGGGTGACGGCGATCTGGTTGAACCCGATCTTCCCGTCGCCGGCGTACCACGGCTACCAACATGGGCCGGCGGACCAGCTCAACCCGTGGTTCGGGGACGAGGCGGCGCTGACGTCGTTCCTGGAGGCGGCGCACGCCGCGGGGCTGAAGGTGTTCGTGGATTTCGTGGCCTACGGGGTCAGTCGCGACGCGGTCTACTTCCAGGACGCCTACGCCAACCCGGGCAGCGTCTACGACGACTGGCTGGCCTTCACCGACGCCGCCAACACGCAGTACCAGGGTTCGACCTTCACCACCTGGAACGGCGCCACGGTGCGGCAGATCTGGTGGGACCTGCGCGACCCCCACCCCGTGGACCTGGTCACGCAGTGGGCGCAGCACTGGCTCGACCCCGACGGCGACGACGTCTTCAGCGACGGCCTGGACGGCTACCGCCTCGACCACGTCTGGTCGACCTACCCCAACGGCCCCGACGGCTGGGGCTACCACATCGGCTCGTTCTGGGCGCCCTGGCGCGCGGCGCTGCGCGCGGTCAACCCCGACGTGGTCGTCTTCGCCGAGCAGGCCGACTGGGGCAGCTACGGCACCGACCTGTTCCCGGGGATGGACGCCGCCTTCACCAAGCCCTTCGAATTCGCCGCTCGCGACGCGCTGAGCTGGGAGGACGCGGGACCGCTGTACTCGTCGATGGCCGCGACGGTCGCCGCCCGCGACGCGGCCGCGGTCGACGGCACCTTCCTCTGCACGATCGGCAACCACGACGTCGGCCGCCTGGCCACCTCGATCGGCGACTCGTTCGCCAAGGGCAAGGCCGCCGCGGCGGTCCTGCTGACCCAGCCCTTCACCCCGAACCTCTACTACGGCGACGAAATCGGCATGCGCGGCGCCAAGAATACAAGCTACGCGGGCGACGCCGCCGACATCCCCATGCGCGAGCCCTTCAAGTGGCTTGCCGTGGCCGGCCCGCCGATGAGCAACTACTTCGTGCTGAACGCCGCCGCCTACGCGGGGCGCATCTCGCAGAACAACGACGGCCGCAGCGTCGCCGAGCAGCAGGGCGTGTCCGGTTCCCTGCTGGAGGCCTACCGTGAGCTGATCGTCGCCCGCAAGGCCAGCGTCGCCCTGCGCCGCGGCGGCTACGCGCCGGTCACGGCGAGCGCGGCCCCCGTCTGGGCCTTCGTGCGCGACCACGCGGACCAGCAGGTCCTGGTCGCGATCAACGTGAGCGGCTCGTCGCAGACCCTGACGCTGGACCTCGGCGGCTTCGCGATCGCCGGCGGCGCGACCGTTCCGACGGACCTGCTCTCCGGCGCGACGCTGCCCGCGCTCACCGACGCCAACAGAGGGGCCTACCCGCTGACCCTCGGCGCCTACGGCTACCGGCTGCTGCAGGTCGCGGTGACCGC
>DYDD01000111.1:0-2592 GCA_020718045.1 Fibrobacter sp. | reverse complement strand
AGCCTGCTGGACGGCCTCGCCGTGGCGGACCTGGCGCCGCCCCTGGTCGCGCAGGACACGCCGACCAACCTGGGCGACAACGTCTCGGAGCTGGACCGTCTGTTCGCGCGCGTGTCGGGCGACTCGCTCTTCGTCGGCGTGACCGGCAACCTCGCCACCGACGGCACCGGCCTCTGCCTGCTGCTGGACACCGCGCCCGGCGGCCAGACGGTCCTGGATCTCGACGGCGTGCCCGTGCCGCCCAGCGGCCCCGAGCTGTTGAGCGGGCTGCGCCTGGACGACGGCTTCGCGCCGGACCAGCTGCTGTTCGTCAACGCCTACGCCGGCAACATCTACGTGGACCAGTACACGCTGCCGGCGGGGGGCGGCGCCGTGAAGACCTACCGCGGCGCGGGTGTCGTGGGCAGCGGCTCGGGCCTGCTCGCGGGGGGCGACAACCCCCACGGGATCCAGGTGGCGCTGGACAACCGCAACACCGCCGGCGTCACCGCGGCCAGCGCCGCGGCGGCGGCCACCGCGCTGACCGGTTTCGAGATCTACCTGCCCGCGCTCAGCGTGGGCCTGGTGCCCGGCGAGGGGGCGGCCCCGCAGTTGGCGGCGTTCCTGCTGCGGACCGACGGCACGGTCACCAGCCAGTGGCTGCCCGGCCTCGGCGGCGCGCTGGCGGAGCCCGGGACTGCGCCGGACCTGGCCGACTACCCCGGCGACCAGCACGTCGCGCTGCCGGTCGGCACCGCCGTGCCGGACTCTGCGCCGTCGGTCTTCGACCTGCGCGTCGTTCGGGACGCCGGCCCGGATCTGGAATTCTGGTTCCACCTGCCCGAGGCCGCCGTCGCCCGCCTGGAGATCATCGACCTGCGCGGCCATCGTGTGCGCACGCTGCTGTCCGGGCCGGCCGTCGTGGGCGAGCAGATGGTCGTCTGGGACGGTGCGGACGACCGCGGCGCCCGCCAGCCCGGGGGGCTCTACCTGGCCAGGTTGACGGCGGGGGGGCGCAGCGAGGTGCGGCGGGCGATGCTGGTGCGGTGAGGCGACCGTCGTCGTCCTTCGTGTCGTGCTGATCGGTCGATGCCGACTTACTTCACGAGCGAGAGCTTACGCGTCTCCACCCGGTCCCCAGCTTGCAGGCGAGCGAGGTACATCCCGGCCGGCAGCGCCTGGCCCGCCCTGTCGCGGCCATCCCACGGCGACGTATGACGACCCGCGGGCAACCGCACGTCCACCAGCCGCCTCACCTCGCGGCCGGCCAGATCGTGGATCGTCAGCCGCACGTCCTGCGGGCGCTCCAGCGTGAACGCCAATGTCGTGGTCGGGTTGAACGGGTTGGGGTGCGGGGCGAGCAGCGCGGTCGTCAGCTCGGGGACGGTCGCGGTCGTGCGCGAGAGTTCCTGCCAGACCCCGCCGTCGTCGCGGGCGGACAGCACGTAGGTGACGGACTCGCCCGGGAGCAACGGGCCGTCAAGGTCGAGCGCGGCGTAGCCGTCGGCTTCGCGGGTCCAGGGCACGGTCCAGGTGCGGTCGCCGGCGATGGCGTCGAGGCGCAGGACGGCGGTGTCGCGGGCCAGGCGCCAGGCGAGGCGGAAGCCGGAGTCCTGCCAGGTGGCGGAGAAGTCCTGCACGGCGATGGGGACGGAGTCGGAGCAGTCGAGGGCTAAGAGGATGAAATAGCCTTGCAAGGTGGTCGCGGCGAGGCAATTGCCGACAAGAGAGGTATCGGAAAGATAGGGGATGTAGAAGCGACCGATCACTTCCAGATTCGCGGGATCGGTCACATCCACGATGAGCATCCCCTGGTCACGTACGACCAGGTAGGCTACGCCCCCCGACAACTCAACGTCATCAAAGGCGATCCCCGACAGGGATCCCACTTGAACCGGGTGGCCGGGGCCTTGGATGCGCAAGTCATACGCGAAGAGGCCATCGTCGCCGGCCAGCAGGAGGGACTCGGTCGATACTGCGGCGCATGAGCCGGAATCGTTCATCGGCATCTCTTCGATCACGAGCGGTGACAGAGGATTCTCGACATCCAGGACGACGAGGGCGCCCTCGCATTGGGCGTAGGCATGGTCCCCGATGGAGACGAGGTTGTGGACCTCGTGATCGGTCAACAGTGTTCCTGCCAGCGGCGGATCTTCGGGAACGGAAAGATCGCGGATCTCGAGCCCGGATGGAGTCACCGCATACAGGGCTTCATTCCCGAGGAAGTACCCTTGATCTAGATTGAAGCCGCTGACCCGTGTGTCGGACGGCCAGTGCCAGGTCCCCACGATCGAACTGTCCGTGTAGATGTAATCACCGTTGATCGCGATGCGGTTGTAGACCTCCGGCTGCCCATCGGAATCTTCGTGAGGAATGCAGTCTTGCAAGTGAGTCGGTGAAGTGGGGTCTGTCACATCAAATACGCTCACATGCCTCGCTATGCCGCCCCCTCCCATATTGCCACTCGATGTATTATATAGCTGGAACACAAAGCCGTTGGCGACCTCGATTCCAGCGAGAAAGGAGGTATAGAAGAAATCGCCCCACTGAGACCCGTAGTGATAGTAACTGGACAGTGCCAAGTTCTCAGCGCCCGACAGACCGCTCAGTCAT
>DYDD01000385.1:1560-1667 GCA_020718045.1 Fibrobacter sp. | reverse complement strand
CGACGGGACGGGATGGTCATTCTGCCTCTTTCGGGGGCACGGCGGCCAGTTCGGTGCCGGCGGACAATCCGGTGCCGTCGGCCGCACCCGACGCCACCGCCACGGTC
>DYDD01000385.1:0-1533 GCA_020718045.1 Fibrobacter sp. | reverse complement strand
GGCTGCGGCCGCGGCCAGGTGGCGCGCGGGTAGACCAGCCACTCGCCGTCGCGCTCGACCGCCGCGGTGCGCGGCACGAGCACGGCGTCGGCGACCTCGCCGAGCCCGATCTCCACGATGGCCGTCATCCCCGGCCGCAGCCGCGGGTCGGCCCCGTCGATGCGGGCCACGGTCGCGAACCCGCGCACCCCGGTGCCGGTCTCCAGCTCGGCGGCCAGGCGCGCGACGCTCTCGATGCGGCCGGTGAAGACCGCTTCGGGGTACGCCTCCAGGCGCAGCTTCACCGGCAGGCCGGTCGCCACGCGGTGGCGGTCCACCTCGTGCACCATCATGGTCACCTGCATCGCCGACAGGTCCGGGATCTGGATGATGGGCCGCCAGGGATCGATCGCGTCGCCGACGCGCGGCTTGGTGCGCTTGCCCTGGCGGTCCTCCTGCTCGAGGTAGACCACCAGCCCCGGCAGCGGCGCCAGCAGCGACCTGGCCCGCCGCCGCTCCAGCAGCGACGCCCGCTCGGTGCGCGCGTCGTCCAGTCCGAGGTCCGCCTTGGCCAGGGCCAGGCTGTCCAGCACCGCCTGCGCCACGAGCTTCGCGCGGGCCTCGTCCAGCGCGATGCGGGCGCGCTCGGCCGCCAGCTGGGACTCCTGCCGGCGGGTCTGCGATTCGAACTGCAATTTGGTGAGTTGCAGCAGCGCCTGCTCGCGGCTCAGCTCGGCCATGGCCACCGCGTCGACCAGCGCCTGCCGCTGGCTGGACTGGCTGGCGACCGTCCCCTCCCGCTGGGCGGCGAGGTTGCGCAGGCGGTCCTCGACATCGGCCAGGGGCCGCGCCAGGGAGCTGTCGTCGAAGCGCGCGACGGTGTCGCCCACCGCCACGACGGTCCCCTCGGGCGCCAGCTCGACGATGATCAGCGAGGACTGCCAGTCCTGCGGCGGCCGCAGGTCCTGCGCGCGCACGGCGGCGATCTCGCCGGTCTCGACCATGACCAGGGGCAGCGCGCTGCGTTCGGCGCGCACGATCGGCAGCGCATCGTCGCCCGCGCAACCGGCGAGCAGCGGCAGCATCAGCCAGGGCCAACGGCGATGTCGGTGTCCGGTGATCAGGATACGCACTCCCTCATGAAAGGGGAACATAGCATACGAGCCGCTCCAACGCATGGGAGCATTCCGGGTTCCGGCCGGACCGGGATGGCGGGTTGGGAAGGAGCGGCTCGGATGTCAGCGGGGGCGATGCGAATGTGGCGCCGGGGCGGGGAGCACGGCGGCGCGGGCAAGTTCGGATCTCATTCGGTGGTCCATGTACCGGAAGCGCCTCCCTGGACACTCGACCATTCGCCCGAGCCATGCATCGTGTCCACATAGTCCGCCTCGATCCACAACCAGCCGAGCAGGGCGAGACCGCTCGCGGGCCAACCTTCAACGGTGTAGAGATGACCGAGGCCCAGGTCCGAGAAGTATCCGGTCAGCTCGGTAAAAATTCTGGACAGTGCCAAGTTCTCAGCGCCCGACAGACCGCTCAGTCATCCGTCTCGAT
>DYDD01000384.1 GCA_020718045.1 Fibrobacter sp. | reverse complement strand
CCGGCGTCCTCGCGCACGCCGTCGCCGACGCCGGCGTCCTCGGCGCGGTGACGCTCGCCGACCTCTTCCGCCTGCCCGCGCTTGTCGCGGTCGACGACGGCCGCGTCGAACTGTTCGCCGCCGACGCGGCCGGCTGAGACGACGCTCCCGCCGCGGAACTCTTCCCGCCCTCGGTGGTTGACGCGGACGCCCTGATGTTATAGGATGCCCCGCGTGTTGCGATGACGCGCTGTGGACCGGTGGTTCGCGGCCGAACGAACACCGGGATCAAGGAGGATGCCGTGCAGCGACGCAGGGAAGAAGCCGGTGTGCTGGTCCGTGACAAATCGTTCGTGAAGTTCGAACGTCTGCTGGCCAAGGCCGAGGCCGAGGGCCGCATCGACGGCGACTACAAGTGCCTGGTGTGCGGCATGCGGTACTCCCAGAAGGACGAGGCCGAGATCTGCTGCAAGATCCTCCCGTAACCCCAGCCTGGCTCCCCGGTCGGGCCGACGGGAACCGGTGCGAATCATGACCATCCCGCAGTACTGTTCCGTCTGCAAGACGGAGTACGACATGGCCGTCGTCCCCACCACCGACGGGGACGATGACGGCGTCGTCTGGCTGCAGTGCCCCAATTGCAAGGGCTTCCTGCCGAAGATCAGCTCGAGCCAGGCGCTGCGCGGCGGCGCGGCCGCGGCGGCGTCCGCGGGCGCGGCGGTCGAACCCGTCGCATTCGACGACGCCGACGACACCGATGTTCTCGACGACGACGAGCCGCGCGCGGCGGCGGAGCCGGCGCCGTCAGCGGCCGCCGCGACGGACGACGTCGCCGAGCTGCTCGCCGACCTGGACCTCGAGAAGGCGGTGCCCTACCGGCCGTGGCAGACCTACGCCGAGGGCGACGTGATCCACCACCTGGCCTGGGACGATTTCGGGCTGGTGGTCGGCAAGGAGACGCTGCCGGGCAACCGGCGCGTCGTGATGGTGCGCTTCGCCGCGGCCGGCATGGTGCGCCTGATCGAACAGGACGGCGTGGGGCCGTGATCGCGACGGTCGGGCGCTGCACGCTGACAGCCGCCTTCTGCACGCTGCTCGCCTCGGCCGCCCCGGCCGCGGCGCCCTGGGACGACGACCTGCCCTGGACCTTCCTCGACGACGGCCGCGCCTTCCGCGTCGCGGCCTCCCGCTACGACGACCCGTCCTCCGGCTGGAACCTCGGCGTGCTGGAGATCGCGACCGTCCTGCGACGCGACGGCCGCGGTGTCGCCTACCTGCGCTGGCCCCACCTGGACTTCGCGAGCGGCGACCTGCCGGTCCTGGAGCGCTGGCCGGACGCCGCCGGCGAAGGCGCGACCGCGGGCTGGCCGGGAGAGACGCAGGTGTCCGGCTGGGGACGGCCGGCGGCCGGTTGGCTCGGCCGGACGCGCGCGCCCCTGCTGGGGCCGCTGGTGTGCGGGGCCGAACTCGCCATGCCCTTCGCCAGCAACGCCCTCTATCCCTTCGCCGCGCGCAGCCTCGCGCTGCGGCTGCAGGCGCGGCGGGAGTGGCGGTTCGCCGAACGCGTCACCCTGGAGGCCGGCGGCGGTCGCACGCTGAACCTCGGCGCGGCCGGCGACGTGCTGTCCGCGGCCGC
>DYDD01000110.1:8396-9420 GCA_020718045.1 Fibrobacter sp. | reverse complement strand
CGGGTCGACGCTGGCGGTGCGCGTGCCGGCGCCGCCGCGGCTGCGCGAGCTGATCGCCGTGTCCGGCGGCGCCCTGATCTCCACCAGCGCCAACATGGCCGGCGAGCCGCCGGCCACGGACCTGGCGTCGGCGGCGCTCCTGTTCGCCGACGGCGTCGACCTCGTGGCGGACCTGGATTGGGGCGGCCCACTCGCTGCCGCCGCGTCGGCGATGCTGGACCTCACCGTCTGGCCGCCCCGGGTGTTGCGGCCCGGCCCGCGGGTTCCACCCGACTGGGAATTGCATCGCAAAAATGTTTGAATTCATTGCAATTACGGGATTGGCCCTTGCTTGACGCCACCCGTTTCCCGGCCTAACTTACGCCGGTGGAGGCGCACGTGACCGCTCGCGGGACCATCCTGTTCGTCTGCTCGGGCAACACCTGTCGCAGCCCCCTGGCCGCCGTCCTGGCCGCCGCCCGCTGGGAGGGCCGGCCGCCGTGTGCTTCGGCGGGGTTGGACGCCGTTCCCGGCTGCCCGGCCACGGCGGAGTCTTGCGACCAAGCGCGGGACCGGGGGCTGGACCTGTCGCGGCACCGTTCGCGGCCGCTGGACGCGGCCCTGCTGGACGAGGCCGACTGGGTGCTGCTGATGACGCCGGGCCAGCTCGTGCGCTTCCGTGCGCGGTTCCCCCGGCACGCCGGCCGGATCGGCCTACTGGGCCTGCCGGGCATCGACCTGGCGGACGGCGGCGACGCCGCGTCCGCCGAAACGATTGACGATCCCTACCGTGCCGGGACGTCCCTGGCCTACGCGCGGATGGCCGACCAGGTCGAGCGACTGGTCGCAGCCTGGACCGCGGAACTGCGGGGGAGGAACGCGCCATGATCATCGCCGTCGGGTCCGACCACCGCGGCTTCGGGCACAAGGAGCGGATCGCGGCGCTGCTGGCGCGCGAGGGCCACACGGTCGTGGACGTGGGCTGCCGCGGGACCGCGTCCGTCGACTACCCCGACTACGCGGCGGCCGTGGGCCGGGCCGTGGC
>DYDD01000110.1:4353-8382 GCA_020718045.1 Fibrobacter sp. | reverse complement strand
ACCTGGGGGTGCTGGTCTGCGGCTCGGGCATCGGCGTGAGCATCGCCGCCAACAAGGTGCGCGGCGTGCGCGCCGCTCTGTGCTGCAACGAGGAGATGGCCGCGGCCACCCGCCGCCACAACGACGCCAACGTGATCTGCTTCGGCGCCGACCACACGCCCGCGGAGCTGGCCGAGCGCATGGTGCTGCGCTGGCTGGGCGCCGCGTTCGAGGGCGGACGGCACGCCGACCGGATCCGCAAGATCGCCGACATCGAACAGGACGGCGGCGCCGTCGCGCCGCCGCCGACACCGGAACCGCGAGGAGACCAGGCATGAACCGCCACCTGCAGGCCGCCGACCCCGAGATCGCCGACGTCGTCGCCCGCGAGCTGGGCCGCCAGCGCGACCAGCTCGAGATGATCGCCAGCGAGAACTTCACCAGCCTGGCCGTCATGGAGGCGGCCGGCAGCGTCCTGACGAACAAGTACGCCGAGGGGTACCCCGGCAAGCGCTACTACGGCGGCTGCGAGTTCGTCGACCGGGCCGAGGATCTGGCCCGCGAGCGCGTGAAGGCGCTGTTCGGGGCCGAGCACGCCAACGTGCAGCCCCACTCCGGCTCGACGGCGAACATGATCGCCTACCTGGCCTGCCTGTCCCCGGGCGACAAGCTGCTGGGCCTCTCGCTGTCCCACGGCGGGCACCTGACACACGGCCACCCGGTGAACTTCTCGGGCCTGCTGTTCACCGCCGTGCACTACGAGGTCGACCGCGAGACCGAGGTCATCGACTACGACGCGCTGCGTGAGCAGGCGCGGCGCGAACGGCCCAAGGTCATCGTGGGCGGCGCCAGCGCCTACCCCCGCCACTGGGACTACGCGGCCATGCGCAGCATCGCCGACGAGGTCGGCGCGGTCCTGATCTTCGACATGGCCCACGTGGCGGGCCTGGTCGCCGGCGGCGCGCACCCCAGCCCGGTCCCGTTCTGCGACATCGTCACCTCGACGACGCACAAGACGCTGCGCGGCCCGCGCGGCGGCATCGTGCTGAGCCGCCAGGCGCACGCCGAGGCCATCGACAAGCTGAACTTCCCCGGCGTGCAGGGCGGCCCGCTGATGCACATCATCGCCGCCAAGGCCGTCTGCTTCCGCGAGGCGGCCCGGCCGGAGTTCGCCGCCTGGGCGCGTCGCTGCGTGGAGAACGCCAAGGCGCTGGGCGAGCGCCTGCTCGAGCACGGCTTCCACCTGGTCAGCGGCGGCACCGACAACCACCTGCTGCTGGTCAACCTGACGAGCAAGGACATCTCGGGCAAGAAGATGGAACAGCTGCTGGACGTAGTGGGGATCACGGTCAACAAGAACACGGTGCCCTTCGACACGCGCAAGCCGTTCGTCACCAGCGGCATCCGCATCGGCACGCCGGCCCTGACCACGCGGGGCATGGGGCCGGACCAGATGCGCGCGATCGGCGACATCGTCGCCGGCGCCTTCGAGTCCCGCGAGGACGAGGCGGCCCTCGCCGCGCTGCGCGGGCGGACCCGCGAGCTGTGCGGGGCGTTCCCCCTCTACCCGGAACTGTAGGAGAACGGCGTGAAGTGCCCGAGCTGCGGCGCCGACGACGACAAGGTGGTGGACAGCCGGTCGGCCCGCGACGGCCGGGCGATCCGGCGCCGGCGCGAGTGCGTCGCCTGCGGCGAGCGCTTCACCACCTACGAGTACGTCGAGATCAAGCCCTTCCTGGTGGTCAAGCGCGACGGGCGGCGCGTGGAGTACGACCGCGCCAAGGTGATCGGCGGCATCGCTCGCGCCTGCGAGAAGCGGGCCGTCTCCCTGGAGGAGATGGAGGCCATGGCCGACGCCGTCGAGCGCGACCTGGCCGGCGGCCTGCTGCGCGAGGTGCCGTCGGCGGCGATCGGCGAGCTGGTCATGGCGCAGCTGCGGGGCAAGGACGAGGTCGCCTACGTCCGCTTCGCCTCGGTCTACCGCTCCTTCAAGCACGTCGATGAGTTCATGTCCGAGCTGCGCGGCCTGCTCGACCGCAAGGGGGGCGCCGGTGGCTGAGCGGCGCCGCGCAGGCGGCCAGATGACGCTCCTGGACCACCTCGACGAGCTGCGCACGGTGCTGCTGCAGTCCCTGCTGGTGGCGGGCGCGGCCGCGGTCGGCGGCTGGTTCGTGTCGCAGCGGCTGCTGGACCTGATCGTGGCGCCGATGACCGCGGCGGGCCAGCAGGTCTACTTCAGCCAGCCGATGGAAGCCTTCATGACCAGGATGAAGGTGGCGGGCGTCGCCGGGCTGGTCGTGGTGCTGCCCTTCGTGCTGCTGCGCGTCTACCGCTTCGTCGCGCCGGGGTTGTACCCGCGGGAGCGGAAGCTGGTCACGCCGCTGCTGGTCGCTTCGGTGGCGCTGTTCTACGCCGGCGTCGCCTTCGCCTTCCTGGTGATGATCCCGCTGGTCGTCAAGTTCATGCTCGGCTACGCCACCGAGAACGTGCGGCCGCTCATCGGCATCGGCCCCTACTTCAGCTTCGTGGCGCAGACCTGCCTCGCCTTCGGGCTGGTGTTCGAGCTGCCGGTCGCCGTGCTGCTGCTGAGCGCGGCCGGTCTGGTCGGCGCCCGCACCCTGTGGGCCGGCTGGCGGTACGCCGCGGTGATCATCGTGGTCGTCGCGGCGGTCCTCACGCCGCCGGACGTCGTCAGCCAGCTGCTGATGGCCGTGCCGGTCATGGGCCTCTACCTCCTTTCGGTCGGGGCGGCGCTGCTCCTGGAGCGCAGCCGCCGGCGGGCCGGGTCGGACGGCGGGCGGTTGCCAGAGGACGCCGGATGACATAAGGTAGGGGCCCGGTCCCGCCCGGGGGCGGGCCGCCGCCCCGGGAACCGACCGCCACCGAAGGGGATGCATGTCGCTGCTCGACCAGGAAAGGGTCCAGCTCTGGGCCTTGCAGAAGATCATCGGGGACGAGCTGTCCCGCTTCGACGCCGCCTACGACGGCCTCGTGCGCGGCGAGACGCCCCTGATCGAGGAAGTCTGCGCCCACGTCAAGCAGGGGCGCAGCAAGCGCTTCCGTCCCACCCTGCTGCTGCTGACCGCCAAGCACGACGCCCCGACGCCGCCCGAGGCGGTGCTCTGCGCGGCCTGCGTCGAGATGATCCACACCGCGACCCTGCTGCACGACGACTTCATCGACGAGGCGCTGACGCGACGCGGCCTGCCCTCGGTGAACCAGGCCTGGGGCCCGGCGACGGCCCTGGTCATGGGGGACTACCTCTACAGCAAGGCGCTGGACTGCCTCAGCGGCGCCGGCCTGCACGCGGCCCTGCGCCTGCTGGCCGCGACCACGCTGAAGATGAGCCAGGCCGAGATGATGCAGATCGAGACCCGGCACGACCTCGCGCTCACCGAGGAGCGCTACCACGACATCATCCTGCGCAAGACGGCGTCCCTGATCGAGTCCGCCTGCGCGATCGGGGCGGGCTTCAACCCCGCCGCCTCGCGGCACGTCGGGGCCTACGGCGAGTTCGGCCGCATGATCGGCTTCGTGTTCCAGATCACCGACGACATCTTCGACTTCCTCGGCGACGAGCGCCGTCTGGGCAAGCCCACCGGCCAGGATTGGGAAGAGGGCCGCATCACCCTGCCCCTGATCGCCGCGCTGCGCGACGCGCCCGCCGAGCGGCGGGAGCGCCTGCTCGGCCGCGTGTCGGGTCTCCGGGGCGCGGCGCGCGCCGAGGCCTGGACCGAGGTCAGGGACTTCGTCGTGGAGCACGGCGGCACCGAGTACGCGCGCGGCAGGGCCAAGGAGTACGGGGACCGGGCCAAGACCGCGATCACCGCCGTCGCCACGGGGGTCCAGCGGGACCTGCTCGTCGTGTCGGTCGATTATGTCCTGCGCCGTCTCAGCTGACGCCGCACCAGCACCGGGAAGAACATGAGCAAGACCGTCAAGCAGACCGCGTCCTTCGCGGACGGCCCCGCCTTCCGCCTGGCCGAGACCGCCGCCCACGCCGCCCTGGTCAAGAAGGGGGAGGACGTGCTGGTGCTGGAGCTCGCGAGC
>DYDD01000110.1:2480-4347 GCA_020718045.1 Fibrobacter sp. | reverse complement strand
GACGTGACCGACTACTTCGTGCTCGCCACCGGCGGCAGCGACCAGCAGGTCGACGCCGTCGCGCGCGGTGTGGTCGAGGCGGCGGCGGCCGACGGGCAGAAGCTCCTGCACGGGGAGGGACGCGACCGCAACTACTGGGTTCTGCTGGATTTCGTCGACGTCGTGGTCCACGTGCTGCAGCCGCGCGCCCGCGAGTACTACTCGCTCGAACGCCTCTGGAACGACGCGCCGCGCCTCGAAGTGGGCGTGGACTACTTCGCGCGGCCGGACGTCCGCGAGCGGCGGCCGGACCTCCAGCTGGTCCGCCTCGCGGGGCGCGACGGGACGCCGTCGCAGACGGGAGACGGAGCATGACCATCCAGGACGTCATCAGGGCCGAACTGCAGCGCCGGCTCGAGGAGTACGGCTTCTTCGACGAGGACGCCGCGGTCGAGCTCGAGAAGCCGCGCGACCCAGCGCACGGGGACCTGAGCACCAACGTGGCCATGACCACCGCGAAGCGGCTCGGCCGCAAGCCGCGCGACCTGGCCGGGGAGCTGGCCGCCAAGCTGCAGTTCGACCGGGACGTCGTGGCTTCGGTGGAGATCGCCGGACCGGGCTTCATCAACTTCCGCATCGGCCGTCCGCACCAGGTCGCCCGCCTGCTGGACCTGTGGCGCGGCGAGGGCGCGATCCAGGACATCCGCCTCGGCGGCGGCCGCCGCATCAACGTCGAGTTCATCAGCGCCAACCCGACGGGCCCCCTGAACGTGGTGTCGGCGCGGGCCGGCGCCTTCGGCAACACCCTGGTGCGGCTGCTCAACGCCATCGGCTACGACGCCCACGCGGAATACTACGTGAACGACGCGGGCCGGCAGGTCCACCTGCTCGGGCGCTCCCTGCGCGCGCGGTTCTCCGAGCTGACCGGGCGGCCCGAGGCGTTCCCCGAGGACGGCTACAAGGGGCAGTACGTGGCGAGGATGGCCGAGGAGCTGCTGGACCTCGACAGCGCGGCGATCCAGAGCCAGGCCGGCGTCTTCAACGACGAGAGCTTCCAGCGCGTCACCGCGCCCGAGGGCGACGCCCGCGCCTGGCTGGAGCTGCCGCCCGACGAATCGGCCCGGCGCTTCTCGAAGTACGCCCTGATGAAGATCCTGACCTGGCAGCGCCAGACCTGCCGACGCTTCGGGCTGCGCTTCAACACCTGGTACTTCGAATCGGAGCTGCACGAGACGGGCCGCGTCGAGCGCGCGCTGGAGCAGCTGCGCAAGTCCGGCTCCGTCTACGAGCTGGAGGGGGCGCTCTGGTTCCGCTCCACGGACTACGGCGACGAGAAGGACCGCGTCGTGGTGCGCAGCGGGGGCGAGCCCACCTACTTCCTGGCGGACGTGGCCTACCACTTCCACAAGTTCCAGCGCGGCTTCGAGCACGCCATCGACTTCCTGGGGCCGGACCACCACGGCCACATCCCGCGCATGCAGGGGGCCATGCGGGCGCTCGGCGTCCCCGACGGTTGGCTCGAGGTGCAGATCCTCCAGCAGGTCAACTTCGTGGAGAACGGCCGCCCCATCGACATGTCCAAGCGCGAGGGCCAGTTCGTGACCATGGACGCCCTCGGCGACGACGTCGGCGCGGACGTCGCCAAGTACATCTTCCTGACGCGGCGCCCCAACTCGCACCTGGATTTCGACCTGGACCTGGCGCGCGAGCAGTCCAACGAGAACCCGGTCTACTACGTCAAGTACGCGCACGCCCGCATCTGCGCGGTGCTGCGCAAGGCCGAGGCGGCGGGCTGGCCGCTCCAGGAGCCGGTCGCCGCCGACCTGGGCGGGCTGCAGCACGACGCCGAGTGGAACCTCATGCGCGAGATCGTCCGGCTGCCCGAGGT
>DYDD01000110.1:0-2437 GCA_020718045.1 Fibrobacter sp. | reverse complement strand
GCGTACGCCGCCGACCTGGCCGGCTGCTTCCACCAGTTCTACCACCAGTGCGTCATCGTGGGCGAGGACCGCGACGTCACGCGCACCCGCCTGCAGCTCTGCCTGGCCGCGCGCAAGGTCCTGCGGGACGTGCTGGAGCTGATCGGGGTCGAGGCGCCGGAGCAGATGGGCGACAAGGAGTGAGATGAGCATCCTGGTGGTCGGTTCCGTCGCCTACGACACGGTCGAGACGCCGCGCGAACGCCGGGAGCGCCAGCTCGGCGGCAGCGCCAGCTTCTTCTCGCTGGCCGCGGCGCGCTTCGCGCCGGTGCGCGCCGTGGGCGTCGTGGGCGACGACTTCCGCGCCGCCGACCTGGCGCTGCTGGCCGTTCGCGGCGTCGACACCGCCGGCATCGTCCGCCGCGCGGGCTCCACCTTCCACTGGTCGGGACGCTACCACGAGGACCTGATCGAGCGCGACACCCTGGCCACCGAGCTGGGCGTGTTCCAGGACTT
The DNA here is from genome assembly GCA_020718045.1 of Fibrobacter sp. Lineage (GTDB taxonomy): Bacteria > Krumholzibacteriota > Krumholzibacteriia > LZORAL124-64-63 > LZORAL124-64-63 > PNOJ01. Next base: position 1,942 of record DYDD01000110.1, on the reverse strand, counting down.
CGCGCCGGAGCTGCCGGCGGGCTGGCGGGAGACGCCCTACCTCTTCCTTGCCAATATCCACCCGGCGCTGCAGGCGGGCGTGCTGGACCTGATGGCCGCGCCGCGCCTGGTCGTGCTGGACACCATGAACCTCTGGATCAAGACGACGCGCCGCGAGCTGCAGGAGGTCCTTGCCCGCGTCGACGTCGTGCTGCTGAACGACGGCGAGGCCCGCCTGCTGAGCGGCCAGCGCAGCCTCGCGGCGGCGGCGGCGGCGATCCGGGAGCTGGGACCCGAGCGGGTCGTGATCAAGAAAGGCGAGCACGGCGCGCTGCTCTTCGGCCGCGATTCCCTGCTGGCGGTGCCGGCGCTGCTGCTGCCCGAGGTCGTCGACCCGACCGGCGCGGGGGACTGCTTCGCCGGCGGTTTCGTGGGGCACCTGGCCGCGTCGAGCGCGACACGGGACGACTGCGATCCGGTATTCCGCCAGGCCATGCTCGCCGGCACGGCGGTGGCTTCCGCCTGCCCGGAGGCGTTCAGCGTGGACGGGATTTTGGCGCTGGACGAGGCGGGGTACGCGCGGCGGTTGGCGACGTTGGCGGCGATGATGACCCCTTAAGGACTGTAACGTAATATCTGGAAAGCTCATCTTGCTTTCGCCGAGCGGGGATGAATCATCTAGTTCTAGTCACCGTGGAGGCAATGGCGTTCCAGATTGAGATCGTTTATTTGTTCGACAGTCAAGAATAGTTCGCGGACAGGTCTTTGTCTCTCATGAGCGAAATTCACTCCGATATCTGCTATGTTAGCCATTCGAAATCCGGAAACGACAAATAGCAATGGCTAAACGTGAGTGCGCCGGAAGCTGTTTCCGGCGCACTCATTCGACTGATCGATATGATGATCCGCAATACGATGAATGCGCATCGACAGATCACATGGCGTGAACCACCATCCTCTAAGGCTCCTGCAGGGGCTCATCTTCTTTCCCGGGCGGAAGTTCTTCTTGTTCTGTCAAGCTGAACTCCAATGTAACGTAGGGATTTAGCGATAACTGCATGTCTTGGCAATTCAACGCGCCGCATTGAACATAGTGAATGGTCGCGTAATATTCCCTTGAGTAGGCGAAGAAACCGGAGGTATCTGTTGTCCTGTAGATCGGATCAAGCCATTCGGCGCCGTAGGCGCCGTACCGTATCATTACCTCGACTCCTGCGGCCGGACTGCCGTCCATGTAATAAACATGCCCCCTGACTCTCCACAGGCTCTTGTCGGGATTTCCAACCACTTCGAGATCCGTTCCAGTTGTCAGGCTGCCGAGACTCGTGGGGTCGAGAACCGAAGGGGAGTCCAGAGGTGATGTCGCTCCTTCATCCGAGCATCCGGAAGAAATCACGGTTATCAACAACAACGCCAGCATTGCGCATGAGACTTGCCTATTCATGTGTAGGCTCCAGATAGTGAGTGGTAAAGCGACTAGATGCGAACTGCTGTTCGATGCCGCTCCTTTCGAAGTAATGGGTACTTTCGATGACCCGGCTTCATGAGTCTTGCCGGGAATATTATGCCATTCCGCAATACCTCCTTATTCACCAGTAGCGGTGGGGCTGGAGGAGCTCAGGGCGATGGTGGATGGCTTCAGGAATGTGTCAACATCATAACTGAACAGCCAAACGCTTCGTCAGAGGAAGCCATCTCTCATAAAATTCAGGTTACCACGAATTTTCAACCGTGTCCATACCATTCCCATCGTTCGTACAGCGATCAGATCCCAACAAGGTGTCGTCCATCATTGCGACCAGCGTCTGCTTGGAGTTGATCTGCTCGACCACGACTCGCCGGGCTAGCGCACGCAGAGCCTGCGGATCGAAGCGATCCTCGGCGAACAGGCGATAGACGGCCGACTAGTCTGAAGTTCCCACGCCGGATAGCCAGTTTTCCGCGCTAGGCAGTTCAGACACAA
>DYDD01000109.1:7748-9465 GCA_020718045.1 Fibrobacter sp. | reverse complement strand
TACCCCAAGACTCGGATCTAACCAACCCTAACCAATTGTCCATCTTTGACTAACGTTGGGACAGTAGTGATAATCAGCGGCGATTCGATCCCCTAGCCTTCGAGGTGCCCCATGCCCGCTTCCAAGCGCCGTGCCAACCGGGTCCTTGCCTTCACGCTGCTGGGGGTGTCGTTGGTTGCCGCCGCGCCCGCTTCCGCGGTCATCGTCGCGCACTGGCGCTTCGACGAACCGGTCGGCACGACCGTCGCGGTCGACGAGACCGGCGGCTTCGACGGTCAGGTGGTGGGCTTGGCTGAATTCGGCGTCGTGGGCGTCGCAGGCGGCGCCGTCGCGCTCGGCTTCGGCGGCCCGGGCGCTCTGGACATGGGCGACGTGCTGCGCTTCGGCGACACGGACTTCTCGCTGGCGCTGTGGGTCAAGACCCTGCCCGGAGAGTCGGACGTCATGTACCCGCTGGCCAAGCACGCCTCGGGCTACGGCGGCTACCTCGTGGGCATCAACAACGACGCCAACTACGGCGCGCCCGGCAAGGCTTGGTTCTTCGACTTGGGCGCACCCGGGCTGCAGGCCTACTCGACCACCGACGTCAATGACGGCCAGTGGCACCAGGTCATCTGCGTTTACCGACAGGGCGGGGAACTGAGCATCTACGTCGACGGCACGCCCTGCGAGGACGTCCAGCTGGCGCCGTTGAATCCCGTGATCGGGGCGCGGTTCATCGTCGGCGGCCTCGACTTCTCCGGCAACGTCCAGCCCTACTACCGCGGCTGGATCGACGACGTCAAGTCTATGACCACGCCCTCAAGCCCCACCAGATCGACTACCTCTACGCGCACCCATCGTACGTCTTCATCGACGAGATCCTGACCGTCACCGACGGTCTGCGACTCTGGCTGCGGGCCGACGAGGCTGGGACCGGCGGCGACCAGCAACCCGTCACGACCTGGCCCGATCGCTCGGGACAGGCCCTGCACGTCACGCAGCCCGCCCCGGCGGCGCAACCGATCTTTGTCGAGCGGGCGTTGGGCTGGAACCCGGCGGTCCGTTTCGACGGGAACGATTGCCTGATCCGCGAGGGCGTCGCCGGCTCGTCCCTGCTGTCGGCGGACGAGGCGACCGTGTACATCATGGCGCGGCAGGACGGCGCGGACCTCTACAACACGGTCCTGGGCTGGGGCTACGGTGACAACCGGCTCTTCGTGCACTACACGTGGGGCGGCTGGCTGATCTTCCAGCACGGGGCTCCTGCGGCGGTCGGCGGTGCGGGTTCTTGGGCGCCGCCGGCGGGATGGGACGACACCGTCCATCTGGTGGAAATCAAGCGCGAGGCCGGTCTCTTCTCCTGCATGATCGACGGCGAGGAACAGGGGACCCATGCCGCATTCGGTACGCCGAACCCGGCGGCGGTCCAGCCGCTGCTGATCGGTTCGGACGCTTACCGCTTCAACGACATGACCGGTGACGTCTTTGAGATCCTGGTCTACGACCGCGCCCTATCGTTCATGGAGCGGCTGGCGGTGCGGGACTACTTCCAGCAGCGGTACTACCAGATCACGGTCGGCGTGGAGACGCCGTCGCCGACGCAGCCCGCGCTCGCAGTCGCGCCCAACCCGTTCAACCCGCGCACGGTCGTCACCTTCGAGTTGCCGCAGGCGGGGGAGGTGTCCGTCGCGGTGCACGATGTCCAGGGCAGGCTGGTCCGACGGCTCGCCGCCGG
>DYDD01000109.1:5184-7741 GCA_020718045.1 Fibrobacter sp. | reverse complement strand
GAGGCCGGCCGGCACGAACTCGTCTGGGACGGGCGCGACGATCGCGGCTGCGCCGTGGGCGCGGGCGTCTACCTGGTGCGGCTGTCCACGCCGCAGGGCGACGCCGCGACGCGCGTCGTGCTGATCAAGTAGCTCGCGGGTCCGACGGTGAGCCATCCAGGCCCAGGTCCGCGGCCGCGCGCGCCAGCGCGTGGTCGCGCGTCCAGAGACGGCAGCCGGTCAGCAGCGCCGCGGCGAGCAGCTGCGCGTCGATCCAGCCGAGGCCGCGGCCGTGCAGGTCCCGGCGGTCGATCAGCGCCAGGGTCTCGCGATCGTCGGCCGTCGCGGCGACCGGCAACGCCTTCAGCAACGCGAGCGTTTCGTCGCGCCGCCGCAGCCCGCCGCACGCCAGTTCCCCGATCACGCCGGGATGCGTCAACACGGCACCGTCCTCGAGCAGGGACGCGAGCGCGCCATCGTGACGCCGCAGGTGGTCGACCCAGACGGAAGTGTCGACCAGGGTCACGATCGTCCTGCCTGGTCGTCCGGATCCGGATCGGGGGATGCTCGACGCCTGGGCGTCTGCGCGAGCGACGGGTCGCTGCCGCCGAGCCGCGCCAGGCGGCGCGCACTCTCGCGCGCGATCAAGGCTTCCAGCCCCAGGCGGACCAGCGAGGTCTTCTCGGTCTCGCCGGTCAACCGGGAGGCCTGCTCCAGCAGCCGGTCGTCGATGTTCAGGGTCGTTCTCATATGCATGAGTATGTATATCCTATGCATCGATGTCAACCCCCCGCACACTTGTCTCCGGACCGGTTGCCGGAACCGTGCCATGGACTTATCAATGAGGACGACACTCAATCGCAACATGCGGCCGCTCCGGCGGCCTCGCCCTGGAGGACTTCACCATGATCAACCTCACCGAAAACGCCCAGCAGGAGCTCAAGCGCCTGGCCACCCGCGACGGGCTGAACGCCCCGGTCGTCGTGCTGGGCGTCGACAGCGGCGGCTGCTCCGGCTTCAGCTACCGCATGGGCATGGACACGCGCGTCCAGGACGGGTACCAGGCCTTCACGTACGAGGGCCTGACCGTGGCCTGCGCGCCGGACGCCATGCCGTTCTTCAAGGACATGGAGATCGACTTCTCGAAGGACCTCATCGGCGGCGGCTTCAAGTTCCGCAACCCGAACGCCAAGGGCACCTGCAGTTGCGGGACGTCGTTCCGCGTTTGAAGCTGATTCCGGAGGCCCGTTGACCAAGAAGTTGCCTTGACGGGCCGATATTTGTTTGCCCTAATCGGACAGATCCGATAGCATTTCCGTCGCTTGCGCCGGGTCGTCCCGGCTCGTCCCACGCAGAAAATGAAATTGCGCCGCCAAACACGGTGGCCCCACGCCCTCGGGCGGAACGCGGGAGCAGCCCTTTGGATTCCCAGCAGAAGGACCCCCGGCGGGACGGGCTCGATCCTTTCCGGTTTCCGAAATGGGCCAACACGATCCGCCTCCCGGTCACCCTGGCGGCGGCGCTGGCTCCCCTCTACATCCTCGGCCTGCTGTACCTGCTCTTCTCGCCCGGCGCGACGAGCGTGGGCTACCAGCCGGAGCAGCCGGTCCCCTACAGCCACCAGTTGCACGCCGGGCTGCTCGGCATCGACTGCCGCTACTGCCACACGGGCGTCGAGACGGGCGCGGCGGCGACCCTGCCGCCGACCTCGGTCTGCATGAACTGCCACGCCACGGTGCGCACCCAGAGCGAGAAGCTGCAACTCGTGCGCGAGAGCTTCGCGACCGGGATGCCGATCCCCTGGGTCCGCGTCCACGACCTGCCGGACTTCGTCTATTTCGACCACAGCGCCCACGTGCGGCGCGGCGTCGGCTGCGAGAGCTGCCACGGCCGCATCGACAAGATGGAGGTCGTGCGCCAGGTCGCCGGCCTGAACATGGCCTGGTGCCTGGGCTGCCACCGCGATCCCGTCCCGCACCTGCGTCCCGAGGACGCGGTGACGGTCATGGGCTACGCGCCCGACGAGCCCCAGTCCGAACTGGGACGCCGGCTGCGCGACGCCCGTCACATCACACCGAAGACGGATTGCTCGACATGTCATCGATGAACCTGAACGGTATCGACCAGGACTACTGGCGCAGCCTGCAGGAGCTGGCGGACGAACCCGAATTCCGCCGCTTCCTGGAGGGCGAGTTCCCCGAGCCCGCCGAGGTGCCGACCGACGCGATGTCGCGGCGGCGCTTCCTGCAGGTCATGGGGGCGTCGGTGGCCATGGCCAGCCTCGTCGGCTGCCGCTGGCCGCAGGAAACCATCGTGCCGTTCGCGAGCCGCCCCGAAGGCGTGACGCCCGGCACGGCGCGCCGCTACGCGACGGTCATGGAGCTGGCCGGCGCGGTCGGCCCGCTGCTGGTGACCAGCTTCGACGGCCGTCCGATCAAGGTCGAGGGCAACCCCGACCACCCGCTGAGCCAGGGCGCCTGCGACCTGTTCGCGCAGGCCGGGCTGCTCGAGCTGTACGATCCCGATCGCAGCCGTTTCGTGCTGGAGCGCGAGGGCGGTCACCCCCGCCGCCGCTCCC
>DYDD01000109.1:0-5175 GCA_020718045.1 Fibrobacter sp. | reverse complement strand
GGGAGACCGCGGCCGCGGCCGCCTTCGCGGCGTTGCGCGCCCGCCGGGGCGCCGGGCTGGCGGTCCTGACCGAGGCCACGAGTTCGCCCACGTTCGCGGCGCTGCGGGCGCGCGTGCGGGACGAGCTGCCCGAGGCCGCCTGGTACGAGTACGAACCGGTCTCGCGCGACAACGAACGCCTCGGCACCGGCCTGGCCTTCGGGGAGGCGCGCCGCGTGCGCGTCGATGTCGGCAAGGCCCGCGTGCTGGCCTGCTTCGACGCCGACCTGCTGCTGGACCACCCGACGGCCCTGCGCAACGCGCGCGATTTCGCCGGCGGGCGCCGCGCCGAGGACGGCGCGATGAACCGCCTCTACGCCGTCGAGAGCGAGATGAGCCTCACCGGCGGCATGGCCGACCACCGGGTCGCCGTGCCGAGCCTGGAGATCCCGCACGCCCTCTACGGCCTGGCCGCCGAACTGGTGCTGGGCCGCGGCCTCGCCCTGCCGTCCGGTTACGAGGCCGTGCTGCCCGCGCTCGAGCACGCGCGCGCCGCGGGCCACGCGCCGGCCTGGATGGGCGCGCTGGCCGGCGACCTGCTCGCCCATCGCGGGGAATCGCTGATCGCGGTGGGCCCGCGCCAGCCCGACCACGCGCACGTGCTGGCGATCCTGCTGAACGAGGCCCTGGGCAACACCGGCCGCACCGTGAGCTACGGGCCCGACGACCAGCGCGGCCTGTCGCATGGCGCGGCCATCGCGACCCTGGCCGTGGCGATGGGCAAGGGTCAGGTCGAGTCGCTGCTCATCCTGGGCGGCAACCCCGTCCACGATGCGCCCGCCGACCTGGACTTCGGCGGCCTGCTGGACCAGGTCGCCGAGTCCTGGCACCTCTCGCTGTTCATCGATGAGACCTCGCAGCGCAGCCGCTGGCACCTGCCGCGGGCGCACTGGCTCGAGTCCTGGCACGACGTGCGCGACCACGACGGCCGCTACGCGGTGGCCCAGCCGCTGATCGCGCCGCTGTACGACGGCCGGACGCCGGCGGAGCTGCTGTCGTTGCTGCTGGACGGCGTCCTGCGCCCGGCCCACGACCTCGTGCGCGCCACGGCCGCCGGACAGCCCGGCGCCGGCGACTGGGAGGCGCTGCTGCACCGCGGTTTCGCCGACGCGATGCCCGCGGAAGCCCCGGCGGTCCTCGACGGCCGCGGCGTCGTCGCCGCGGTGCGCCGCGGCGGCATGGCGAAGCCGCCGGCGATCGGCCGCGAGAACCTGGAGCTCGTGTTCGTGCGCGACCCGTCGCTGCACGACGGCCGCTTCGCCAACAACGCCTGGTTGCAGGAGCTGCCCGATTTCATGACCAAGCTCTCCTGGGACAACGCCGCGCTGTTCGGCGTGTCCACGGCCGAGGCGCTGGGCGTCGCCCACGGCGACCTCGTCGAGCTGGAGCTGGGCGGTCGCCGGCTCGAAGCCGCCGTCTACGTGCTGCCGGGCCACGCGCCCTGGTCGGTGAGCCTGAGCCTGGGCCACGGCCGCACGGCGGCCGGCAACGTCGGCAACGGCACGGGCTTCCGCGCCTACGCGCTGCGCGCGTCGGCGGCGCCCGACGCCGGCGCGGGCCTGAAGGTGGCGCGCACCGGCCGCAGCTACCCGCTGGCCACGACCCAGGACCACCACGCCATCGACGCGGTCGGCATGCGCGAGCGCGAGAAGCGCTCGCGGTCGCTGGTCGTCTCGGGCACCCTCGCCGAGTACCGCGAGCACCCGGAATTCGCGTCGCACCGCACGCACCACCCGCCGCTGGTCTCGCTGTGGCAGGAGCGCCCGCGCGAGGGCCACGCCTGGGGCATGACCGTCGACCTGAGCACCTGCATCGGCTGCAACGCCTGCGTCGTGGCCTGCCAGGCGGAGAACAACATCCCGGTCGTGGGCAAGGAGCAGGTGGGCAAGGGCCGCGAGATGCACTGGCTGCGCCTGGACCGCTACTTCCAGGGCGACCCGGACGCGCCCGCGGTGGCGCACCAGCCCGTCGCCTGCGTGCACTGCGAGCTGGCCCCCTGCGAGCAGGTCTGCCCGGTGGGCGCGACCATGCACAGCGAGGACGGCCTGAACGTCATGGCCTACAACCGCTGCGTGGGCACCCGCTACTGCTCGAACAACTGCCCCTACAAGGTGCGCCGCTTCAACTGGTTCAACTTCAACAGCGACATCCCGGACGTCCGCAAGATGGTCTACAACCCCGAGGTGTCCCTGCGCGCCCGCGGCGTCATGGAGAAGTGCACCTACTGCGTGCAGCGCATCGAGACGGCGAAGATCGACGCCAAGAACGAGGGACGTCCGGTGCGCGACGGCGAGGTCGTCACGGCCTGCCAGCAGACCTGCCCCACGCAGGCCATCGCCTTCGGCGACCTGAACGACCCGCAGAGCCGGGTGGCGAAGCTGACGACCGGCGACCGGGCCTACCACCTGCTCGCGGAGCTCAACGTGAAGCCGCGCACGGCCTACCTGGCCCGCCTGCGCAACCCGAACCCCGAACTCGCGGAGAGCGCCGATGGGCATCCTGCTCACTAGGGACACGATCGACAACACGGCCCACGACCCGGCGCGGCCGCAGGAGCTGATCACCGGCGGCTACGACTTCACGACCCTGACCGACAAGGTCTGCGGGATCGTGGAGCGCCGCGGCGCGCCGCGCGCGTGGTGGGTGGCGCTCGGGTTCATGGCCAGCCTCGCGGCGATGATGTTCGGCATGATCGGCTACCTGATCTACAAGGGCATCGGCATCTGGGGCGTGAACAACCCCGTGGGCTGGGGCTTCGCGATCGTCAACTTCGTGTTCTGGGTCGGCATCGGCCACGCCGGCACGTTGATCTCGGCCATCCTGTACCTGCTGCGCCAGCAGTGGCGCACCAGCATCAACCGCTTCGCCGAGGCGATGACGATCTTCGCGGTGGTCTGCGCCGGCATCTTCCCGGGCATCCACGTCGGCCGCGTCTGGGTGGTGTGGTGGCTGTTCCCGCTGCCCAACTTCCAGGCCATGTGGCCCAACTTCCGCAGCCCCCTGCTGTGGGACGTGTTCGCGGTGGGCACCTACGCCACGGTGTCGCTGCTGTTCTGGTACACGGGCATGGTGCCCGACCTGGCGACCCTGCGCGACCGCGCCACGACGAAGGTCCGCCGGATCGCCTACGGCTTCTTCGCCCTGGGCTGGCGCGGCTCGAACCGCCACTGGCACCGCTACGAGAAGGCCTACCTGATCCTGGCCGGCCTGGCGACGCCGCTGGTGCTCTCGGTGCACTCGGTGGTGTCGTTCGACTTCGCGACCTCGCAGATCCCGGGCTGGCACACCACGATCTTCCCGCCCTACTTCGTCGCTGGCGCCATCTTCTCGGGCTTCGCCATGGTGATGACCTGCCTGATCCCGGCGCGCGAGTGGTACGGCCTGAAGAACATCGTGACGCTCTACCACCTCGAGACGATGGCCAAGATCATCCTGGCCACCGGCACCATGGTGGGCTACGCCTACGCGACCGAGTTCTTCATCGCCTGGTACGGCGGCAACCCCGCCGAGCAGTTCGCCTTCGTCAACCGCGCCTTCGGCCCCTACGCCTGGGCGTACTGGATCATGGTCAGCTGCAACGTGGTCTCGCCGCAGCTGTTCTGGTTCAAGAAGATCCGCACCAGCCCGGCCGCGCTGCTGGTTGTCTGCATCTTCGTGAACATCGGCATGTGGTTCGAGCGCTTCGTGATCACGGTGACCTCGCTGAGCCGCGACTTCCTGCCCGCGGCCTGGGGCTACTACCGGCCGACGGCGATCGACATCCTGACCTTCGTGGGCAGCTTCGGCCTGTTCTTCACGCTCGTGCTGCTGTTCATGCGGTTCTTGCCCATGATCGCCATGGCCGAGGTCAAGACCGTGATGCCGCAGAAGCACTGGGAAGACAAGGTGTCGCGTCCGGTGGGCGACTACCACGGGACCAACCCCGGGGACCGTTAGCAGAGCGAGAAGCGATGGCGACACGAGAGACACCCGGCCTCTACGGCTACCTCGCGGAGTTCCGCGAGCCGTGGGACCTGATCGACGCGGCCGCCAAGGTCCGCGACGCCGGCTACACCCGCTGGGACTGCCACACGCCGTTCCCGCTGCACGGGCTGGACGGCGCCATGGGCATCCGCGGCACGCGCCTGCCCTGGCTGGTGCTCTGCGGCGGCCTGGCCGGCCTGACCCTGGCGCTGCTGATGCAGTGGTGGATGAACGCCCACGACTACCCCTTCCTGATCAGCGGCAAGCCGCTGTTCGGGCTGCCGGCGGCGGTCCCGGTCACCTTCGAGCTGACGGTGCTGCTGAGCGCGCTGACGACGTTCTTCGGGATGTGGGCGTTGAACCTGCTGCCGCAGCACCACCACCCCCTGTTCAACAGCGAGCGGTTCCGGCGTGCGACGTCCGACCGCTTCTTCATCTCGATCGAGGCGCGCGACCCCCTGTTCCGGGGCGAGGGCACGCGCGAGTTCCTGGCGGGCCTGGGCGCCGACGCCGTCGAGCCCGTGGAGGACTGACCGATGCCGAGAATCATGAAGTCCGCCGCCGTGGTGCTGACCCTGCTCGCGCTCATCCCGGTGCTGATGCTGGTCAAGGCCCGCGTCACCGACAGCGGCCGGCCGCGGCTGTCGCTCGTCTACGACATGGACGACCAGGCCAAGGTCAAGACCCAGCGGGCCGGCGCGCTGTTCGCCGACGGGCGCGCGATGCGGCCGCCGCCAGCGGGCGCCGTCGCCCGCGACGAGCTGGTGGGGCAGGACCGCCGCCGGGACGGGCGCGTCGACACGCTGTGGGTCGAGACCTTCCCCGCGCCGGTGACCGCGGCGACCCTCGAGCGCGGGCGCGAACGCTTCGGCGTCTACTGCGCGCCCTGCCACGGGCTGGCCGGCAACGGCGACGGCATCGTCGCCAAGCGGGCCGAGGCCCTGATGGAGGGCACCTGGGTGCCGCCGTCGAACCTGGTCGACGTCGCGGTCCGCGCGCGGCCCGTCGGCCACCTCTACAACACGATCCGCTTCGGCATCCGCAAGATGCCGGCCTACGGATCCCAGATCGGCGTCGACGACCGCTGGGCGATCGTGGCCTACGTGCGCGCCCTGCAGGCCGCGCAGGCCGGCTCGCCGGCGGACCTGCCGCCGGCGGATCTGGCCGCGCTCG
>DYDD01000108.1 GCA_020718045.1 Fibrobacter sp. | reverse complement strand
GTCGCATTGCCGTCCTACCGCGGCGCCCGCCTCAGGGCTGGAACAGGATCCGGCCGCAGCTCTCGCAGGACATCACCCGGTTCACGTTGGTGACCGAGGTGAACGCCGTCGGCACGTTGGCGAAGCAGCCCGTGCAATGGCCGTCCCAGACCGGGACCACGGGGTTCTCGAAGCGGGTCTTCAGGCGCAGGTAGTAGCTGCGGTGGCGCGGCTCGATCTGCTCGAGCAGGCCGGCGATGTCGTGTTGGATCTTCTCGACGCTCATGGGGAAGCCCATGGCCTCGAGCGCCTTCGCCTTGGTTTCGTCCTGGGCGTCCCGCAGCTGCAGTTCCAGGTTCTGGATCGAGACCAGCAGAGCCAGCTGTCGGTTCATCCCTGTCCCTCCGTCAAGACCTGGCAGAATGCGGCGTAGTCGGCGGCCTTCAGCGTCGCCTCGCGCAGCGCGGGGGCCTGCATCTTCTCGGTCAGGACGGCGAGCGAACGGATGTACTGGTTGCCCGTGTCCTGGGGCGGGGCGATCAGCATGAAGAACAGGTGGGTCGGGCCGCCGTCCATCGAGTCGAAGTCCACGCCGGCGCGCGAGCGCGCCACGACGATGATCAGGTTCTGCGCCGCCAGCGTGCGCCCGTGCGGGAAGGCCACGCCCGGTCCGACGGCGGTGCTGCCCAGGGCCTCGCGGCTCTTGAGCATCTCCAGGATCGTTTCCTTGTTGGTGATCGGGGATCCGGCGAGCAGGGCGTCGGCCATCTCGGCGAGCACGCCTTCCTTGTCCTTGGCCTGCAGCTCCCCGATGAAGCGGGTTTCCGAGGTGAGCTGCAGGACGTCCTTGATGTCCATGGCGACCGCCTTGTTCTGCGCAATGTTTCCCTGCATCATTGATCCAGGGAAAGCTAACCAATAGACTGTTGTTCCTCAAGGTGCAAATGGGTCCGCGCGGCGCCGGGAGGCGGCCGGACCGGGAAAGGCGGGGCGTGGAGCGACGAGTCGGGGATGCCGGGACCTGCGGGGAGGGCGTGGTCATCAACGCCGGCAGCGGCCACTGCACGGTGGTCTGCGACGGGCGGGAGATCCCGTGCCGGTTGCGCGGACGGCTCAAACAGGGGCCGCAGACCGAGCGGACGCTGGTCGTGGCCGGGGACCGCGTGCGGATCGTCCCGGTGCCCGGCGACCCGGCCATCGCCGTGGTGGAGGAGGTCCTGCCCCGGCGCAACCGGATCTCCCGGACCTCCTCCAAGCGCGAGCGGGGGCGCCGCGAGCAGGTCATGATGGCCAACCTCGACCAGGTGGTGGTCGTGCAATCGGTTCGCCAGCCCGAACCTTCCGGCGGCCTCATCGACCGCCTGCTGGTCGCCGCCGAGCGCTACGAGGTCGAGGGCGTGCTCTGCCTGAACAAGGTGGACCTCGACTCGGCCGCCGCCGCGGCTCCGGCCTGGGATCACTACCGCACCATGGGCTACCGGGTGCTGCGGACGTCCGTGGTCACGGGCGAGGGGATCGATGCGTTCCGAGACCGCCTGCAGGGCCGCATCTCGTTGCTGCTGGGCGCCTCGGGCACCGGCAAGAGCTCGCTGCTGGCTCGGGCCACCGGCCTGCGGCTGCGGATCGGCGAAGTGACGGCCAAGACCGGCCTGGGCCGTCACACCACGACCCAGACCGAGCTCTACCCCCTGGGCAACGGCGGTTTCATCGCCGACACGCCCGGCATCCGCGGCTTCGACCCTTGGGACGTGGCGCCGATCGAGCTGCGGGACTGGTTTCCCGATTTCACGGGGCCGGCCCTGGCCTGCCGCTACGACACCTGCCTGCATCGCGACGAGCCCGACTGCGGGGTCAAGCGTGCGGTGGCCGGCGGCGAGCTGCCCGCCTGGCGGCACGCCGCGTACCTGGGCATCCTGAAGGATCTGCAGGAGCGGGAGGACGTGAGGGGACCTCAGCGCAGGAGATCGTCGTAGAAGACGATCGCTTCGGCGCCCTCGTGGAGCAGGCGGTCGAGCGGCCGGAATCCGGTGTGATCGCGGTAGGCGATCGCGTGGTCGGCGCGCTGCGCCTCCCACCAGCCGGGCAACGTGACGCCGAGCAGCAGGTCGGACCGGGCCGTGACCTCGTAATGGAGCAACCCGGCCACCAGGGTGATGGCGGTCGTCAGAACGCAGAACTGCAGGGCACGCATGTCCGGAACCTCCGGAGCGGCGCCGATGCAACCGGGGTGCCAGGAGGGCCGTTGAAGGCGCATTCCATCCGAAAAGGCTTCAAAAGGGTCGTTTCCGGTGCGTTGGCGCGGCTGTGCCGCCGCCGCCCGGTGACGCCGCAGGAGCTGTTCGCCGACCCGCCGCGCCGGATCCTGGTGGTGCGCCAGCACAACCAGATGGGCGACATGGTCTGCGCGACGCCGGCCCTGCGGGCCCTGAGGCGGGCCTTCCCGCGGGCCGAGATCGTCCTGGTCTGCGCGCCGGTCAACCGGGACGTCGTCCTGCACAACCCCGACCTCGACCGGGTGCTGGTCTTCGACAAGCGGGCCTGCACGAGGCCGGCGCCCCTGCTGCGCTTCGTCGGCGAACTGCGCCGGTTCCGGCCCGACGCGGCCTTCGTCCTGAATTCGGTCTCCTACTCGGTGACCAGCGCCGCGCTCGCCGCCGCCAGCGGCGCGCCGCTGCTGATCGGGGGCGACAGCCTCCCGTACGGCTACGACATCAGCCGACACGCCTACTCGCTGGTGATGCCGTCACGTCCCGAGCTCGACCGCCACGCCGTCGACCACAACCTCGCGCCGCTGGAGGCCATCGGGATCGTCGTCGAGGACCGCCGCACCGTGGTGGTGCCGTCGGCGGCGGAGGAGGCGGCCGCGCGCGGGATCGACGATCTTGTCCCCGGCGCGGGCGGGCTCTGGATCCTGCATCCCGGCGCTGGCAAGACGCAGAACCGGTGGCCGGCCGTACGGTTCGCCGAGGTGGCCGCCCGGGCGGTGCGCGACGGCCGCCGGGTCCTGGTCCTGCAGGGGCCGGCCGACGGCCCGGCCATGGCGGAGTTCACGACGGCGACGGCCGGACTCCTGGCGCCGCTGGAGCTGGACCCGCCGACGCTCAACCCGCCGGTCGCGGTCGGGGTCTGCGCGGCGCTGCTGGCGCGGGCCGAGCGCTTCCTCTGCAACGACACCGGCCTGATGCACGTGGCCGGCGCGGTGGGGGTGCCGACCCTGGCCCTGTTCGGCCCCACCGATCCGGCCCTGTGGGGGCCCCAGGCCCCGGAAGTGGTCTGCCTGCGCGGCGCGCAAGGTCGCCTCGAGGCGCTGGACACCGACACCGTCTGGGATCGCTGGCGGCAACTGCCCCCGCGGACCGGTCCAACCAGGGGTTAGGCATGCACACACCGATCGCGATCCTGGTGCTGTTGTTCTCCCTCACGTTCCACGAGTTCGCCCACGCGCGCGCGGCTCTGCGGTTGGGGGACGACACGGCGCAGCGCCTGGGCCGGGTCTCGCTGAACCCGATCGCCCACCTCGACCCCGTCGGCACGATCATCGTGCCGCTGGTGATGGCCCTGCTGCCGGGCGGCATGATCTTCGGCTGGGCCAAGCCCGTGCCCGTGGACGAGCGCCGCCTCGCCAGTCCCCTGCGCGACCAGGCCCTGATCGCGGCCGCCGGGCCGGTCAGCAACCTCGTGCTGGCGGCCGTCTTCGCCATCGGTCTGGGGTTGACGCTGGCCGGCGGCCACGGCGGACCGCTGGCCACCCTGGCCGGGGGCGACGTCGGCGCCTTCCTGCGGCTGCTCTGCCAGTGGGGGGTCAGCCTCAACGTGCTGCTGGCCCTGTTCAACCTGATTCCCCTGCCGCCCCTGGACGGCAGCTGGATCATGCGCCTGGCCCTGCGCGGCGACGCGCGCGCCTCGTACGAGCGCCTGCGGCCCTACGGCTTCCTGCTGGTGCTGGTGCTGATGTACGCGGGCCTGGGCGGGTTCCTGGGTCGGGGCGTGTCCGTGGTCGGGGGCTGGTACCTGGAGGTGGCGCTGGCCGTGGGCGGCCTGCTGTCCTGACCGCCTCGCCGGTCGACGGGGACCGCCGGACGCGCCGACGCCGGAATCCTGGGGGGACTCCGGCGTCGCGTCCGGATCGCAGGGCGTCGTCGCCGAGGATCAGTAGTCGAGGCTGGCGAGGTCGTAGCCCTGGGTGGGGCTGTCGTCGACCGTGACGGTCACCGTCGCCATCGCGCTCTGGTTGTCGTTCGCGTCGACGGCCGAGACGCGGTAGACGTTCTCGCCGACCATCGGGTTCTCGTCGACGTACCAGGTCTGGTCGATCGGGGCCGGGCACATGGTCGCGACCCGCGTGCCGTTGGCGCGGTAGACCATGTAGCCGACCAGGTCCGCGTCGGTGGTGTTCGGTGCCCAGTGCACGATCACCTGGGACTCGATGACCTCGCCCTGGATGTCCACGGGAACCGCCGGGGGCGCCGTGTCGACGACGTTGGGCGGGCTCGTCACGTCGCCGCCGCCACAACCGGTCAGCACCGCCAAGCACCACAACCCTGTGAGCATCAACTTCGTCTTGCCTACCACCTTGGTTCCTCCTTGAGCAGCCATGTTCGGGACCGGAGGCGGCGCGTCAACGCGCGACAAGGTCTGCTCCGGTTGCGGTCGAACTCGTAGGAGTGATCGCTGCAAGGGGGGTGCCAGCGGCGTCCACCGCGCGCGCCGGGTGTGGCTGGAAGGTAATTCCTTGTGGTTAGTGAGGTTGCGGACGGTCCGATCGGTGCGCGAGCTTTCCCTGGCTTTCCCGTGATGTCCGGGAGGGGTCCGTCGTGCCGGGTCTTGCATGGTCCGCAGCGGCCTGCCGTGCAGTTTGCATCGCGCGGATTCCCGAAATGTCCTTGACACCAAGGAAGTTAAGCGGGACGATGACTCCGGTGCCGCAGAGTCAGCCATCGCCGGGGGACGATGCCGCGCCGACAGCTCAGCGGGAAAGGGGGGACCTGATGACCAAGGCGGATATTGTCGAGGATATCGCTCAAAAGACGGGTCTGACCAAGAAGGAAGTCGGGGAGACGGTGGACCTCTTCCTGGAACAGGTGAGCGACCTGCTGTCCCAGGGTCGCCATCTCGAAATCCGGGGTTTCGGCACCTTCAAGGTGAAGGAGCGCAAGGAGCGCATGGCCCGCAACCCCCGGACGGGGGACGCCGTGCCCGTGCCGTCGCGTCGCGTGCCGATCTTCAAGGTCTCGAAGATGCTCAAGGACAAGGTGGCCCACCACTCCTGAGCTCGCGCGCCCGATGCGGCAGCCGCTAGTTCGATCCGGCCTTCCCGCCCGTCGCGGGGAGGCCGGTCGCCTGTCCCGCCCCGGAGGTGCCCCGTGCTGGATCTGCGTAGCGATACCGTGACCCGGCCCGACGCCGGCATGCGCCGGGCGATCGCCGAGGCCGAGGTCGGGGACGACGTCTTCGGCGACGACCCGACCGTCATCCGCCTGCAGGAGCGCACCGCCGAGCTGCTGGGCAAGGAGGCGGCCCTCTTCGTGCCCAGCGGCACCATGGCCAACCAGATCGCGCTGCGCATCCAGACCCGCCCCGGCGACCAGGTGGTCTGCGAAGCGGACTGCCACATCTACCGCTACGAGCAGGGCGGGCCGGCGGCGCTCTCCGGGCTGCTGCTGGCCTGCGTGACCGGCGACCGCGGCGCGCTCCCGTGGTCCGAGATCCTGCCGGTCCTGAATCCCGACGACGACCACGCCGCCCGACCGGCGCTGATCTGCCTCGAGAACACGCACAACCGGGCCGGCGGCCGCATCCTGCCGCAGGAGCAGGTCGTGGAGGTCGGGCGCGAAGCGCACGCCCGCGGCCTGCGGTTGCACCTGGACGGAGCCCGTCTGTGGAACGTCCACGCCGCGACGGGCGCCGCTCTCTCGGATCTGGCCGCGCCGGCCGACACCGTCAGCGTCTGCTTCTCCAAGGGACTCGGCGCGCCGGTGGGTTCGGCCCTGGCCGGCGGCGCCGCGGCGATCCGCGAAGCCCGGCGCGCCCGCAAGCTCTACGGCGGCGGCATGCGCCAGGTGGGTATCCTGGCCGCGGCCTGCCTGCACGCCCTGGACCACAACCTGCCGCGGCTCGTCCAGGACCACGAACACGCCCGGTTGCTGGTCGAAGGTCTGGACAACCCGGCCCTCAGGCTCGATCATCCGGTCGAGACGAACATCGTCATCCTGAAGGTCGCCGACGAGCGGCACCTGCTCGAACATCTGCTGGGGTGCGGCATCCTGGCCGTGGCGTTCGGAGCCGGGCGCGTGCGCCTGGTGCCGAACCTCATGATCGACCGCGCGGGGATCCTCGCGGTGCAGGACGCGCTGGACGCCTACCGCGCACCGGCGCCCGCGCCGACGTCCTGAGAGGAACGGCATGACGGCTGCCTCGGACTGGGACTGGCTGATCCCCGCGGCTCACGCCGAGCGCGAGACCGTCGCGTTCCTGCGCGCGACCGTCGCGGCCTCCGGCGCCGCCGGCGTCGTGATCGGTCTCTCGGGAGGGATCGACTCGGCCGTCAGCGCGGCCCTGGCGGTGCGCGCCCTGGGGCGCGAGGCCGTGCTTGGCGTCTACCTGCCCTACCGCACCAGCAGTCCCGATTCGCTGAGCGACGCCGCCGAGGTGGCCGCGGGGCTGGGCATCCGCGCCGAACGGCGCGAGATCACCGACCTCGCCGACGCCTACCTGCGCGACGTCCCGCCCGAGGCCGGCCTGCGCCGCGGGAACGTGATGGCGCGCTGCCGCATGATCGTCCTGTACGACCTGTCGGCGCGCGACCGCACGCTGGTGCTGGGCACCGGCAACCGCACCGAGACCCTGCTGGGGTACGCCACCCTGCACGGGGACGCGGCCTTCGGGTTGAACCCGCTGGGCGATCTCTACAAGGCCGAAGTCCGCGCGCTGGCGCGGCACCAGGGTCTGCCGGCCAGCGTCATCGAGAAGGCGCCGAGCGCGGACCTGTGGGCCGGCCAGACGGACGAAGGCGAACTGGGTTTCACCTACGAGGAGGCCGACCTCCTGCTGCACCACATGGTGGATCTGGGCCTGGACGACGGGCGGCTCGCGGCGCTGGGATTCGCGCCGGAGCTGGTCGCCATGGTCCGCGCCCGCGTCCGCGCGCAGGCCTTCAAGTGGCTGCCGGTGCCGAGCGCGTCCTTCCCGGGCCGCCCACTGCCCGACGTCGCGGGGGGCTTCTGAGGTGGAGACGCCCGAGCGCCCTGTCAGCGTGGCGATCCCGGATCTCGCGGAGCCCGAGGGCTCGTGCCTGTTCGTGGCGACGCCGATCGGCAACCTGGACGACGTGACCCTGCGCGCGCTCGGGGCGTTGCGCGACGCCGACATCGTCTACGCCGAGGACACGCGGCGCACGCGGGGCCTGCTGTCGCGCTACGGCCTGCACGCCCGCATGGAGCCCTACCACGACCATAACAAGGAGCGGCAGGCGCCGCGGGTGGTCGAACGGGTGCGACAGGGCGATCGTGTGGTCGTGGTCAGCGACGCCGGCATGCCCGCGGTGGCCGATCCGGGCTACCTGATCGTGCAGGGCCTGCGCGAGGCCGGCCTGCCCTGGTCGGTGGCGCCCGGCGCCTCGAGCGTGCTGGCGGCGCTGGTGCTGTCGGGGTTCCCGACCGACCGCTTCCTGTTCACGGGCTACACGCCGCGCAAGCCGGGGAAACTGCGGACCTTCCTGAAGGAAGCGCTGGCGGAGCGCGGCACGGTGGTCATGCTCGAGTCGTGCCACCGCATCCGCAAGACGCTCGACGCGCTGGTTGAGGTGGCGCCCGACCGCGAGCTGGCGATCGCGCGCGAGATCACGAAGGTCCACGAGGAGACCCTGCGCGGCACCGCCGCCGAACTGCTGGCACTGATGGAAGGCCCGCGCTTGAAGGGCGAACTGGTGCTGCTGGCCCGCGGCCGGCCCGCCGGGGAAGAAGGAGCCTGAGATGGACAGGATCGGACTGAAGGCGGCGGCCCGCGACAAGGTCAAACCCCTGGTGCTCGCCCTGGACCGAGCCGGGGTGTCGCCCGACGGGGTGTCGCTCGCGGGTCTGGGGATCAGCGTCTTCGCCGCCTGGATCACGGCCGCCGGGCAGCTCTTCCTCGGGGCCCTGGTCCTGATCGTCGGCTCGGTGTTCGACATGCTGGACGGCGACCTGGCGCGTCTGCAGGGGCGGGCCAGCCGGCGCGGCGCCTTCCTCGACTCCAATTTCGACCGGCTGTCCGAGGCGGCGGTCTACGCGGGGCTGGCCTGGTTCTACATGGAGGCCCTGTCCTGGCCCGACTCCGGCGCCGTGCTGCTGGTCATCCTCGCTTTGACCGGTTCGCTGACCACCAGCTACGCGCGCGCGCGCGCCGAAGGCCTCGGCGTCGCCTGCACGGGCGGTTGGCTGCAGCGTCCCGAGCGCATGATCCTGCTGATCCTCGGCATGATCCTGGGCCGCCACGTGCTGAAGCTGGTGCTGGCGCTGCTGGCCGCCGCGACCCTGTTCACCACGCTGCAGCGGATCGCCGCGGTCAGCCGCGACCTGGGCGAAGGGTCGCCCGCGGCACCGCGGCGGCCTTCGCGGTCGACCCCGACCGCATCGCCGCCGCCCGCCGCGGTGGCCGACGGACCGGACGCCCCGGTCGATCCTGGAGATCCGGATGATCCGGAAGTCCTTGCCGACACGGAACCGGCTGCGACGGGCCCCGATCCCGACGGCGAAGTCCGTCTCGAAGAGCCCGACGACGACGACGACCCCTACGCGGACCTCTACCACCGTGGCTGATCCGGCCCGCCGGGGTCTGCTGGTCACCTTCGAGGGGCCCGAGGGCAGCGGCAAGTCCACGCTCATCCGCGGGCTGGCCGAGCGTCTCGAGGCGCTCGGCAGGCCCGTCGTGACGACGCGCGAACCCGGCGGTACGCCCGTCGGCGAGCGCATCCGTTCCGTGCTGCTGGACCCGTCGCTGCCGGAGCTGCGTCCCGAGACCGAATTGCTGCTGATGGTGGCCAGCCGGGCCCAGCTCGTCCGCGAGGTCGTGCTGCCCGCCCTCGCCGCCGGCCGGATCGTGCTCTGCGATCGCTACGCCGACGCGTCGGTCGCCTACCAGGGCGCCGGCCGGGAACTGGGCCGCGCGCGGGTCGACGCCCTGAACGATTTCGCGCTGGCCGGGGCGGCGCCGGACCTGACCCTGCTCTGCCTGCTGCCGCCGGCCGCCGGCCGCCGCCGGTTCGGGGACCGCGAACCCGACCGCCTCGAACGGGAATCGGCGGCCTTCCACGAACGGGTCTACGCCGCCTACCTCGCCATGGCCGGGTCCGGCGACCCCCGCTTCCGCGCGCTCGACGCGACCGCCCCGCCCGCCGGGCAGGTCGACCAGGCCGTTGCCCATCTGCGCGGTCTGGAACACGATTTGCTGGCGGGACTATAATCGCTTACTGGACAGTGCCAAGTTCTTCAGCCGCCCGTCATGCGGCCTCTTCGTAGACCCG
>DYDD01000107.1 GCA_020718045.1 Fibrobacter sp. | reverse complement strand
GGATGACTGAGCGGTCTGTCGGGCGCTGAGAACTTGGCACTGTCCAGTACGAATGTGTCCAACGCAATTTCAACAGACCTTCGGAACTAGATACTTCCACCGGATATTCCGCGAGGTGTTGAAGACCCAACTCAATAAACCCAATAATGGCGCCACCTTGCGATCAATATCCTTTAATCAGAAGCAGGGTACAATGCCCCATTAGAAGTGTAAACCGATAACAATTGCTTCGAAGCTCATGTGGTGCATGGACTAGTCTTTCCGTATATCCTCAATGCAAATGGAGTCAGTCCGATATTGCTCGCAAGAGAAATCCCGTTCCTCAAGACGTGCTTCACCACTGCCGCATCCACAACCCCGGTGCTCGACTCGAATGCAGTCTCCAGGCACCCACAAGTCCAAAGCAATTGACTCCACCTGAATCCGTCGGTAAAACGTTGGCACATCCCCACCTGTTAAAAAGCGGGAGAGCGACCCACTCACGTAAGTCGCTCTCCTTCTTACAGATGCTGGAGCGGGAAACGGGACTCGAACCCGCGACATCTACCTTGGCAAGGTAGTGCTCTACCAACTGAGCTATTCCCGCGAAGTGCCGCTCAATATGACGGCGATCCCCCCGGATGTCAAACCGATTTTTCGCGCCCCAGGACCCGCCGGTACAGGGCCAGCGTGTCCACCGCGGCGTTCTCCCAGGAATACGTCGCCAGCACCCGCCGCCGCGAAGCCTCCCCGTGCCGCTCCCGGGCCGCCGGGTCCCCCAGCAGCCCCGCCATCGCCGCCCCCAGCGCCCCGGCATCCCCGCTCGCGAACGCCGGCGCACACCCCCCGGACACCTCCAGGTTGGGCGCGATATCGCTCACCAGGCAGCAGCGCCCGTAGCTCATCCCCTCCAGCAGCGCGATCGACAGCCCTTCGAGCGTCGACGGCAGCACCACCAGCGCCGCATGGCTGTACAACTCCTCCAGCAGCCGCCCGTGGACGTAGCCCGGGAACAGGACCTCCGGAGCAGCGGCCGCCCGCAGCCCCGCCGCGTAGTCGTCGGTGAACCCCGAGCCCCCCGCCATGACCAACCGGTGCCGGGCGCGCAGCTCGGCGGGCAGCTTCCCGTAGGCCTCCAGCAGCAGATGACACCCCTTCTCGGGCACGAACCGCCCCACGAACAGCACGAACCCGTCAGCCAGGCCGAGCCGGTCCAACTCCTGCCGCGGCCGTCGCACCGGCTCCCCGATCCCGTTGGGGATGCAGACCGCCGCCCGGCCGTAACGCGCCGCGTAGTGCTGCCGCAGCGCCTGCGAAACGACGATCAGCCCGTCCGGGAAGCGAGCCGAGGCACCCTCCCCGCCCCGCAGCACCGCCGCCGCCACCGGCCCCCACTTGTCCCGCTGCCAGTCCAGCCCGTGGACGGTGACCACCGTGCGCCCGCGCCGCAGCCAGCGCGGCACGCCCGACAAGAGCGCGGGACCCAGGGCGTGGTAGTGGACGATGTCGTAGCCGTGGCGGACCGCGTCCGCGGTGGCGGCCAGGGTGTGGGTGATGGCGTCCAGGTGCTTGGTCGGCACGCTGGGCAGGCGGCGCACCGTGATCCCGGGCATGGCGGTGGGGCCGTTGGCGTCGCTGTAGTGGGGGCGGCTGTAGATGGTGATTTCGACGCCGCGCGGAGCCAACCTGGCGGCCAGCTCCGCGACGTGCTTCTCGATCCCGCCGTGGACGGGGGGATAGCCCTTCTGGCCGATCATCGCCACGCGGATGGGCGCTTCGCTCACGGCACTCCCCCGCGCGGCCGGGGCCTACGCGTTCTGGAAGGTCAGGTCCTGGGGCGCACCGTGCTCGCGGATGGAGAGGCAGGCCTTCTCCAGCACCTCGACCACCTGCAGGCCCAGGGCGCCGTCGCTGACCGGCGTCGCGCGGCCCAGCACGCAGTCCACGAAGTGCGACGTCTCGACCTTCAGCGGCTCGGCCTGGTCGATCTTCGGGATCAGGATGTCCCCGTGCCGGTACGCCAGGTGGAACTCGTCGAACCCGTCGTAGTGCGGCATCACGTCGACGCCCTTGTCGTAGATGCGGATCTTGTCCGTCATCGCGACGTCATCATAGACCACCATCTTGCGGCTGCCAACGAAGGTCGCTTCGCGCACCTTGTTCGGGTCCAGCCAGCTGACGTGCAGGTGGGCGACCCGGCCGCCGGGGTACCACAGCGAGACGAAGGCCACGTCCTCGAGCTGCTTGTCGGTCTGGACGTAGCAGTGGCCGGTGGCGCTGACCCGCTCCGGGACGGCGTCGAACAGGTAGTTGAGCATCGCGACGTCGTGGGGCACCAGGTCCCAGACGACGTTGGCGTCCTTCTGAAAGATGCCCAGGTTCAGGCGGCGGATTTTCACGTAGTAGATGTCGCCCAGCTCGCCGGACTCGATCAGCTGCTTGATCATGCGCACCGCCGGCACGAACAGGAAGGTGTGGCCGACCATGATCTGCAGGTTGCGGGCCTTGGCGATGGCGCAGAGCTGGCGGCACTCGTCGGCGCTGGCGGCCATGGGCTTCTCGATGAACAGGTGCTTCCCGCTCTCGAGCACGGCCTTGCCCAGGGGGAAGTGGGTGCTGACCGGGGTGGCCACCACCACGGCGCCCACGGAGGGGTCGCCGAGGATCCGGCCGAGGTCGTCGCTGACGTCGGCGGCCGGGTAGAGCGAGGCCATGTGGGCGCGACGCTTCGCATCGAGGTCGCAGATGTGCGACAGCTCGACGTCCGGATGGTTGTGGAAGTTCCGGATGAGGTTGGGGCCCCAGTAGCCGCAGCCGATGGCTGCCATCTTCAGCATGACCAGCTCCTTTGGTGTCGTCGTCTCCAGTCCGGGCGATCTGACATGGGAAGGCCGGCCGGTGCTGGTGCACGAGCCGGCCCAGGGGATGCATCGTTCTGCGGCGGCGGGACTTGAGGCCTATTCCGCCGGCTCAGTAGCCGCCGGTGCCGCGCAGGACCACCGGCACGGTCTTGAACATGATGCGCAGGTCCTGCCCCAACGACCAGGAATTGATGTAGTGGATGTCCAGGCGGACCATCTCCTCGAAGGGGACGTTGCTGCGCCCGCTCACCTGCCACAGGCCGGTCAGGCCCGGGGTGATGCGCAGCCGCTCGTGGTGCCAGGGCTGGTAGTGGTCCAGCTCGTAGGCGATCGGCGGCCGCGGCCCGACCAGCGACATCTCCCCGCGCAGGATGTTGAACAGCTGCGGCAGCTCGTCCAGCGAGGTACGGCGCAGCCAGCGGCCGATCCCGGTCACGCGCGGGTCCTCGGTCAGCTTGTAGACCTTGTCGGTCGAGGTGTGCTGCGCGCCGCCGTTGATGAACATCGCCGCGAACTGCCGGTGGATGGCGTCGTCGCTCTTGTGGACCATGGTGCGGAATTTGTAGAACGGGAAGGGCTGGCTGTTCTTGCCGATCCGCTCCTGGACGAAGAAGACGGGACCGGGGCTCGAGCGCTTCACCAGGAAGGCGAGCAGCAGCAATACAGGCGAAAGCAGCAGGACGGCCCCGCCGGCCAGGATGATGTCGAGCGCGCGTTTGGCTGTTCCCCCCCAGCCGTTCAGGCGGGAGGTGTCCGCGACGAGGTACAGGGTCGGTGCGGCAGGAAGGACATCCTCGACCACAGCCGAATAAGCCACCGCGTCTTCCTTCATGGTGTTTTCTCCCCATGCAGGGCAAGCAAGGTGCGAATCTCGGAAACGCGTTAGCTTCGGGCCATGGATCCCCTTTCCGCCCCCCCCGGAGCGCCGGAAGTCTGGTTTCGGGGCGACGAATCCCCGAAAAACTCCACGAACCTGCAAGCATTATAGCAGAAGGTCGCAGACCCTGTCCACCATCTCTTTTGTCATTTCCGCATACATCGGCAGGGACACGATGTGCTCGCAGAGGTCCTCGGCCACCGGGAAGGAGGCGTCCACGGGCACGAAACCGGCCAGGGCGGGCTGCCGGTGGCAGGGAACCGGGTAGTGGCGCCCGCAGGAGACGCCCTGCTCGCGCAGGCGGGCGATCAGGCCCTCGGGGTCCGGGCTCTGGATCGGGAAGATGTGGTGCACCGGGGTCGTCCCGGGCAGCGGTTCGGGCATCCGGTAGCGGCCCTCCAGGCGGCCGCGGTACCAGCCGGCGACCTCCCGGCGGCGGGCGTTCCAGCCCTCGAGGTGGGGCAGCTTGGCGTCCAGGATGACGGCCTGCAGGGTGTCGAGGCGGCCGGTGTACCCCACCGAGTCGTGCAGGTTCTTGGTGCCCTGGCCGTGGTGGCGCAGGCTGCGCAGGACGGCGTCGATGCGCCCGTCGGCGGTGACCGTGGCGCCGCCGTCCCCGAACCCGCCCAGGTTCTTGCCGGGGTAGAAGCTGAAGCCCGAGGCGATCCCCAGGGTGCCCGCCCGCTTGCCCTTGTACAGGGCGCCGTGGGCCTGGCAGGTATCCTCGATGATGGGCAGGTCGCCGGCCACGGCCCGGATCTCGTCCATCGGCGCCAGGTGCCCGAAGAGGTGCACCGGCATGACGGCCTTGGTGCGCCGCGTGATCGCGCGCTCGAGCTTCTCGGGGTCCATCATCCAGGTCACGGGGTCGACGTCCACGAAGACCGGCGTCGCGCCGGTGTAGACGATCGCCTCGACGGTGGCGATGAAGGTGTTCGGGACGGTGATGACCTCGTCCCCCGCGCCGATGCCCAGGGCCCGCAGGACCAGGTGCAGGGCCTGGGTGCCGGAGTCCACGCCGATGGCGTGGGGGGCGCCGCAGAACTCGGCGAAGTGCTTTTCGAAGCGTTCGAGACGGTCCCCGAGGATGAATGCCGTGTTGTCGACCACGTCGGCGATCGCCGCGTCGATGTCGCGCCGTATCGGGGCGACCTGGGCCTTGAGGTCGAGGTACGGGATGGGCTTCGGGGTCGTCATGTGGGGCTCCTTGAGGTTGACCGCGTCCGTGACGCTTCTCGCACCGGTTGCGGATCCATGGACTTGGACCATGGATGTTAATCATATCACATCATGTGTCCCGCAACCAGCGCCGATAAGATAATCGGCGTTTGCGCGTTCTCCTAGCAGGATCCTGCCGGCTCCCGCCGGAGAAAGACCTTGCATGGGCGGCAGATGCGGGTTATTTCCCGGTGGTTGCGAGCCCGCCGTCCGGTCCCTGGCAAGGATGATGCCGCGGCGTGGTTCCACGTTGCTTTCCGCGCCCCTTGCTCCTAAGATCGGGCGCCAAGTCCGGGGAACGACCGCGTGAAATGAGAGGAGCTTCTTCATGACAACAGGCCTGAAGATCAAGCCTGCGGACGGGAAACTCGGGATCCTGACGCCAGGCATGGGGGCCGTGTCATCGACCTTCATGGCCGGCGTCATCGCGTCGCGCCGTGGCATCCGGCTGCCCATCGGCAGCATCACCCAGATGGGCCACATCCGCCTGGGCAAGCGCACCGATAACCGCCAGCCCCTGGTCAAGGACTTCGTGCCGCTGGCCGGCCTGGACGACATCGTCTTCGGCGGCTGGGACATCTTCGAGGATTCGGTCTACGAGGCCGCCGTCAAGGCCGGCGTGCTGCCGATGGACCTGCTCAACGAGCTGAAGGACGAGCTGGACGCCATCCGCCCCATGCCCGCGGTGTTCGATAATTTCTACGTCAAGAAGCTGCACGGCACCCACGTGAAGAAGGGCGCCACCAAGATGGACCTCGCCGAGCAGCTCATCGCCGACATGAAGGCCTTCCAGAAGGACAACGGCTGCTCGCGCCTGGTCATGGTCTGGTGCGGCTCGACGGAGATCTTCCTGAAGCCCTCGGACGTCCACCAGACGGTCGAGTCCTTCGAGGCCGGCCTGCGCAGCAACCACCCCGACATCGCCCCGAGCATGATCTACGCGTACGCCGCGATCAAGATGGGCATCCCCTACGCCAACGGCGCGCCCAACCTCAGCGCGGACATCCCCGCCCTCGAGGCGCTGTCCAAGCAGACCGGCTCCCCGACCTGCGGCAAGGACTTCAAGACGGGCCAGACCCTGCTCAAGACCGTCCTCGCGCCGGCCTTCAAGGCCCGGCTGCTGGGCGTCAGCGGCTGGTTCTCGACCAACATCCTGGGCAACCGCGACGGCGAGGTCCTGGACGATCCCGGCAGCTTCAAGACCAAGGAGGAGTCCAAGCTCAGCGTGCTGGACACCATCCTGCAGCCCGAGCTGTACCCGGACCTCTACGGCAACCTCTTCCACAAGGTGCGGATCAACTACTACCCGCCCCGCGGCGACAACAAAGAGGGCTGGGACAACATCGACATCTTCGGCTGGATGGGCCTGCCCATGCAGATCAAGGTCGATTTCCTCTGCCGCGACTCGATCCTGGCCGCGCCGATCGTGCTGGACCTCGCCCTGTTCCTGGACCTGTCCAAGCGGGCCGGCCTCGGCGGGATCCAGGAGTGGCTGTCGTTCTACCTGAAGAGCCCGGTCACGCCGCAGGGCCTCTACCCCGAGCACGACCTCTTCATCCAGCAGAAGAAGATGAAGAACACGTTGCGTTGGATGATGGGCGAGGAGCTCGTCACCCACCTCGGGCGCGAGTACTACGACGACCTGTCGCAGGACGATCGCTGACCGCGACGTTCGACGACGACGACGACCAAGGGGGGCCGGCCGCGAGGCCGGCCCTCCCCGCTTCCGGAAAGGATCCCGGCATGACCCACCCCGCCGGCCCGCCTGCCGACTGGCGCCTCGAGACCCTGGTGGTCGGCCCCCTGCAGATGAACGCCCAGCTGCTCTGCGCGCCCGGCGCCGCCGAGGCCGTGCTCATCGATCCGGGCGACGACCCCGACGTCCTGCTGGACGCCGTGGCCGACAGCGGCTGCCGCCTGGTCGCCCTGGCCTGCACGCACGGGCACTTCGACCACGTCTCGGCCGCCGCCGCGGTCCAGGCGGTCTGGGACCTGCCGCTGCTGCACCACCCCGACGAGGCGGCGCTGATCGCGGGCCTCGCCTCCAGCCGCGCCGCCTACGGGTTCCCGCCGGTGCGGGCTCCGCGCTGCGCACCGCTGCCTGGCGGCGAGCTGCCGTTCGGCGGCGGCCGCCTGCGGATCGCCCACGCGCCCGGCCACAGCCGCGGTCATGTCCTGTTCGTCTGGGAGGGGCACGCCCTGGTCGGCGACGTGATCTTCGCGGGTTCGGTGGGGCGGACGGACCTGCCGGGCGGCGACTTCACCGTGCTCGAGCGCAGCATCCGCCGCGAGGTCTACACCCTGAACGACGAGACCGTGCTCCATCCGGGGCACGGTCCCGACACGACGGTGGGCCGCGAGCGGCGATCGAATCCCTACGTGTCGGACGCCGGCTGACAGGGGCGCCGCTCCCTATTTGAGCAGCGTGAGTTTCAGTGTCTTTTCTCCCCGCGCCGTGCTGAGCCGAGCGAAGTACACACCCGAGGAAACCTGCGAGCCGTCACCACTGCGGCCGCTCCAGCTCACGCGGTAACGGCCGGCGGCACGCTTCTCACGGGGCAGAAGCGTTGAGAGAAGGCGCCCCTGGAGATCGAATATCTCCAGTCCCGCTTCCTGCTCCGCAGGCAGCGAGAACTCGATCCTGGTCATCGGATTGAACGGATTGGGACTGGCCAAGAGCACCAGAGCAAACTCCGGCGTCTCTTCCACTCCCACCACCGATCCAGCAGGCCGTACGAACATGAGCGATGGATCGCCCACACCGTAGAAACTCGCTGCCTCCGCAACGTGCTCAGGATGAGCCGCCATGAAGTCACGCCGCGCGTCACGCCACACTTTGCCGGCCGTAACCGAGACATTGCCAGTGACACGCGGGATGAGGTTGTTGAAGACGGCCTCGCCCATCCAGAAGTGGGTATACTCGTACCCTTGACGGGTGAAGCCCATGGTCACATACGCCCCCCTTTTCTGAGCGAAGGTGACCCGCTCCACGATCGGCCGGCCGTACTCCGCCTGGTCGGGTCGATCAATCGCGATATGAGCGCATGACAGCGCGAAGTGCGCGTAGAGACCGCGATTGGCTTCCAGGTGGTCCTCTGACCAAGGCGGGGTCTGGCGGATATCCTGGAAGTAGATCAGGTTGCTCTTGTTGGCAACCGTTCCCATGGTCACCTTAAACTGGTGCCCCTGGTTGTCCAGTGCATCCGCATCGTCCTCGCGTAGGTAGTAGTCGTACGGGTGCTCATCGCCCTGATAGACAGGCGTAAAGACCCCGTTATCCCACATCTCCTTGAGTGCGATACCATGCTCCTGCACCAGCGCCCCTGGTCGACCGCTGCGGTCGAAGTCCTCGCAGAGAACCGTGACGCGGGCGACATGCTCCAGTTGTGTCTGTCCACTGTGCCAGTCTACGGCTTTGGTCACATACGCCGCGCAGTCTGCGTAGGACTGGGCGGGAAGCGGCCAGACCGCAACCTCGGGGACATGGTCCCCGTCGAAATCGCAGTAGTTGTCCCAGCCGGGAACGTAGTCACCCCAGCCAAGGTCAGCTCCAGCGACTTCGGGGCTGTAGATCTGCTGGAGGTCGAAGGTCTGCGTGACACTCGGATCCTCCACGATCATACCCATGAGCATGCGCCCGCTCGGCTGCAGGGTAGCCTGACGGGACTGGATGTGCGCACGGGCAGCGGCACCATTGGCCAGATACAGGACTTCCGCGTGGTAGCCATGGCCGTTGAGCCAGGTCACCAGCGGATTGAAGGCTGAAACCCAGACGGGGTCCTTCACGACGATCGTGTAGTCCACCTGAGCCGTCACAGAGCCTGCCGCCATCAGGATAAGCAGCGGCAGCAGCACGAGCATGGCGCGCTTCATGCCGGCACCTCCCTAGCTGGCCGCACGGGCCCTGGTTTCACTGTGCGTGAGCTTGCGCCCGCCCCACTCGTTCTCGCGGACGCGGTAGATCAGGCCGGCAGCCCCGGCCGTACTGCAGGTGCTCCGGTACTCGCCGACACCATGATAGTCCACCTCGTCGAAGGTGACCCAGATGCCATCGGGTTCGTTCCAGTACTGGAACTCGTACCAGCGCGTTCTGGCTGCGCTTTCGACCGTCCAAACCAGTTCGATACCGGCCCCTGTCGCCCTGGCGATCAGCAACCCCTCCGAGCCGTTCGCCGAAGCGACGTCGACGAAGTCGCGGTAGTGCCAGGGAGGGTTGGGGTAATCATCATGCTCCCTGTCTGCGTATCTTCCGACTGGATAGTCTCCGGTCTGCTCGAGGATGGTCGCTGTCGTTCCAACCATACCACTGACCAACACTACATGCCCGGCGGCCGGAGCGGGTGAGTTGGGAGGAACATATTTAACGATGTAGGTACCCTTCTGCATATAGTCCCATCCGCACCCGACGCCATAGGCGTCGCTGTCAAGCAGGGATGTGCCCACGCGACTGATGTCGCCCGCGTAACACACAGCGGCCGAACAGTCACAGCCCACCGACCAGTCGCAGCCAGGGTAGTTACATCCGTTGGCAGTGAACTGATCTAGGAGCCTGCGCCGTAGAAATCGACAGGAATCTGGTGTAACTTGG
>DYDD01000106.1 GCA_020718045.1 Fibrobacter sp. | reverse complement strand
CGGCGCGGGCTCGGGCGCGGGAGGCGTGACGCGCTCGGCGCCGCGGGCGGCGCGGGCGGCAGCCGAGGTCTCCTGCAACGGCGAGCGGGACAGGTTCTGGTCCGCCTCGACGTGGTTGCCCCGCACCTCGTCGGCGCCGTCGACGTAGGCCGCCAGCAGGGCGCGGTCGGCCAGCACGTTGACCAGGCGCGGGATGCCGCCGCTCTGCTCGTGGATGCGCTCGACGGCCTCGCTTCGGAAGAGCTTGCGCTCGCAGCCGGCGACCTTCAGCCGGTGCTCGATGTACTCCTCGACCTCGCGGCGGCTCATCGGTTCGAGGTGGTAGTGCACGCGGATGCGCTGGCGCACCTGGGCCAGGCCGGGGTCGTCGATCTGGCCGCGCAGGCCGGGCTGTCCCGACAGGACCACCTGCAGCACCTGCTCGCCGGGGGGGCCCATGTTGGTCAGCAGGCGCACGCCCTCGAGCGTCTCGGCGGACAGGTTCTGGGCTTCGTCCACGATCAGCAGCACCCGCTGCCCCTGGCGGTGCGTGGCGACCATCTCGGTCTTGAGGGCCGAGAGCAGGTCGGCCCGGTCGGCGGCCGCCGGCATCGACACGTTCAACTCGGCGAGCAGCAGCTTCAGCAGCTCGCGGAAGTCGATCTGGGTGACGTTGACCAGGGCCACGCGGTAGGAGCGGGAGACGTGCTTGATGAGGTTGTGCAGGGCCAGGGTCTTGCCGGTGCCGATCTCGCCCGTGATCAGGATGAGGTCCTCGCCGCCCTCCAGGCCGTAGACCAGATGGGCCATCGTCTCCTCGAAGGCCGTCGACCTGAACACGAAGTGCAGGTGGGGGCTCAGGGAGAAGGGTGCGGTGTAGAGGCCGAAATGGTCGTGGTACATGAAACCTCGCTGGAATCCGGACCTGCCGTCCGGAGGGCGCGCCCTGGGGAGGGTCCGCGGGACCCTCCGCGTCCGGCCAGAAGGTAGCCGATGGGCCCTCCCCCGGCAACGACGATTCATGGTCAGCGGGCGAGCTCGATGCGCGGTTTCGCCGCCTCGGGGCCGGTCGCCGGTGCCCGGCTCGGGTGCTCATCCGGCTGCTCGTCCGGAGCGTAGCCGGCGATCAGACCCACCGAGAGGAATAGCAGCGAACCCATGGCCGCGAAGAACCGATAGTCGAAGGCGATGCCGCCGACGAAGTACCCGACGATCGTGCCGGCGAAAGCCGGCAGGACATAGATCGCGAAATGATCGCCCTTGGCGCGCAGGGCCCACTTGCGGCGGAAGATCCGGAACATCTGCCACCAGATGGCCGTCAGCAGGCTGACGCCGAGGAGTCCCTCCTCAGCGAGAGCGCCGATGTACATGTCGTGCAACGTCGACTGGACGTCGTGCGTGCGCTTGATGACGCCGTAGATCGGCACCTCCATGGTGCCCATGTACTCGGCCTTGACCTCGTTGTAGCGGAAGAAGCCGCAACCGAACAGGGGGTTGGCGACGAAGATGCGGTAGGCGCGGCCGAGCGTGCCGATGCGCCCGGTGATCGTCTGTTCCGTTCCCATGCGCTCGTTGAAAAACTGGTCCTCTTTGACGTTGATGACGCCGGTGCCGAGGACCAACAGGCCGATCAGCGCGAACCGGCCGATCAGCGGCAGGTACTGGCGCCTCCCGACGAGTCCCATCGCCACCAGCGCCCCGATCCCGGCGATCCACGAGCCCCGCGTGTAGCAGTAGTAGAAGCCGAGCAGGACCAGCGGGAACGTGATGTAGAGAACGGCGCGGACGAGGGGATGGCGAGCCGTGCGCATGAAATAGATGTTGAAAGGCAGCTGCATGCCGATGATCGTGCCGAACACGGCCGGCTGCATGAACACGCCGCTCGAACGCGACACGAACGAGCGCCTGATGTCCTGATCGAGGATCGTTTTCGGCCAGACGAGCGCATCGATGTGGAAGTGTTCCGCGATTCCGGTGACGCCGTGGTAGACATTCAGCACCGCCAGGAGCACCAGCACCTTCTGGATCCAAGGCCAGCGCCCGGCAACGATGTACTTCGCAACGAAGTAGGCGGAGTAGCCCATCAGGTAACTGTGCGTCCAAGCGTTCATGCCCCATGATTTTCGAAGCAGGAGAGACGCCAGCAGATAGAGGGCGTGCACGACCAGCAGGACATCGAGCGACTCGAGCCTCTGGCGGCTCTTGCCGGCGGTGGTCGACCTAATGACGTAGACGAGGACGATCCAGAGCAGCAGGGCCCGGTCGAGGGAGATGTCGGGCAGGCCCGGCGTCCGCAGCATGAACAGGGTGCGGAATCCCATGAGTGAGACGAACCAGATGATGACCGGAATCGCGAGGAACTTCACCGAGATGGCGGCGAAGACGCTGCCGAGCGCCAGCGCGCCGCTGACGAACACCAGGCCCATCAGGCCGAGCTTGGTGTAGACGGCATAGCTGATGCCGGCGATCAGCAAGGCGGACAGGACCGGAACGGCAGCCGAACGCTGGTGACCTAGAGCGGCGGCGGGGAATGCGGGCGGGGCGCTCATGGGCCCGTCCCACCGGTCCTCTCATCCGAGACCGCGCCCAGCACGGGCACGCCCAATTGCGACTCGATCCGGTCGGGCGAGTGGAGGCGGTGATCCTGGGCGTCGACGATGAACGCGACGAAGACGGCGAAGATGATGCCGAACAGCGACACCAGCGCGAAGTACACGAACTTGCGAACCTCGGTGATGACGACTTCGATCTGGGGTTCGGTCAGCTTGACCATGGTCGTGATGCGCTCGTCGGCGCCGGCGTTGATCTGGACCTCTCCCCGCTTCAGCTGGAGGTCCTTCAGCAGCCCGATCTTCGCCGTCACTTCGGTGTCGATGAGGCTGACCTGGCGATCGATGTCCGGCACGAGCGTCATGCGCGACTCGCTGTCGCGGATCTGCCGCTGCATGACCAGCGCCTGGGTGTTGAGGGCCACGAGATTCATCTCGTAGCCGATGATGTAGGCGTCGACTTCGCGGCGCAGGACTTCCCGGGCCTTATCCAGGCGCTCCCGCGCGCGCTGCACTTCGACGTGTCCCTCGGTGTACCGGCTCAGCTTGCTGTCCAGCTCGCTCCGGATGACCTCGACCTGGTCCTTAGCGCCGATCATGACGCCCGCCTCGTCCTCCTTGTCGGGCGTGGGATAGTAGTCGGGATCCGACGCGTAGGCCTGCCGCATCGACCTGGCTTTTGACTCGAGGAAGCTCGTTTCGATCTGGTTCTTGAACAGCGAGTCCCGCATCTCGGTGATGTGCCCCGTCTCGGCCTTGAGATCGTTCTCCACGATGCCGAATCCCGCCCGCGAGATGACGTCGGCCCGGCGTTTCAGCAGGTCGTCGACTTCGTCGCGAACGATCCGCACCTGCTCGTCGTAGTACTCCAGCGCATGCGCGTTCTTGGTCGCACTGATGCTGTAGACCATGAAGGCATCCCGACAGGCGGCCACGGACATCAGGGAAAGACGCGTGTTGGGCGAGCCGAAGCGGAAGTCCAGGATGCTGGATTCGCCGACCGGCGCCACGTCGAGATGCGCGCCGAGGAAGCCCACGAGAGCCTCGTAATCCGCCAGGTGGGCGTGCGCACCACCTCCGAGCGCCTTGATGATCTCGAGCGAATCCTGCAGGGATGTGGCGGCCATCCTCGCCACGGGGACGCTCATGGCCATGTGCATGTAGGTGCTCAGGGATCGATCGTAGTCGACGTAGGCCCGGGTGTTCCAGCGGGGCGCTTCCGGCGATTGGAGGTCCAGCAGGATCTGGCACGCCGCGACGAAGGAGCCCGTGTTCTTGAACAGGCCCAGCGAAGCCACCAGGATGATCGGCAAGGTGATCGCGGCGATGACGAACCGGCGCCGGAAGATCACGTAGACGACGTCACGCAGGCCCAGCGTCTGACCGCGGGCACCGACGGAGATGCCGGGGAAGTCCGCCATCGCACTACCTCCTGTAGATGTCCGGATTCTCGATCTGCCGCACATCCAGGATGAAGCGGGAGTACTGCACGAGCGAGGCCGTGACGTTCTTTGCGAAGGCGGCGAAGTCGCCGATCTTCGAACGGTTGACGTAGATGACGTCGTAGGGCTGCAGATCCACCGCGGCCGCATCGAACTCGCCGCTCTTGCGCAACGTCGTCAGGTCCAGCTCGCGGACGAAGTACCCGTCCCCGGTCAACCGCATCACCACCACCGAAGCATGGCCGGCCCACTCCGTGAACCCGCCCGCCTGGGCGATGGCGCCCATGATGCCGATGCCGCGGCCGGACGCGTCGTACAGCCCCGGATTACGGACCTCGCCCAGGACGTAGACCTGCAGCCCCGCGACCTTCTTCAGCACGACGCTCAAGGCGACATCGCGGTAGTTGCGGCTGTAGGCCGTGTCGAGGGTCTGCTCGATCTCGGCGATGGTCAGGCCCTCGACGATCACGTTGCCCAGATCGACGAACGTCGCCGACCCGTCCGGCAGGACGATGATGCTGTCCTGGCGGAGCTCGTCGTCCACGAGCGTTTCGACGGAGAACACGTCGCCGCGCTGGAGCCGGTAGGGAGCCGCCTCGGCGCCCGCGATGGCGGCGCGCTGCTCGTCCGTAAACTCGTAGAGCATCTCGCGACGGACCACTTGGCGGGAAGAACCGGCGCAGCCGGCGATCGTCAGCAACACAGAAAACGCGAGCGCGCTGCAGGCGACTCGCATCCAGGCGGAATAGCGGCGGGCTACGGAGCTCATGGTGCTGTCCCCCTCCGTGAGTCGCAGCGACCGGGCGTCCTTGCCGGTCACAGCCGGTCGTAGATGAGCTTGGGCAGCTCGTACGAACGGCGGTTGAAAACGGTGCCCAAGACGTTCACCCGCTTCGCGGCCAGGTGCTCCAGCCCGGCGCGGATGACCTCCCGCTTGAGCCGACGACGTTCGACGACCGCGACCAAGCCGTCGGACCTGCCGGCCAGCAGCTCGGTCTCGACCGAACCGAGGATAGGCGGGCAATCCAGCACCGTAAAGTCGAACTTCTGGGCAAAGAGCTTCAGCAGGGCCGGAAACCGCTCCGAGGTCAGGTCGCTGGCGCAGCCGTCGAGATCCAGCCCCCCGGGCACCAGGGTCATGTTGACACCGCCGGGCAGGTGGGCGAACCGCTCGGGTTCACGGAGCATCTCCGCGAAGGTGACATCCCCCAGCACCGCCAGCTTGCGCTGGGGCGAGCGGAAATTCGCGTCGATCCAGGCAACCGAGCGGCTCATGACGTGAGCGAGCTGGCGGGCGGCGTTGTAGGAAACGAAGCTTGCGCCCTCGCCGGAGACCGAAGACGCGAAGGTGATCACAGCGCCCCGGCTCGCGGGCTTGAAGTCCAGGAGCATGTTCGCCAGATGAATGAACTCGTCACGTTGCCGGCCGTCGGGCACGGGGAACAGGCTGACCCTGTCCATGGCGGACAGCTCGGCCGAGAAATCCGGATTCCCGGCTGCCTTCTTCCTGAAAGCCTGGTGGATGGTGCTCATGGTCACCTGTCCGCTCAAGGAAGTCACTCGTTGGTCAAGACGGACCCGGCAGCGCCGGAACCGCCTCGACGGTCGTCACCTAAGGAACCCACGGATCGCAATCGGCTCGGATGCGCGGAGTCTTTAGCAATAACCGTCCGAGATCCTCCGGAACAGGGATTAAAATCGCGAGGGTCGCAACAGATCGAGCTAATCATTGTAGTTTGAATCGATCCGGTTGTCAACCCTCCGGCTCCTGTCGGGCCGGAACCCGTGGCTGCCACGAGCCGGGCATCCCGGCCGTCGCCCCGTCGCGACGGCTAACCTATTTGTTGTCAACAAGCTTCTCCACGTGCGTACCGCCGCCGGCACCACCGGCGGTCGCGTGACCGGCCCCTCATCCTGGCTTGCGGGCCATGCAGACGATGTAAGGAGAATGCCAGCCCGCCTCGGGATGGCTGCCGAACCGCTTCGCGAGGGGCCAAGCGAGGCGGTAGATCCCTCTCCCCGAGAACAGGACGACCCGACGCTTCCACGACGGTTTGGCGGAAGTGAGCAATCCCGGGCTGAAGAAGCCGTTGTACACGCAGTGCTCGACCTGAAGGCCGGCATCGTCGTGCACGCGTCGCAGGCGGGAGACATCGATGATCTCATGCATGTCGTAGATCGAGCGGTCCAGGATGCGGTAGAGGCCGAAGTAGGCGCCGGCGGTGTTGGGAATCGAGGTGAGCACCATCCCGCCCGGCCGCAGCAGCAAGGCGAAACGCGCCAGGATCGCCACCGGGTCCTTGAAGTGTTCGATGACGCCGAACGAAGTGACGTAGTCGAAGCTGCCGGCGAGATCGGTCAGATCGCCCAGAATGTCGCGGCAGTGGATCTTGCCGCCGAGATCGAAATCGGCGGCGGCCAACGCCTGGCTCATCGAGCGGCAGCCGACTGCGGAATAATCGATGCCATGCACTTCGAATCCGAAGCGGCGGCGCATGTTGATGAGCCACCTGGAATGGGCGCAGCCGATCTCCACCAGCTTCTTGGTGGGGTCGGGCGTCATGAAGCGGCTGAACAGCGCCCATTGCAGGTCGATCACGGGATCGGCGCCGTTTTCCGCGAGGAACGACGCCGTCTGATTCTCCCAGATCCCATCCCAGTACTCGGGCGTGGACAGCGTTTCGAGACCGTCCTGC
This sequence comes from Fibrobacter sp., assembly GCA_020718045.1. GTDB lineage: Bacteria > Krumholzibacteriota > Krumholzibacteriia > LZORAL124-64-63 > LZORAL124-64-63 > PNOJ01. Next base: position 2,961 of record DYDD01000106.1, on the reverse strand, counting down.
ATGATCACCTCCGGAGAGCACGGAACCACAGGCTAACGTCATCGCGCGATTTCGGCCATCACGGACGCGGGTCCCGCCGCCTCGTGGAACCGACCCTGTGCCGACTAGCTCGGACGTTCGAAGGGCGACACCTTCGAGATCGTGAAGCGGTACTTGCCGGACGGAGCCGGCGGGATCGCGTCGGTAAGCACGATGCGCACCGCCACATCCCCGAGCAGGCCGCGCATGCGCTCGACCAGCAGCCGATGGGACGCCTCTCCCCACGCTGCACTGGGCACGATCCTGATCTCGAGGGAAGCGATGCTGTCCTGGATCACCTGCATCTGACTGATGCCTGGGATGTCGGAGCCGAACAGCCGCGGGCTCTGGCAGGAATAGTACTTCCCGTTCGGACCGACGATGATCTCCGAAACCCTGCCCTCGACGCTGGCTAGCAACGGCAACCCGCGGCCGCAGGGGCAAGCCTCGGCGGCCAGCATCCCGATGTCTCCCGTGCGGTACCGGATGAAGGGCATCACGTCGTTGATCAGATCCGTCACCACGATCTCGCCGCGCTCGCCCGGAAGGCAGGCCGTTCCGTCGGGGCGCAGCACCTCGACATGAAGCCGGCTCGAAAAGATGTGGAGCCCCCCCATCAACTCGCACTGCTGCGCGATGGTCGCGAACTCCCTGGACCCGTAGCGGTTGAGGACCGGGCAGCGGAATTGCCGCATGATCACGTCGCGACGATCAGGGTCGAGCGTCTCGGCCGAACTGATGATGCCGACCGGATGGATGGCGTGCGCGCCATGCCGGTCGAGATACTCGGCGAAGAACGCCAGCGAGGACGCATAGCCGAGGATGATCCGGGGACGAAGACGGGTCAGCCGGCCGATGTAGTCGCGGATCGTCGGCTCGTCCATGTTGTAGGCGTTGAGGGTGACCGTGCGGTGCAACAGCGCGTTGGCCGCGCGGCCGCGGGCGGTCGAAACGGCGGCGACGTCGCCGCGATGGCCCCAGACCGACGCCATGGGATCGCCGACCCGCCAGCCCGCCCAGGTCCGGCCGAACAGGTCGCCTGCGCGTCTGACTTCCTTGGTGCGCTTGTCGAAGAAGAAGCCGAACCAGACGCCGGATGAGCCGCCGGTCTCCGCGGTCAGCCGATCATCGGCTCCAGCATCATCGGCCAGGAACGAGGCCTGCTCGTCGGTCATCGACTGCTTGCCGACCAGGGGGAACTCAGCGAGGTGCTCGTGGCTGACCGCAGCCGGATCGAGGCCCTTGCCCGCCGCGAAATCCCGGTAACGCGGCACCTCGGCGACGGCATGCCTGAGCGTCGCCGTCAGCCTGAGGTCGTGCAATCGTGCCAGGGCGCGACGATCCAGCCACTGCTCGGCCGACAGGGACCGAAGGTTTTCCCAGAGGCTCGGCTTCGATAACCGCAACAACGTCGCGGATAGGTGTCGGCGCATGCGAAGGCTCCCTAGATCAGATTGGAGGCCGGGATGGCGGCTCCGGCGGGCACACGGCGCCGGCCCGTCGCGCGGGAGCACGCCCACCGGGCAGTTATCGGCACCCGCGGATCGGCTTTGAGCTTGAAATCCCGGGGCTAGAGATTATGGAGCGGCTGGGCCCCTGGTGTAACGTGTGTTAGTCCTCGCAGACCAGGGACACAGCAGGGACAACTAAGCCCTGCGCCACCGAAAGGACCCAGCCATGTTCAACTCTACCACAGATACGATCTGGGTGGGCATGGATGTCCACCAGGCCTCGATCACCGCGGCCATCCTGCACGGCGACGGCGTCGAGCCCGAGGTGGTCCGCCTGACGGGCGACCTGAACGCCACCCGCCGCCTGTTCCGGCGCCTGGCCCAGAAGGGTGTCCCACGCGCCTGCTACGAGGCCTCCGGCGCCGGATACGTCCTGCAGCGGGCCCTGGACCACGACGGCTTCCACTGCGAGGTCATCGCGCCGAGCCTGATCCCCACCAGGCCGGGCGACCACCGCAAGACCGATCGCCTGGACGCCGTCCATCTGGTCCAGCAGTTCCGCAGCGGCCACCTGACCGCCGTCAGCGTGCCGGACGTGGACCAGGAAGCGGTGCGCCACCTGGTGCGCGCCCACCTGTTCAACCGCCGGCAGATCACCCGGGCCAAGCACCGGATCGTCGGCATCCTGCGCACCGGCGGCTATCACTTCAGCGGGACCAAGACGGGCTGGACCAGGCCGCACCGCGACTGGCTGGCCGAACTGCGGCGCGAGATGACCGGGCCGATGCAGACGGTGCTGGCCAGCGAGCTGCAGCACCTGGAGTACCTGGAGGCCAGCCTCAGCTCCCTGGAGGCGGCGATCACCGAGGTCTCCTGCCAGGAGCCCTGGCGCAAGCCGGTGGAAGCGCTGTGCTGCTTCCGCGGGATCAAGACACTCACGGCGATGACCATCGTCAGCGAGATCGGGGACATCAAGCGCTTCGGTTCGCCGCGGCAGCTGATGGGGTACGTCGGCCTGGTGCCGAGCGAACACAGCAGCGGCGAGCGGAGCCGACGCGGGCCGATCACCAAGGCGGGGAACCGCTACCTGCGACGGGTACTGGTGGAGAGCGCCTGGCACTACAGCAAGCGGGCCTGCTCGACGCTGCGGCTGCAACGGCGCCGCATGGGCCAGGATCCGACCATCGTCGGCATCGCGGTCAAGGCCCAGCACCGGCTCGAGCGCCGCTACCACCATCTGGCGCGGACCAAGCACACCAACAAGGCGATCACGGCCGTCGCGCGCGAGCTGTGCGGCTTCCTGTGGTCGGCGTTGCGGGAAGTCGAGGGCGGCTAGCGGTTGCGGCCGACAGGGCGTGAGGGAAGAGACGGGCCAGGGGGAACCCTCGTCTCAAGTATGCGACGGGCTCCGACCCGACTCGCGTTTTTAGAGTGAGGCAGCTCCGGACGGGCAGAATCTTGATTCTCTCGTAAGAACCCCCCACCCATGCTA
>DYDD01000105.1:9138-9614 GCA_020718045.1 Fibrobacter sp. | reverse complement strand
CGCGTGGCGAAGGTGGTCAAGGGCGGCCGCCGCTTCAGCTTCAACGCGATCGTGGCGGTGGGCGACGGCAAGGGCAAGGTCGGCGTGTCGCTGGGCAAGGCCAACGAGATCGCGGACGCCATCCGCAAGGCCTCGGAAGCCGCCCGCGCCGGGCAGATCGCCGTGCCGATCCTGAACAACACCATCCCCTACGCGGTGGTGGGCCGGTTCGGGTCGAGCCACGTGATGCTCAAGCCCGCGGCCGCGGGCACCGGCGTCATCGCCGCCGGCGGCGTGCGCGCGATCCTCGAGGCCGCCGGCATCAAGAACGTTCTGACCAAGCAGCTGGGCTCCCGCAACCCGCACAACGTGTGGAAGGCCACCATGGACGGGCTGGACCAGCTGCGTTCCGTCGAGGAGATCGCCGCCAAGCGCGGCATCTCGGTTTCCGAGGTCTTCGGCCTGGTCCGCGGCCCGCGCCAGCCCGCCGAGGCGGC
>DYDD01000105.1:0-9130 GCA_020718045.1 Fibrobacter sp. | reverse complement strand
CTCCCGAGGCCCCCGCCGCGGCGCCGGCGACCGGAGAGGCGGCCACCGATGAGTAAGCTGAAGATCACCCAGATCCGCAGCGCCTCGGGGCGTCCCCCCAAGCACCGGCGGATCATCGCCGCGCTCGGGCTGCGCCACCACCAGGCGGTCGTCGAGCACGAGGACACTCCCACGATCCGCGGCATGGTGAACAAGGTTTGCCACCTGCTCCGAGTCGAAGAGGTGAAGTAGGCATGATCAAGCTGAACAACCTGGGCGCGCCGCAGGGCGCCACCAAGGAACGCAAGCGCCGGGGCCGCGGCCCCGCGTCCGGCCAGGGCAAGACCGGCGGCCGCGGGCACAAGGGCCAGAAGGCCCGCGCCGGCGGCGGCATCCCGGCCTGGTTCGAGGGCGGCCAGATGCCCCTGAACCGGCGGCTGCCCAAGCGCGGCTTCACGAACATCTTCCGTCAGACCTACCAGGTCGTGAACCTGGAGATGCTGAACCGCTACGCGGAGGGTTTCGAGGTCGACGCCGCCGTGCTGGCCGACGCCGGTCTGGTCAAGCACGCCGACCGTCCGGTCAAGCTGCTGGCCCGCGGCGAGCTGACCACGAAGAACCTCACGATCAGGGTGGACCGGGCCAGCCAGAGCGCGATCGACGCGGTGGCGGCGGCCGGCGGCAAGGTCTACGTCGTCGCGGGGGCCGCGGAGGCCACGGTCGAGTCGGTCGAAACGTCCGAGTGAGCCGGAACGACGGTGTCTGACGCAAAGGGAGCGGCGAGTTGAACATCACCGGCAGCTACCAGAGCATGTTCAGGATCCCGGAGCTGAAGAGGCGCATCCTCTTCACCACCCTGATCCTGGTGGTCTACCGCCTGGGCGGGCACATCACCACGCCCGGCATCGACCTCGACGCCATCAGGCAGGTCTTCGAGGGCCAGCAGGGCACGCTCGTGGGCCTCTACGACCTGTTCGCCGGCGGCAACCTCAGCCAGGCGACGGTCTTCTCGCTGGGCATCATGCCCTACATCAGCGCCTCGATCATCCTGCAGCTCATGCAGGCGGTCGTGCCCTACTTCGAGAAGCTGGCGAAGGAGGGCGAGGAGGGCCGCAAGAAGATCAACCAGTACACGCGCTGGGGCACCCTCGGCCTGGCCGTCATCCAATCCTTCGGCGTCAGCTTCACCCTGGAGCGCCTGGGCGTGGTCCAGACGCCCGGTCTCGGCTTCAAGCTGGTGACGATGCTGACGCTGACCACCGGCACCATGTTCGTGATGTGGCTCGGCGAGCAGATCACCGAGCGGGGCATCGGCAACGGGATCTCGCTGATCATCTTCATCGGCATCATCGCCCGCTACCCGACCGACGTCCTGAACACGTTCCAGCAGTTGCGCACCGGCGGCCTGCACGTGGCCGTGGGCCTGATCGTGGTGGTCTTCATGGTCGCGGTCATCGCCGGGATCATCGCCATCACGCAGGGGCAGCGCCGCATCCCGGTGCAGTACGCGAAGAAGATCGTCGGCCGGCGCGTCTACGGCGGGGCCAACACCCACATCCCGCTGCGGGTCAACACCGCCGGCGTGATCCCCATCATCTTCGCCCAGTCGATCATCATGTTCCCCGGGACGCTGAGCTCGTTCTTCGGCGACAACGCGTTCGTGAACACGCTGACCACGATCTTCTCGCCCGGGCACGCGGTCTACTACATCTCGTACTCGGCGCTGATCATCCTGTTCACCTACTTCTACACCGCCGTGATCCTGAACCCCGTGGATCTGGCCGACAACATGAAGAAGAACAGCGGGTTCATCCCCGGCGTGCGCGCCGGGAAGCACACCGCCCAGTACATCGACCGGGTGCTGACCCGCGTCACCCTGCCCGGCGCGTTCTTCCTGGCCATCATCGCCATCATGCCCGACATGATGATCCGCCTGCTGAACGTGCCCTTCTACTTCGGCGGCACCGGCCTCTTGATCGTCGTGGGCGTCGCGCTGGACACGCTGCAGCAGATCGAGTCGCATCTGGTCATGCGCCACTACGACGGCTTCATGTCCAAGGGCAGGCTGCGGGCCAGGAGGTAGGGCGCCTTGGCGCTGAACGTGGTGTTTCTGGGCCCTCCCGGCGTGGGGAAGGGGACGCAGGCCGAGCGTCTGGCCGGCAGCCGCGGGCTGTGGCACGTCTCCACCGGCGCCATCCTGAGGGCCTGCGTCCGGGACGGGTTCGGCCCGGACGGCACCGCCGGCAACCCGGATCTGGTGCGCCAGACCGCGGCGATCCTGAAGGCCGGGCAGCTGGTGCCCGACGACCTGATGATGGTGCTGATCCGCGAGACGCTCGCGGAGGTGCCGGCCGGAAGCTCGGGCTGGCTGCTGGACGGCTTCCCGCGCACGGCCCCCCAGGCCGAGGGCCTGATCGGCCTGGTGGCCGAGCTGGGGGCGGACGAGCCGGTCGTGCTGGAGATCCACGTGCCGGACGAGGAGATCGTGCGGCGGCTCTCGGGCCGGTTGACCTGCAGCACCTGCGGCCACGTGACCGCCGCCGGGGCGGCCGTCGAAGGCGACGACTGCCGGGTCTGCGACGGAAGCCTGGCCATGCGCGAGGACGACCGCCCGGAGACGGTGCGCAACCGGCTCATGGTCTTCCGCGAGAAGACCCGGCCGGCGAAGGACGTCCTGGCGGCGCGGTACCGCTTCGAGCGGATCGACGGGCTGGGGTCGCCGAACGACGTGACCCGAAGGATCGCCGATGTCCTCGAAGCAGCGGGCTAGGCTCAAGTCGCCGGCCGAGATCGAGAAGATGGCGGCCAGCGGTGCCGTGCTGGCGGAGGTGTTCCGGGAGCTGGGGAGGATCGTCGGGCCCGGCGTGACCACCGCCGAGATCGACGCCCTGGCCGAACGGCTGATCGCGGAGGCGGGCTGCATCCCCTCCTTCAAGGGATACAACGGGTTCCCGGCGACCTGCTGCATCTCGGTGAACGAGGATGTGGTGCACGGCATCCCCGGACCGCGCGCGCTGCGCGAGGGGGACATCGTCGGGGTGGACTGCGGTCTGATCCGCGACGGCTGGCACTCCGATTCGGCCGAGACCTTCGCCGTGGGCCGCGTGGGCGAAGAGGTGGAACGGCTGCTGCGGACGACCCGGGAATGCCTGGAGCTCGCGATCGCGCAGACGCGGCCGGGCAAGCGGATCTCGGACCTGGGCGCCGCGGTCGAGACCCACGCCCACGCCGAGGGCTTCTCGGTGGTCGAGACCCTGGTCGGCCACGGGATCGGGCGGCGGCTGCACGAGGAGCCGCAGGTGCCCAACTTCCGGAGCCGCGCGCTGCCGGACCCCGTGCTGGAGGCGGGACTGGTGCTGGCGATCGAGCCGATGATCAACGCGGGCGCGAAGCAGGTCGTCACGGCGGCCGACGGGTGGACCATCGCGACCGCGGACCGCCGACTGTCCGCCCATTTCGAGCACACGGTGGCCGTCACGGCGGACGGGCCCCGGGTGCTGACCCTGCGCTGAGCGCGGGGGAGTCCGCCGCCGACGGGAGTCGACCATGGCCAAGGAAGAGGGAATCACAGTCGAGGGTACCGTCGTCGAGGCGTTGCCGAACGCGATGTTCCGGGTGGAGCTGGAGAACAAGCACGTCGTGCTGGCCCACGTGTCCGGGAAGATGCGCATGCACTTCATCCGCATCCTGCCCGGCGACAAGGTGACCGTCGAGCTGTCGCCCTACGACCTGACGCGCGGTCGGATCACGTACCGGTACAAGTAGGCGCCCCGCGAGGGCGCGGAGGAGACGACATGAAGGTCCGCACGTCCGTGAAGAAGATCTGCGACAAGTGCAAGATCATCCGCCGCGAAGGCGTGGTGCGGGTGATCTGCGAGAACCGGCGTCACAACCAGCGACAGGGCTGAGCGTGACCGGGGCGCGGGCGGCAGACGGCCGCGGCGCCGCGGTCGAGGAAGACGAAAGGAGCCGAGGTGGCACGAATCTCCGGTGTTGACATCCCCAACGAGAAGAGGATCAGCACCTCCCTGACGTACATCTACGGGATCGGGCCGCACCGCGCGCGCAAGATCTGCGAGAAGGCGAGCATCAGCCCCGAGACCAAGACCCGCGATCTTTCCGAGGACGACACCCGTCGCATCATCGGCATCATCGACAAGGACTACCAGGTCGAAGGCACGCTGCGGACCGAGATCAGCATGAACATCCAGCGGCTGATGGACATCGGCAGCTATCGCGGGTTGCGCCACCGGCGCAAGCTGCCCTGCCGCGGCCAGAACACGAAGAACAACGCCCGGACCCGCAAGGGTCCCAAGACACGTCCCGGCGCCAAGAAGAAGTAGTCTGCAGGAGGTAAGCGAGAGTGGCTGGTCCCAAGGACAAGCGTAAGGGCCGCAAGGTCAAGAAGAAGCTGGAGATCCATGGCGTCGCCCATGTGAAGTCGAGCTTCAACAACACGATCATCACGATGAGCGACATGGGTGGCAACGTGATCACCTGGTCGTCCGGCGGGCACCAGGGCCGCTACAAGGGCAGCCGCAAGTCGACGGCGTTCGCCGCCCAGCTGGCCGCCAAGTTCTGCGCCCAGGAAGTGCTCAACAACGGCATGCGCAAGGTCGAGATCTGGGTCCGCGGACCCGGCTCCGGCCGCGAGGCCGCCATCCGCACCCTGAAGGCCGAGGGGCTCGACGTGACGCGCGTCAAGGACGTGACGCGCATCCCGCACAACGGTTGCCGCCCGTCCAAGCGCCGCCGGATGTAACCGGGGCGATCGTCGTTCGACCGACACGCCGCGCCGCCGGACGGCGCGGCCGTACCCGCTGGCAGGGGGGATGAACCAGGCTATGAAGTGGATCAACATGCTGATGCCCGAGGGCGTCCAGATCGTGAAAGAGACCCAGACGGCGTCCTACGCCGAGCTCGTGATCGCCCCCCTGGAGCGGGGTTTCGCCCATACGCTCGGCACGGCGCTGCGGCGCACCCTGCTGTCCTCGATCCACGGCCACAGCATCACGGCCGTGCAGATCGACGGCGTCAAGCACGAGCTCAGCACGCTGCCGTTCGTGCTCGAGGACATGACCGACATCGTCCTGAACCTCAAGCAGGTCGTGTTCAACCTGTGCGACGCACCGGCGCACTGGGCCACCGTCTCGTCCTCGAAGCTCGGGCCGGTGACCGCCGGCATGATCAGCGGCCACCCCGAGCTGTCGGTCTTCAACCCCGACCACGTGATCTGCACGATCACCGAGCCGGGCAGCTTCAAGGGCAAGATCTACGTCGACACCGGCCGCGGCTACGTCGAGCGCGAGCAGCACCAGGTACCGGACGAGGTCATCGGCGTGATCCGGCTGGACGCCAACTTCTCGCCCGTGACCAAGGTCAGCTACCGGGTCGAGGACACGCGCGTCGGCCAGCGCACCGACTACGAGAAGCTGGTCCTGGGCATCACCACCGACGGCAGCGTGCGTCCCGAGGACGCCATCGCCTTCGCGTCGAAGATCCTGAAGGACCACTTCCAGCTCTTCATCAACTTCGACGAGGGCCCCATCGACGCCCGCGGCGACGACATCGACGAGGAGCAGGAACGCCTGGTCGAGCTGCTGTCGCGCAACGTCGAGGAGCTGGAGCTGTCCGTCCGCTCGGCGAACTGCCTGAAGGCCGGCAAGATCCTGACCCTCTTCGACCTGGTGACCAAGAGCGAGCAGGAGATGCTCAAGTTCCGCAACTTCGGGCGCAAGAGCCTGAACGAGATCACCGAGATCCTGGAAGGCATGGACCTGGCCTTCGGCATGTCGTTCGAGCCGGAGATCTGCGAGAAGGTCCGGCCCGGCAACCGGGACGCGTAAGACAACCGACCAGGCCCGGCCCCGGCCGGTGGACAAAGGAAGAAATCATGCGCCACAGCGTCAGAGGGCGGAAGTTCGGCCGCACCGCCAGCCATCGCAAGATGATGTTCCGCAACATGGTGACGGAGCTGCTCCGGCACGAGCGGATCCAGACCACCACCGAGAAGGCGAAGGAAGCCCGTTCCGTCGCCGAGCGGTTGATCACCTACGCCAAGGCCGGCGATCTCAACTCGCGGCGCATGGCGGCCCGCAAGCTCACCGACCCGGTGGTCCTGCAGAAGCTGTTCGACGTGCTGGGCCCCCGCTACGCCGACCGCCCCGGCGGCTACACGCGCGTCCTGAAGATCGACGGCCCCCGTCGCGGCGACAACGCGGACATGGCGATCCTCGAGCTGGTCACCGGCGAGGTCCCGCACAAGCCGCGCAGCGCCGCGAAGCCCCCGCTCGAGGGCTGACCCCGAAGTACCGTCGAACGCACCGCGAGGCCCCTGGACGATCGTCCGGGGGCCTCCGTCACGTACCGGACTTCTTCCCGAGCGAGCCCTCTGAACGCGGGCGTGACCACACGCCGCCGCGGGGGTGTCTGGAGGGTTCCGGCGCCAGGAGGGCGCCGGGACCCGTAAGCCAAGCGCTCCGGGCGCAGGAGGCGCCCGGAGCGCGTCCCCCGCGGCGGCGGGTGGTCAAGCTTGGGTTGACATAACGGTTGTGAAGGCTTTGCATTGCATCGGGACGGGCGCAGGCCCGTCTCCGCGCGAACGCCTCCGCTGCGGGACGGCGCCCGCACTGCGCCAACAAAGGAACCATCGATGAGCGCACCGACCCTGCTGACCGCGGGCATCACCGGCCTGGGCATGAGCTTCCCCGAGCGTCGGCTGACCAACGCCGACCTCGAGAAGATGGTCGAGACCGAGGACGCCTGGATCGTCGAGCGCACCGGCATCCGCGAGCGCCGGATCGTCGAGCGCGGCGTCCCCGCCTCGCACCACGGCGCGCTGGCGGCGCGCGAGGCCCTGGACCACGCCGGCCTGACCCCCGCGGACGTGGACCTGATCCTGGTGCCGACGGTCACGCCGGACATGATGTTCCCGTCGACGGCCTGCGTCATCCAGGACCTGATCGGCGCCAAGCGGGCCTGGGGCTACGACATCAGCGCCGCCTGCAGCGGCTTCATCTTCGCCCTGCAGGCCGCCCGCGCGCAGGTCCAGGCCGGCGCGGCCAGGACGGCCCTGGTGATCGGCACCGAGGTCATGAGCAGCATCGTCGACTGGAAGGACCGCAACACCTGCATCCTGTTCGGCGACGGCGCGGGCGCGGCCGTCGTGCAGGCCGTCGATCCGGCCCTGGGCGGCATCGTCGACGCGGTCCACTACGTCGACGGGGCGGGGGGCAAGCACCTCAACATGAAGGCCGGCGGCAGCCTGAACCCCGCGAGCGAGCAGACCGTCCGCGACGGCCTGCACCACATCTACCAGGAGGGGAAGGAGGTCTACCGCTTCGCCGTGCGCGGCATGGCCGACGTCGCCCTGGAGATCGTGCAGCGGAACCACCTGACCCCCGCGGACATTCAACTGCTCGTGCCCCACCAGGCCAACATCCGCATCATGGAGGCCGCGCAGAAGCGGCTGGGCCTGCCCGACGAGAAGGTGGCCGTGACCATCGACCGCTTCGGCAACACCACCTCGGCGAGCATCCCCTCGGCCCTGAAGGTGGCCTGCAACGAGGGCCGCGTGAAGAAGGGCGATCACGTGGTGCTGGTCAGCTTCGGCGCCGGCTTCACCTGGGGCGCCACGCTGCTGCGCTGGTGCATCGATTGACGGGAGCGCGATGATCGAGGCCGCCGGACTGACCAGGACCTTCGGCAGCGTCCAGGCCCTCGCCGGCCTCACCTTCCGCGTGGAGAAGGGCGAGATCGTGGGCTTCGTCGGCCCCAACGGCGCCGGCAAGACCACGACCATGCGCATCCTCACCTGCACCCTGCCGCCGACCTCCGGGACCGCGCGGGTCGCCGGCTTCGACGTGACCGAATCGCCGGACGAGGTGCGCCGCCGCCTGGGCTTCATGCCCGAGAACGTCCCGCTCTACCCCGACGCCACGGTGGACGAACTGCTGCGCTACACGGCCGAGCTGAAGGCCGTGCCGACGGCGGGCCTGTCGGCGCACCTGGACGCGGTCGTCGAGCGCACCGGCGTCGGCGAGGTGCGCGGCCGCCTGGTCGGCAACCTGTCGAAGGGCTACCGGCAGCGCGCGGGGCTGGCCCAGGCCCTGGTCGGGGATCCCGAGATCCTGATCCTCGACGAGCCCACCTCCGGCCTGGACCCTTCGCAGATCGTCGAGATCCGCGAGCTGATCCTGGGCTTCCAGGGCGAGCGGACCGTGCTGGTCAGCAGCCACATCCTCGGCGAGATCGCGCGCACCTGCAGCCGGGTCCTGATCGTCGACCGCGGCCGGCTCGTCGCCGAGGCGGGGCCGGACGACCTCGTCGGCGCCGGCGACCTCGAGGCGCTGTACCTGCGGCTGACCGGCGCCGCGCGCGGCCGCGCCGGGGAGGCGCCGTGAAGCGGGCGCTGCGGGCCATCGCCCGCCGCGAGGCCGGCTCCTTCCTGCGCAGCGCCATGTCGCCGACGGCGGCGATCGCCTTCCTGCTGCTGTCGGGGATCTCCTTCGTCAACATCCTGCTGGAGTACGACGCGCTGTCGCGTTCGGCCCTGACCTCCGGCCAGAACGTGCGCGAAGGCTTCACCCTCGCGGCCGGCGTCGTGCAGCCGCTGGTCACGAGCATGACCCTGTTCCTGATGTTCGTCATGCCGGCGATCACGATGCGCCTCTTCGCCGAGGAGTACCGCTCCGGGCGCTACGGCCTGGTGATGACGTACCCGGTGGCCGAGCCGACGTGGGTGCTGGGCAAGTTCGCCGCGGCCTGGCTGCTGGGACTGCTGCTGCTGGCCGCGGCCGGCGCCGACCTGCTGGTGCTCACCAGCTTCGCGGCGCCCGACGCCGGCGCCATGGCGGCGGCGCTGCTGGGGCTGTCCCTGGTCGCGGCCCTGATGGCGTCCTGGGGCGTGTTCTTCTCGACGCTGCTGCCGTACCAGATCGTCAGCTACATCCTGTCGTTCGCCTTCCTGACGCTGCTGTTCACCGCCGGCAACCTGGAGCCCTACCTGCCGCGCACGCTGGCGCCGCTGGCGAGCGGCCTGGCGCTGCCCGAGCACTTCGCCCGCTTCGCGCGGGGCGCCGTGGGCGCCCGCGACGTGCTGTACTTCCTGTCCTGGACGGCGCTGGGCCTGGCCGCCGCCGCGGCTTCCCTG
>DYDD01000104.1:5762-9769 GCA_020718045.1 Fibrobacter sp. | reverse complement strand
CAGCCCCAGCAGGGCGGCCGCCAGCAGGAGGGACCCGCGCCGCGCGCAGGTCACGACCGCTCCCGCGGAGCCTCTGCGGCGAGATGGATGGCGGCGAGGTGCGCCGCGCCGAAGGCGGCCGCGGCCGAGCCCAGTTGCGCCGGCACGATCGGCGTGGACCGCGCCGCCTCGCACAGCACGATCCGGGCGGCCGTCTCCCGGCAGGGGCCCAGCAGCAGCTCGCCGGCTGCGGCCACGCCGCCGCCGATGATCACGCGGTCGGGGTCCAGCACGTTCAGCAGGTTGCCCACGGCCTGGCCGAGGCGCTCGCCGGCCTCGCGGAACAGCGCGGCGGCGGCCGAGTCCGAGGCGGTGGCCAGATCGGCGAGGTTCCGCGTGGTCAGCTCATCGCCGCGTTCCGCGACCAGCGCCCGCAGTCCCGGCGAACAGTCCGGCGCCGCGGCGCGACGGCGCGCGTCGGCCAGCAGGCCGCGCGACCCGGCATAGGCCTCGAGGCAGCCGCGGTTGCCGCAATTGCAGGGAGGCCCCGCGACGTCGAGGATCGTGTGCCCGATCTCGCCGGCGCCGAAGCGGTGTCCGGCCAGCAGGCGTCCCTCGATCATCACGGCGCCGCCGACGCCGGTGCCCAGGGCGAGCATGACCAGGTCGCTGCCGTTCCTGCCCGCGCCGAAGCGGGCCTCGCCGGCCAGCGCGGCATTGACGTCGTTGGCCAGCGCGATCGCGGCGCCGGGGAACGCGATCCCCATCAGACCGGCGAGATCGGCGCCCTCCCAGCCCGGCAGGTTGGGGGTCCGGCCCAGCCGGCCGGTCCGCACGTCGACGATGCCGGCGCAGGCCAGCCCCGCGGCGCCGATCCCGGCGTCGGGCGGCAGCAGCTCCGCGACGCGCGCGGCCAGCCGCCCGAACGTGATCGCGGGCGATGCGGGGTCGGTGGGCACTTCGCCCGTCCAGCGCCCCGGCTCGTCACCGTCGCCCAGGGCGTACTTGACGTACGTCCCGCCGACGTCGGCGCCGAGGGTCAGCGAACGGTTCATGGGCGTCCTTCCGCGCGGGCGGCCAGCATCGCGGCCGCGTCGCGCGGCGTTCGGGTCTCGGCGAGGGAGCGGAACCCCAGCTCGTGCAGGGTCTCGGCCACCAGGAAGCAGGAGCCGCAAACCAGGACGGCATCGCCGGGCGCCGCCGTCGCCAGCTCGTCGACCGCCGCCCCCACCCCGTCCAGCACGACGGCGCCATGATGCGCAGCGAGGCCCCAGCGGTCCATCAACGATTTCAGCTGCTCCGGGTTCCGGGAACGGGGCAGCGACACCGGGGCCAGCACGATCCGGTCCATGCCCGCGAGCAGCCGGCCGGTCTCGTCGCCGGGGTCCTTGTCGACCATCCCGCCGAACAGGACCAGGCGGCGTCCCGCGCAGGGGCGCTCGCGGAAGGCTTCCAGCGACACTGCCAGCGCCTCGGCATTGTGGGCGGTGTCCAGGATCCAGTCCGGTCCGCTCAGGACGCGCTGGAAACGGCCCGGCAGGAAGGCGCGCGACAGCGCCCCGGCGGGATCGGGCGCGGGGCGCACGACGCCGGCGACGGCCAGCTCCTCCAGGGCCAGCAGCGCCAGGGCGGCGTTGCGCCGCATCGCGGGCGCGGCGTAGGGCGGCAGCCCGCGGTACACGGCGCGCCGCGTCACGAGGTCCCAGCCCTCGTCGCCGACCTCGATGCGCGTCAGCTCGTCCAGGAAGTGGGCCGGGCTGCCGGCGGCCACGGCGGCGGCGAAGGCCCGGGCCTTGAGCCCCTCGGCGATGGAGCAGAACAGCGGCACGCCGGGCTTGAGCAGCCCGAGCTTCTCGTCGGCGATGGCCTCGACCGTCTCGCCCAGGATCGCCTGGTGGTCCAGCGACACGCCGGTCAGCAGGATCGCCGCGGCCGGCAGCGCGTTGCTGGCGTCGAGCCGGCCGCCGAGGCCCGCCTCGCAGCAGAAGACCTCCACGCCGCGGTCGCGCGCCGCGGCCAGCGCCGCCGCCGTCAGGGTCTCGAACCAGCTCGCCTCGTGGCGCTCGACCGCGGGCCGCAGACTCTCGACGAGGCCGCGGAAGTGCCCGCGCTCGACGGGTTCGCCGTCGATCTCGAGCCGTTCGTACATCGAGAGCAGGTGGGGGCTGGTGTAGCAGGCCGTGCGGTAGCCCGCCTCCTGCAGCAGGCGCGCGAGCAGGCGCGTCGTGCTGCCCTTGCCGTTGGTGCCGGCCACCACGAGCGAGATCAGGCCCTGTTCGGGCCGGCCGAGCTCGTCGAGCAGGCCGCGGATGCGGCGCAGGCCGGGACGGATGCCCAGCCGGTTCAGATCGAACAGCCAGCGGGTCGTCTCGCTGTCGGGGGCGAACGGCGGTGCGAGGTCCGGCCCGATCCCGGGCTCGCCCGGGTGGGTCGCGCCGTCGCGCGTCGGCTCGGGCAGCGGCGGCACGGCGTCAACCGAGGCCGGCGCGCGGGACCGAGACGTCGCGGCCGTCGACGAACCAGTGCAGCACCGCGGCCAGGCGGGGCCGGAGCTCCTTGCGCGGCACGATCATGTCGATCATGCCGTGTTCGAGCAGGAACTCGGAGGACTGGAAGCCCTCGGGCAGCTCGCTGTTGATGGTCTGCTGGATCACGCGGGGGCCGGCGAAGCCGATCAGCGCCTTCGGCTCCGCGATGTTCACGTCTCCGAGCGAGGCGTAGCTGGCGGTGACGCCGCCGGTGGTCGGGTTGGTCAGGATCGAGACGAACGGGACGCCCTCTTCGCGCAGCCGGGAGAGCACGGCGCTGGTCTTGGCCATCTGCATCAGCGACAGCAGGGACTCCTGCATGCGGGCGCCGCCGGAACGCGAGACGATGATCGCGGCCTGCCGCTCGCGCAGCGCGTCCAGGAGCATGCGGGCGATCTTCTCGCCGACCACCGAGCCCATGCTGCCGCCCATGAACTCGAAGTCCATGATGCCGAGCTGGACCGGCAGGCCGTCGATCTCGGCGCCGCCCACCACGATGGCGTCCTCGCGGCCCGTCTTCTTCAGCGTGGCCTTGATCCGCTCCTCGTAGCTCTTGGAATCCTTGAACCCCAGGGGGTCCATCGAGATGATGCCGGTGTGGGTCTCCCGCCAGGTGCCGGGGTCGCAGAGCAGGTCCCGGTACTGTTCTGTGGTCAGGCGCAGGTGGTGGTTGCAGTTGCCGCAGACCCAGAGGTTGCGCGCCAGCTCGCGGTGGTAGAGCACGTCGGCGCAGGCCGGGCACTTGCTCCACAGGTTGTCCGGGATCTCCTTCTTCTCGGCCGTGATGGCCTTGATGCCCTTCTTCGCCTGGTCGATCCAAGACACGACGGCCTCCTCGGTGCGCGGATTCCCCACGGCGGGCAGTCCAGGTTAACGTCTGGCCCCGGGAGCGACAAGGCGGAAAAGCCGGACCGCCGTAACGCCGGGCCGCGTCACGGCCTACAGCTGGCGCGTCATGATCACGGCGTCCTCGCCGTCCCGGTAGTAGCGCCGCCTCAGGCCGGTCTCCAGGAACCCGTGCCGCTGGTAGAAGGAGCGGGCCGGCAGGTTCCCCGCGCGGACCTCGAGCGTCGCGAGCACGCTGCCCTCCTCGCGGCCTGCCTCGATCGCGGCCTCCAGCAGCCGCGTGCCGATGCTCCGGCGGCGCCAGCTCTCGTCCACCGCGAGGTTGATGATGTGCAGCTCGTCGGCGACCGACCAGGCCATCAGGAAACC
Organism: Fibrobacter sp.; assembly: GCA_020718045.1. GTDB lineage: Bacteria > Krumholzibacteriota > Krumholzibacteriia > LZORAL124-64-63 > LZORAL124-64-63 > PNOJ01. The sequence continues at coordinate 6,047 of DYDD01000104.1, read as the reverse complement.
CACCACGGTGCCGTCGTTCTCGGCGACCAGCGGCCGCCGCAGGCGGTCGACGTGCAGCTCGGCGAGCAGGGCCTCGCGGGGCCAGGGATCGGAGAAGCTGGCGCGCTCCAACCGCGCGATCGCGTGCAGGTCGGCCGGGACGCCCTCCCGCAGCAGGATCTCGTCGCCGCCGTTCATGAGGGCGCGGGGCCGTCGCCGCCGGGCGGCGGGCGCGGCGGGGCGGCGGGCGTGAGGTCGAGTCCGCGCAGCATCTCGGCGTCCGAGGCGCGCAGGTAGAGCGGCGTC
>DYDD01000104.1:0-5703 GCA_020718045.1 Fibrobacter sp. | reverse complement strand
GGCCTTGGCCGTGGGCGGGTGCGCGGCGCTCCAGCAGCGCAGGCCGGGTTCGCCGCGGGCCGCGAGTTCGGGGCGCAGGTCGGGCCCTTCGCCCAGCAGCGGGGCGGCGCCGCTGCCGGCGTAGACCGGCGACTCCGGATCGTCCACCACCGCCAGCACCCGCTCCCACCAGCCGGCGGCGGTCAGCGCGCAGGCCTCGGCGACGACGCGAACCCAGTCGCCGTCGCGGTGGTAGACGCCGGCGAACACCTCGCCGCGGCGCGCGTCGAGCGCGGGCACGGCCCAGTCACGGTCCGGCCGCTCGGCCAGCATGGCGGCGGCCATCGCCTCCAGGGTGGTGACGGCGTGCAGGGGCAGACGCAGGGCGAAGGCCAGGGCCTTGGCGGTCGCCACGCCGATGCGCACGCCGGTGAAACTGCCGGGTCCGCGACAGACGCCGATCGCACCGAGCTCGGCGCGGTCGCGCCCGGACTCCGCCAGCAGCGTGTCGACGGCCGCGAGCAGCGCGTTGGCGTAGCTGCCGGTCACGTTGCGCGGATGGTAGCCGACCAGGCGGCCGCGTTCCGCCAGCGCGAAGCGGCCCGAGGGCGTGGAGGTGTCCAGGGCCAGGCACAGCATCAGTCGTCGCCCCCCGCCGCCAGCGCGGCCCAGCCCGCCGGCAGGTCCGGCACGCCGCGCAGCCGCCAGACGCGCGACTCCGGCGCCTCCCCCGGCAAGGCCAGCAGCTCGATCCGCCCGCGCAGCCAGGGCACCAGCGGGTCGGGCCATTCGGCGAGCAGGACGGCCGCCCCGGATTCGACCTCGTCCAGGATCGCGTCCAGGCCGACGTCGTGCAGGTCGTCGCCGGGTCCGAGGCGGTAGCAGTCGAGGTGGTGGACGACGAGCCGGCCCTCGAGCCGGTTGGCCAGGGCGAACGTGGGCGAGGTCACCTCGTCGTCGATGCCGAGGCCGCGGCAGAGTCCCTGCGCGAAGGTCGTCTTGCCGGCGCCGAGCGGGCCCCAGAGCAGAAGCGCTTCGCCGCCGCGCAGCAGGCCCGCCGCCCGCTCGCCCAGCGCCGCGGTCGCCGCCGGCGACCCGGTCCGCACCGCGACCGGGAAACCCCGGGGATCCGGCAGGACGTGTTCCATGCCGTGCCTCCTAGCGCGGCCGCAGGACCGCGAACGGGATGATCAGCTCCTCGAGGCTGATGCCTCCGTGCTGGAAGCTGCCGCGGTACAGGCGCTCGTACTCGTGGAAGTTGGTCGGGTAGACCAGGTAGTCGTTCTCGGTCGTGACCGCGTAGTTCTCGATGGTCGACTGGCGCGGCAGCATGCAGGCCTCCGGATCCTTGATCAGGAAGACCGCCTTCTCGTCCACGCCGAGGTTGTCGCCGTACTTGTAGCGCACGTTGGAGCTCGTGTCGCGGTTGCCCTTGACCGTGGTGGCCCGCGTGCAGCTCGTCGAGCCGTGGTCGGTGGTGATGAAGACCGTGACGTTCCGGCGCGCCAGCAGCTTCAGCACCTCGTAGAGCGTGGAGTGCTCGAACCAGCTGCGCATCAGCGAGCGGAAGGCCGCCACGTCCGGCGCCAGCTCCTTGAGGATGGCGGACTGGGAGCGGCCGTGGGCCATGATGTCCAGGAAGTTGTAGACGGCGGCCACCAGGCGCACGCCGTCGAGCGAGCCGAGGTGCTTGCGCAGGTCGTCGCTGTCGCGGGCGTCGAACACCTTGTAGTACTTGTAGCTCGTGGCGGCGGCGGAGTCCAGGCGGCGCAGCTGCTCGCCGAGCAGCTCCTCCTCGTGGGCGTTCTTGGAGTGCTGCTGCTGGCTCGAGCCGCGCCACCAGTCCGGGTAGCGCGCGGCGATCTCGCGGGGGTAGAGCCCAGCGAACAGGGCGTTGCGCGCGAACGGCGTCGCCGAGGGCAGGATCGACCAGTACTGGCGGCGCTCGAGGTGGTAGTAGGGCTCCAGCAGGTCCTCGATGTGGCGCCACTGGTCCAGGCGCATGCAGTCGATGACGATCCAGTACACCTGCCGTCCGGTCTCGATCTCCGGCGCCACCCAGGTGCGGAAGAGGTCGGGGCACATCAGCGGCGCGTCGGCGGCGCCGTTGACCCACCGCGCGTAGTTCTCGCGGACGAAGCGCGCGAACGCGCGGTTGCACTCGGCGAGCTGCTCGTCGTGGACCTGCAGCAGGCCGTGGTCGCTGTAGGCGTAGAGGTCCAGCGCCCAGCCCACCATGTCGGCGTAGAGCGACTCCCAGTCGCCGGGCGCGGCGGCACGGGCCAGGCGACCGCCGACCGTGCCGTAGTGGGCGAGGTAATCGCGGTTGACCTGCTCGCCCAGGATGCGGCGCCCCTCGAGCAGCCGCTTGAGCGCCGAGACGATCTGCAGCGGGGAGACCGGCTTGACCAGGTAGTCGTCGATGCGGCTGCCGATGGCGCGCCGCATCAGGTCCTCCTCCTCGCTCTTGGTGATCATGATCACCGGCACGCTCTCGCGCACCTTCTTGATCTCGACCAGCGTCTCGAGGCCGCCCATGCCCGGCATCATCTCGTCCAGCAGCACCGCGTCGTAGCGCGCGCCGGCCAGCATGGCGACGGCGTCGCGCCCGTTGTTGACGCCGTCCACCAGGTAGCCCTTCCCGGTCAGGTACACGATGTGGGAGCGCAGCTCCTCGATCTGGTCGTCGACCCACAGGATCCTATACGGCGACAAACGGCTCCTCTCCCGGCAGCGTGATCAGGAAGGTGGTCCCCCCCGCGCCCGTCTCCTCGATCTGGATGCGCCCGCCGTGGTACTGCACGACGATGCGCCGGACCAGGGCCAGCCCCATCCCCCAACCGCGACTCTTGGTGGTATACCCGGCCTCGAAGATGCGGTTCCGGTGCTGGGGGGCGATGCCGCAGCCGGTGTCCCGGACCCGCAGCTGGACCGCGCCGTCGGGGCCGTCGTCCAGGGACAGCACGATCTCGCCCACGCCGTCCTTCAGCGCGTCGATGCCGTTCTTGATCAGGTTCTCGAGCACCCACTCCAGCAGGTCGCGGTTGAACCGGCAGCCGCGGGCGTGGCGGTCCTCGACGGTGATCGCGACGCGGCCGCCCAGGTGGGGCAGCCGGCGGCGGAAGTAGGCGACGGTCGTCTCGACGGTCGCCGCGAGGTCGGTGTCCCCGAGCTGGGGACGCGACCCGATCTGGCTGAAGCGCTCGGACACCTTGCCCAGGCGGGCCACGTCGCGGCCCAGCTCCTCGACGACGTCGTCGGGCCGGCGGTCGCGCAGGATTTCCAGCCAGCCCATGATCGAGGTGATGGGCGTGCCGAGCTGGTGGGCCGTCTCCTTGGCCATGCCGGCGAAGAGCTTCTGCTCGTGGCCCTCGCGCTGCAGGCTCAGGGCCCAGACGATCAGCAGGAAGAAGACCGCCAGCAGCGCCAGCTCGGCGTAGGGCAGCCAGCGGATCTGGCGGCCCAGGGCCGAGGCGCCGTAGTGCAGCGTCATCACGCGCTGGCCGGTGCGCGGGTCCGTGATGGCGAACGGCTCGTTGCGCGCGTCGTACTCGCGCACCAGGGCCAGGATCCGGTCGATGTCGCCGCCGTTGCCGCCGGCGGGGGCGGTGCGCGCCAGCGCCTCCAGCGATTCCGGCATCGGGATGCCCACGACCGGCGAGTTCCACAGCAACGGCCGGTCCTGGTTGTCGGTCACGATGAAGGGCACGTCCAGCTCGCGCGAGCGGGTCAGGACCTCCTGCAGCCCGCCGCCCTCTCCCTGGCCGAGGTGGACGCTGGCGAAGTGCGACAGCAGCCAGGTCGAGAGCTGCGCCTGCTGCTCCACGCGGCCGGCGAGGCGGTACGCCCCCCAGCCGACGATCATCAGGATCGCCAGGCTGCCGGCCAGCACGTAGGCGGTGAAGACCCGGCGCCTGCGCAGGAACCGCAATGTCCCGGGCCACCAGGCCATGCCGCCTCCCTACCCGATGTGTTCGAGGCCGCCCATGTAGGGGCGTAGGGCCTCGGGCACGCGGACGCGCCCGTCGGGGGTCTGGTAGTTCTCGAGGATCGCGACCAGCACGCGGGGCAGGGCGAGGCCGGAGCCGTTGAGGGTGTGGACGAAGACGGCGCCGTCGGGCCCCTTGACGCGGATGCCGGCGCGGCGGGCCTGGAAGTCCTCGAAGTTGCTGCAGCTCGAGACCTCGAGCCACTTGCCGACGCCCGCGGCCCACGCCTCGAGGTCGTAGCACTTGGCGGCCGCGAAGCTCAGGTCGCCCGAGGCCAGCGCCACGACGCGGTACGGCAGCCCCAGCCGGCGCAGGATCTCCTCGGCGTCGTCGGTCAGGGTCTCGAGGGTCTCGTAGGACGTGCCGGGCCGCACGAACTGCACCATTTCCACCTTGTGGAACTGGTGGACGCGCAGCAGCCCGCGGGTGTCCTTGCCGGCCGCGCCGGCCTCGCGCCGGAAGCAGGGCGAGAAGGCCACGTACTTCAGGGGCAGGCGCTCCCAGTCCAGCGTCGACTGGCGGTGCAGGTTGGTGACCGAGACCTCGGCCGTGGGGATCAGGTACAGCCCGTCGAGCGGGCAGGCGTACATGTCCTCTTCCATCTTGGGCAGCTGGCCGGTACCGGTCATCGCCTCGCGGTTGACGAGGTAGGGCGCGTTGACCTCGACGTAGCCCTGCTCGAGATGCACGTCGATCATGAAGTTGATCAGGGCCCGCTCCAGCCGGGCGCCCTGGCCGGTGAGCAGGGTGAAGCCCGAGCCGGACATGCGGGCCGCGGCTTCGAGGTCCATGATGCCGAGCGCGGCGCCGAGGTCCCAGTGGGGCTTCGCCGCGAAGGCGGGCTCGACGACCTCGCCCCACGCGCGCACCACGGTGTTGTCCTCCTCGCCGCCGGTGCGCACGCTGGCGTGCGGCACGTTGGGCAGCCGGAGGTAGAGCGTCTCGGCGGCGGCCTCGGCGGCGTCGGCCTGCTGCTTGAGCTCCTTGAGGCGGGCGGAGATCTCCTTCATCCGCGCGATGTCCGCGCCGGTGTCGGCGCCGGACTTGCGGCCGGCGGCGATGGCCTTGTTGGCGCGGTTGGCCTCGGCCTGCAACTCCTCGTACTCCTGCAGGCAGGCCCGGCGCTCCCCGTCGGCGCGGTAGTAGGCGTCGACGTCCACCGCGTCGCGCTTCGCGGCCACGGCGGCGGTCACCAGATCCCGGTTCTCGCGCAGGAATTTCCGGTCCAGCACGGGTGCCCTCCCCCGCGCGTCGGCGGGCTGTTTTCACGTTGCAATCGGCCCTGGCGGCTGGTAGAAGGGTATAGACTAACGGTCTGGAGCGGGCAAGGCAAATCGCCCCCCCGCCGCCGTCCCGCGACCGAGGACATCCGGCCATGAACCGCGAACAGTTGCTGGCGTCCCTGCGCGGCGCCCCCGTCGTCGAGCGCGTCATCACCGCCCTGGACGTCGCCGACCGCGACGGGGCCCTGCGCCTCGCCGCCGCGCTCGGCCCGCGCGGGCGCCTGGTCAAGGTGGGCCTGGAACTGTTCACCGCGGCGGGGCCGGCCGTGGTCGCCGACCTGCGCGCCACCGGCCGCGACGTCTTCCTGGACCTCAAGCTCAAGGACATCCCCAACACCGTCGCCGGCGCGGTCCGCGCCGCCTGCGCGCTGGACGTGAGCCTGCTCACCCTGCACGCCGACGGCGGCCGGCGCATGCTGGAAGCCGCGGTCGCGGCCGCGCGAGCCGGCGCC
>DYDD01000005.1 GCA_020718045.1 Fibrobacter sp. | reverse complement strand
GTCTTGGCGTCGACCTTCATCCGCTTCAAGAGGACGCTGTGGGAGAGTTCACGGCCTGGTGCCGCCCGCAGCTCCAGGATGAATTCCGAACTGCGATGCTCCTCGATCGTGACCAGCAGCCGGCCGCCGATGTCCCGGCCGTAGACCCCCTGGCGCACGTCGGCGACGTCATAGCCGCGGCGCTGGACCTCCATGCGGGCGATCGGGCCCTCGTAGGCGTCCCGGCTCCATCGTGACCAGGTGAACGTCAGGATCACCGCTCCGGCGGGGATGGTCCCGGACTCGACGTCGGTCATCAGCCGGTCCCAGTCTGCGCGGCCATCGCGTCCCAGGGTCCCACTCAGTGCCTCGTCCTGGTAGACCCCGCTCACGGTCCAACCCTGCTTCTGGGCGTAGTCAAAGCACACCCGCACCTGGTCGCGGCACCGCATTCGGTCCTGGCGGTCAGTAGAATACCGGGCGTAAATCACGCAGCTGCGAGGGAGGGGGCGCGGCGAGGGGCAGGGGATCAAATCCACGGTCACTCCGATGGCGGCGGCAGGCGCCCGCGGCAAGCCGGGCGCCCGCCGATCACTCGCGGGCCTGGCGCTCGAGCAGCTGCTCGCCGGGCTCGCGATCTGGTTCGGTCGAGGGGGGCGGCCCTCCTTGGGTTGCGGCAATCTCTTCAGAGATCAGCCGGACCAGGTCCTCGGCAAGCTGGGCGATACGGACTGCAGATGCGGACAGCTGCTCAACCTGACGGTGCTCCACGCTGCGGCTCCCTGTTGCCGGGCGATTACCCCTTCCGGCGACGTGCCGGCTGGGAACGGCCGGGCTTTGCCGGCGCGTCCGCGGGTTCATCGGCCAGCTGGTCCATGAGCTTGAGCAGTTCGGCGAGCGCATCCTTAATTGATCCAGCAGCTTGTCTAATTGCCGCCCTCCTGGCGACCGACGATCGTATCGCCGTAATTGCCTCGGCGGCCGAGTCTGACGTCGCCTCCTCAAGGCGCCGGTATGCGATCCATTCCGTCTCGAACTCTGGTATTCGGGCGCTTACTTTTTCGATGAAACTAGCCGCCATGCTTTCGGGATGGTTTAGGTATCCATTGACCGTTGCGTGGTGAAGTCCGATTAACGTCGCAAATTGGCGCTGCACCATCGGCGGCTTTCTTGATAAGTACCAATGCTTTACGCGATCGCTAAATCTAACCCGAAAATCCACAAGCACCGGATCAAAGTCGTCGCGTTTCGATGGCATGTATGACCCCCCGCCGCAAAATTCTTCTTGTCCCATAGGAATTATACACCCTCAAAAAATAGTTGGGAAATTATCGATAAAGTCCTTGCGCGTTTGGTCGAACACATTATAGTTCGTCGCCGTGGTCGTAAGATTTCAGGAATGAAAGCAGGATGGAGCCATGAAACCTGCCGCAACAGAGCACCCCGTTCGCATACGCAGGAAGAGCCTGGGCCTGACGCTGGAGAAGCTGTCGGCGAAGTGCGGTGTACAGCCCGCGGCGATCTCGATCGTCGAGCGCGGCGAGGTCCAGTTCCCTCGCGCCGACAACTGCGCGCGCATCGCCGCCGGCCTGGGCGTCTCCTCGGACGTGCTCGTGGCCGAGATCGAAGCCTGGAACGACACCCACCGCGTCCCGAGGAAGGCGTCATGAAGAAACCCGCCGCTACCGTCGCAGTCCATCCCCTGCACGCCTGGCGCGAGGAGCTGGGCCTGTCGCGCGCCGAGCTCGCCCGCAAGGCTGGCGTCAACGCGGCCGTGGTCGAAAGCCTGGAGAACGGCGACGCGGCCTTCACGTCTTGCGACAAGGCGATGTATCTGGCCCGGGCCCTGGGCGTCGAGACCGACACGCTGATCCAGGCGCTGATCGACTTCAACGAGGGGGAGCGGTCGTGACGAAGCGGGAGAAGGTCAGGAAGAAGATCGCAGCCGCCGCCGGCGCGCTGAAGGACGCGGCGGACGAGCTGGTGAAGATGGATGAGGCGGACGAGTGCGGCTCCAGTCAACCAACAACGAGGGGGTGCTGCTTTGCGCCTTACTCGAGGCCGATCGACTGCCGCTATTTCACGCCCAGACTTCACATCTATGAGCCCAACCAGCCCGAACGGATTCTGCGGGGCGCGTGTCGGAGCCCCGAGGTGTACCGGTGTTTCGGCGGTTATCTCCCGTGCTTTTTCGCTGATCGCGTGACGAGCACCATCGCCGCGGCTGACAGCCGCATCGACTGCAGGCACCGGGAGCCGATCGAATGACCCCTCCCGCCCTCACCCCCCAGCAGCGCGCCCAGATCATCGCCGCGGCCTACCGCCGCCCGGTGCTCGAGGCGCTCCGCTGTGCGGAGCAACGGAGAGCGGACGTGCGGCTGGCCCAGGACTCCTACGCCCGGGGCGCCCGAGCCGCGGGCACCTCGGACACGCGAAGGGATCGCAGCACCGGGGACCCGCGTCGGGCGCTTGTGCCTGGGTCAGCCGCCAACCAAGTCGAGGAGTGGGCCTCGAGGCCCTGAAACGAAGAGGCCGGAGGTGCCTGAACACCGCCGGCCAGCGCAGCAACCACGGAGGAAAGGTCCATGGATCACCGCCCTCAGAACGTAGCACCGCGCACCGCGGCCGTCAACCGCCCCAGCCGAGGGGGTGCGCGATGACACACCAGATCGCCTCGAGCGTCGTCCTGGTAGCCCTGGCCCTGATCGCCGCCTGGACGCTCCTGCGCCTCCGCTGCCGCGAGGCCGACCGCTTCACCCGGGCGCTGGGCGTCGCCGGCGCCTGCCTGTTCGTCGCCCTCGCCGCCAACGAGTCCTACCGCCTGGTCGAGCTGGCCAACACCCAGCCCGCGACCGCGGCCATGGAGGTGCCGACATGTGCGAAGTGAGAAACCAGTACCTGGTCACCACTGACGGCGGCACCGGTTGCGAGTGCTGCGAACCGTGCTCGGACATCAAGGACGCCCGCACTGCAGCCGCCGACTTCTTCGAGCAGGACGGCGTCCGCCACGTGATCTACGTGGCCGTCGAGGTCACCACCCGCGACCCCAGCCCGGTGAAGTTCAAGCCGGTCGACGGCGTGAAGGAGGCCCGATGAGCCCCATCACCCTGAACCTCTCCCTGGCTCGCTCCATGGCCTCCGCCCTTGGCCGCGCCCTCGCGCAGCTGGGCGTCCCCCGTGACGAGCTGCCGGCCGCCCTGGTGTCGTTCACCCCCAACTCCTGGTCCGACGTCTCGACGACGCTGGGCGAGGCCGAGGCCCTCGAGCGCGTCTGCGACGCCTTCGATGTGGCCCGGCTGATCTCCGACTGCAGCGCGCACCCCGCGGCTGAGCGCGCGCAAGCCGTAGAGGTCTCGCCCAGCAAGTCCCATCCGCTGCCCTGGTGGAGAATCAACGGGGAGGTGCGGCCATGAGCCTCGCCCGTCAGGTCCTGCGCAACCAGATCCGCGTGCGAGGCGGGGGCAGCTTCGGCGGCCACGCCTGGGGGCACATCCGCCGCAAGGTGCTGAAGAAGATGCGCCCCGGCGACTGCACTGCACCGCTTACGAAGGAGCGGCGATCCGGTACCCCGCGACTGACCGCCAGACAGAAGCGCACCGGTCTGAGATCCGGGGTCATCGTGAAGTGCATCGATGACTGGCGCATTCACGGGATCAGCTACGACCCGACCGAGGGGGTGCGCTGATGGGAGACAGAAAGGTCCCGCGTCCGCTTCCGCTTGGTGAGCTCCCACCGCCGCCTCCGCCGCCCCCCATCAACGCCGGCCGCGCGTTCACGGCCCGCGCCCGCGCGTACCTGGAGCGCCTCGGCCTCATTGGCGGCGACGACGGCTTCCCGGAGTTCATCCCCAACGACCCGAACTACTGGAAGTTCCTTGAGGATACCAGCTCACACCACGCGCGCATGCTGGCCAACATCTGCGAGCAGAACGCCGCCGCGGCGGCCGCAGTCGATGCCACCCGCCGCGCCCTTCCCTGCGCCCAGGTCTACCACCTGGTCGACGACCCCGCCCGTCAGGTCCAGGTCCTCCACCTCATGCCCGCGCAGACCCACGGCTACGCTGTCCTCGCGCTCCCGGCGTCGACCCGGGGCGTGGTGATCGACCACGGCCTGGACCGCGACGAGGCCGAGCTGGTAGCCCAGGAGGCCCGCGCCACGATCCTCCGCCTGCGGGCGGACCCGAAGGAGGCGATCCGCCGTGGATAACCAGACCACCGCGACCACCCACGTCGTCGTGGACCGCATCGCTCTTGTGACCAAGTTCCGCCCGGCCTTCCACTGCATGGCCAACCTCGAGGCCGGAGGTGCGCGTCTGACGCTCAGCGAGATATCCGCCCAACGCCTACTCCCGATCGGCTGCTGGCGCCTGGTGGGCGCCCACAGGGCCCGCCCCACGCCCATCTGGTGGCAGTGGCTTGGCAAGTACGACAACGGCACCGACGCGAAGCCCAGCCACGTCCACCTGACTCGCGACGGTCGGCGCACCCTCTGCCGGCAGACGATCCCCACGGACCGCGATCGGTTCAACATTCACCATGAGGACGCCGGCCACGCCCACTGCGTCTACTGCCGCAGCAACGCGGTCGGTGGCGGGAGCCGAACCTACGACGCCGAGGGGGTGCGCTGATGGGACCCGCTGTCGCCAGCAGCCATCACGCGCGCGGTGCGCCTGTCGCATCGTCGTGCCTACAGATGTCTGGCCGCGAATTACAAAGGTTTCATTCGCTCATCAGCGTGAATGGCAGCAGCGGGTGCCATGAGTTCACCAGGTTGTTTGACCTGGGCTACGGGAAGTTCTTTTTGCGCGGGAAGACGTGGCGCGCTCACCGGCTCAGCTGGACGATCAGTTACGGAGAAATCCCCGGGGGGCTATTTGTGCTCCACCGCTGCGACAACAGGGCGTGCGTGAACCCGCGGCACCTGTTCCTCGGGAACCAGGCCGACAACATGGCCGACATGGTGTCCAAGGGACGCCACTTTGGGCGATCTCGCGACACGAGACTGAGCGAGTCCGACGTCTACGCAATCAGGTTCATTGATGAAAATACCGCGCTCAAGCAGGTCCAAATTGCCAAGCTCTATGGGGTAAGCAGGAACCAGATCAACAACATCCTATGTGGGATTCGGTGGGCGCACCACGACAGGAGGGGCGTGTAGTGGAACTCACGGCTTCCCGCCTGCGCAGCATTGCCGATTCGGCGCGCATGATCTTCGGCGCCGACGAAGTCGAGATCGGGCCCGGCGACGAGCGCCGCGTCCCGGTGATCATCTACTTCAACCGCGAGGGGGTGATGCCGCATGACTCCCGAGATTCTGTTCGGTCTGATGGTCGTAGATATCTTGTGGTGGCTCAGAAAAATAAACCACTGAGCCACAACACGTTAGCCGCCGATGGACTGGGAGGCCGCGGCGGCTACGCGCCTGGTGAGATGGAGCTCGCCAGGCCCCTGTTCGACGGGGAGTACCCGAGATCAGTCATGATACAGCCGTTACGGATCGCTGCCTACATCCCGCCCGACTTCGAGGCGAACCCATGGTCGGCGCTCGGCCGCCAGTGGCCGCACCCTGAGTCCTACCTGGACAAGCTGCGTCTGTTCAGGTCCCGCGAGAACGCCGGCGACCGCCAGGTGATCGTGACGGTCTGCCTGGCCGCCGACCAATCCACACCCGAGGGGGAGACCGACATGACCGACAAGAAGACCTGGCGCCGCGCCTGCACGTGCCGTAACGGCGCGACACCCGAGTCCCCCGGCCTGAACCTCGGCCCCGATGGAGTGCCCGTCTGCAAGGTCTGTGGGAAGCCCTGGACCCTGGCGCCGAAGCCCGAGAAGAGCTGACCGAAGCGACCGACCGACGGACCCGACCCAGACGGAGCTGACGTGGCAAACAGTTTCCTAGTCTCGACCGCCCTCGAGGACAACGACCGCTACCTGAGCTGTGGCCTCGTTGCGCGCCAGGTCTACCAGGCGATGATCCGCCACGCGGACGACGAGGGGCGCGCCCAGGCCTCCGCGCGCTCCTGGAAGCGCAAGGCGGCGCTCTTCGACAAGGCCGAGGTCCCAGTGGCCGACGTCGAGGCTGCGATCCAGGAGCTCGCTGACGAGGGCCTGGTGGTCTTCTACGGCGACGGCCTCCTGTTCCTGCCTGGCCGCTTTGAGCACAACGCTGGTCGCCTCTACTGGGCCGCCTCGACGCACCCCCTGCCGCCGGCCGAGCTGCTCGAGCAGCATCCCGAGTATCTCGACGGCCTGCGCCGGCTGACCAGGTGCGGCCACCTGCGGCGCGAGACCCCGGCAGCCCCCCGCTACCCGGAACTCGTTGCGAACGAACGCGAAGGCCCGCGACCCAAGGGGGACGAGGAGCGACCGGGTGCGAATAACTGCGAAGAGGTGCGAACAACCGCGAACGACTGCGAACAACAGCGACCGACCGGCACTGGAGTAGGAGTAGGGAGTTCTTCTTCTGAATGCCTTCCTCCTGTTCTGAGTTCTCATTTCAAAAAGGAGGAAGAGCGCGCGGGCGCGCGCGCGACCCCGCCGCCGGCTGCGCCGGCGCCGCCTCCTCCTTCTCGCGCTGCCGCGCTTCCCGGAGGGAGAAAACCCACGAAGCCCGCCACCGCGAAGCAGCTGGCGACCATCGGGGAGATGCTCGCCGAGCGGAACATCGACCCGGACGACGGCAAGCCGCGGTTCACGAGGGCCGGCCGCAAGCTGACCTGGCCGCCGACCGCGGCGACGGCGCCGCTCTGGATGGAATTCCTGCGGGGCGCCCCAAAGTGGGCCGACATCCCGCACCAGGGCCACGAAGCCCTGGATCTCGACGACGCCGACGATGCCGTCCGTGACCTGGTCACGTCCGTCGGCGACGCCCTCGACAGCAAGCGATCCACCCACGAAACCGCCGTCGACGCCCTGTCGGAGCGCCTTCCTAAGCTACGCCCCAGCCAGATCGCGCCGGAGATCGAGGCCGCCCCGACGCCGGTGCGCCGCGCCGTCATGGCTCGCCTCGCGGATCAGCTCGAGATCGAGGCCGGCGACGTCGGTACGAGCCTACACGACCTGGTCCTCGAGGCCCGCGGCATCGAGACCGCCGATCTGATTTCCCAGGAGGTCCCGTTCCCGGTCTTCGGCCCAGGCGACGTCTCCCGCGTCCACCAACTGCTGCAGCAACGCCGCCAGGGGGTGAGCCAGGATGCCTACGCGTGAATTTGCTCACTACCGCCGCGCAAAGTTCATCAACACGCTCGGTGTCGGGTATTGGCTGGTCATGCGCGGCCGCGGCTACGAAAAACCAGGGTGGTACGTCTGCTATCGCGGCTCTTGGGTTGTATCCCAGGGCGAGAAGCGCCTGGTCGTCGCTCTGTGGAAGGCGTGGCAAAGTGTCCGCGCCATGAGGAGCGATCATGTCTGACCGCCGCTGGCCCGGATGGACGAGCCCCGAGCTCGAGGTCTTCCACCTCCGGGCCCGCGATGAGATGGCCAAGCGAGCCTGCGGCAAGCTCGGCAAGGACGAGCTCCTGATCAGCCTCGCCCAGATCGCGACCGAGCTGATGGTCTTCGACCAGGTCGACTGGTATCCATGGGAAGAAGGCGGCTACACGCTGCCCTGGAAGCGCCGGGCGCCGGCAATGCAACCTCGGGAGGTCACCGGGCGGTGAGCAAACTGAATGCATTCCGGCGTCCGGCAACCCGCGAGCAGGTCGCGGCCGGCAAGAGTCTCGCCAGGACAAGTCTAACCGCCAAAGAGCGGAAGCCCCAGGCCAACCTCGGCCTGAAGGGCAACCAGTTCGAGCGCGCAGTGTAGAACAGCTGCGAGACCTACGCGCGCCGCGGCCACGGCTGCATCATCAAGGTCCCGGTGCCGTTCCGCCAGGTGGGCCAGTGCGACGAGGGAACCCACATCAACCGACCGATCATCGCCCGAGAGCGGGCCACGATTGATTTCATGGGCCACCTGTTCGGCGTCCCGACGGCTATCGAGTGCAAAAGCGTGGCCGACGATCGCCTGACGATCGAGTCGGGGACCGGTCCCAAGCGCCGCGTCTTCGTACACGAGCACCAGCGGCGGTTCCTGGACGAGTTCCAGCGCACGTCGATCCCCCGGCTCGCCGCCGCCTTCCTGCTGGTCGAGTTCCGGGGCGTCCCGGTCCCCGGCAAGGAGTTCCTAACCGGCGCTGTGCTCGCGATCAGCCCCGAGGTCTACCGGGCCGCCGTGAAGGGGCGCAAGTCGATCGGCTACCTCGAGCTGAAGGACGTCTCTCACATAGTCCCGGTCATGAGCAGCGGCGTGGCCGTGCACTTCGCGACTTACATCGATGCGCTGGTGCGCAAACAAGGGAGGGGTTAGATGAAGTTATTTCTGATATGTCAGGAGCAAAACAACAGCTATGAAACCTACGACTCCGCGGTAGTGGCCGCGCCCGACGAAGATACGGCGCGCCAGATGGACCCAGGCAATGGGGGGGAAATGGAGTGGGGAACTCCCTACTCGAGCTGGTGCGAAAGTCCCAATCACGTGACCGTGCGCTATATCGGCGATGCCGCGGACGATGTGGATCAGGGCGTCGTGTGCGCTTCGTTCAATGCGGGCTGACCAGGCGCTGGTGCGCAAACAGGGGAGGGGCTAAGCATGGACCAACGTCACCCTATTCAACCACTCGAGGCGGACGCGCGCGGCACGATCCGATTTAAAGAGAACGCCATTGTGCGCCACATAATTGATTCACACCCGAGCTGCGACATGAACACCATCGCGGAGATGGAGTTTTCGTTAGACGACCGCCGGCAGTTCGCCCAGCTCATTGGCTATAGCCTGCGTGGGTATGGTGAGCTGAGTTACGTCGACGACGATTCACTCAATGCAGCCGAGGCGATGGCTACCTGCGGGCTTACCGAAGACAAAGCCCGAATCGCTACTTTGGGAGATGAGCTTGTTGCTCTTCGTGTCGGCCTACGCGAACCGATGGCACGTCTATTTGGTCTGCATCCTGATGATCTTCTTGAGGTGGACCCCTCCGAGGCGGACCGCCCGTGACCGCCCGCCTGACCTACCTCGCCCTCTTCCTGGCCGGCGCGGCCCTCTTCTGGTTCGCCTCCGAGCGCCCGGTCGAGGCCCTGGCGGCCTACCTGGTTTGCACCAGCATCCTGGCCCTGATCGAGTGGGCCGAGCGCCGCGGCACTTTAAGCGAGCCCACCTGGCACGGCCGCCGGGAGTGGGCAGACGACGCCAAGGTGATCAGCCTCCACAAGCCCGACCGAGCGGTCGAGCTGCAACCGAACCCGAGCGCCGGGATGAATCCCTTCCCGGCACAACCAGGCCACTGGGCCAAGCCCTACCCCGAGGGGGATTCTCATGACCATGCGGTATGACGGAGGTAAGCGAAGTTCTACGTGGAACATAGGACGCACGGTCCAGATCCTGGCCGCGGCGCTCCTTCTGTTCGCCCTGACCGGCTTCCCGCCTCTGGCCGGCGCCCAGACCGAGACCGTCACCTACACGGCGACCGCCCCGACCACCGGCAACACCCCGGTCGGCTACCAGTGGTGGTCGAAGATCGGGACCGCGCCCTGGTCGGTCCAGACCGTAGCCGGGGCCGACTCCACCGTCACCCCGACCGCCACCTTCGCCGTCCCCGTGGGTGTCCCGCACCAGGTCTACGTGCGCGCCTTCGATCGGGTGGCGACGCCCGTGATGCAGGGCGAGCAGATGGTGGGCGTCACGTCGGCCAGGCGCTTCGGCGTGCAGTCGCCCTACGGGGTGCCGTACACGCCGCCGACCAACGCGCCCGGCGGCTGCGGCCGCCCCGTCAGGCAGTAACCGGGCAAGCGGCGGCCGCCCGGCCCAACCCCACCGCTCGGCCCTCCTGCTTCAAGGAGGGTGACGGCCGCCAGCCCCCGCAGTTTCGGGGGAGAAACAGGAAGAGGAAGGAACTGCGATGCAGAGCTGCAAGGGATGGATGAAGTCCTGGACCGTGCTGAACGAGGCCACCGACGACGGCGACGACAACCGCCGCCTGGTGATCGAGCTGATGGTCCCGGCGCGCAGCGAGCTGAGTATGGCCGTTGCCGCCCTGAGCGGCGACAAGGTCCAGCTCCAGCTGCGCCTCGAGGACCAGCCGGGGGTCAGCAACGTCGAGATCGCGATGCCCGCGGAAATCGTCCCGCCTTGGGGCGCGAAGAGGCGCGGCGGGTTCTACTTCACGGCCACGACGGACTACAGCGAGAACAGGGCCGACGACCTCGCCGCCGTCACCCGGGCTCTCCCGCTGGTGATCGGCATCGAGATCCTGCAGGACGAGCTGCTCCTGGATACGGGCCGCGAGGCCGCCCTGGCGTTCGTGAAGGGCGGTGCCTGATGCACACCGACCACCGCGCCACGACGCTCGACATCGCCGACATCGTACCGAGCGATCTCAACGCCCGGGTCGCCCGCCCCAAGGACGACCAGGCCATGGCCGATCTGGCTGCCAGCATCCGCCAGCACGGCGTCCTGCAGCCGATCCTCGTTCGCCCGGCCGATCACCCCCTGGCCTCCTACGAGATCATCGCTGGCGAGCGCCGCTGGCGCGCCGCGCGGGTCGCGGGACTGACCACGATCCCGGCTCGCGTCGCCAAGGCGACCGACGCCGAGGCCCTCGAGCTGATGATCACGGAGAACCTCCAACGCGAGGACCTGACCCCGGTCGAGGAAGCCCGCGGCTACATGGACCTCGTCCACCAGGGCCACTCGGTCGAGCAGGTGGCCACCACGGTCGGCCGCAGCCGCAGCTACGTGGCGGCGCGCCTGGACCTCCTCGACCTGCCGGTAGCCGTGATCGAGCACGTGACCGCGGGCCGGCTGCTGCCGTCGGTGGCGGTGCTGCTACGCCAGGTCCCGGAGGCGAGCCTGGACGCGGCCCTGGACGCGGTAATGGGTGACGACTGGAGGGAAGATCGCGACCGCTCCAGTGACCCACCCATGACCGTCCGCCAGGCCCGCCAGTTCATCCGCGACGAGTACGTGACCCGCCTGTCGATGGCCCCCTGGGCGCTGGACGACGCCACCCTGGAGCCGACCTCCGGCTCGTGCGCCGCCTGCCCGAAGCGCACCTCGGTGGAGCGCGACCTGTGGGGGGAAAACCGCGAGGGGGACGACAACTGCCTGGACCGCGCCTGCTGGGCGTCCAAGGTCTTCTTCTACACCGAGGCCGCGCGGGCCGCGGCCGCAGACGCCAACATCCCCGTGGTCGAAGGCCCGGACGCCGCGAAAGACAGGGCCGCCAGCTACGCGCGCGGCAAGTACGTTTCGCTGGACGCGAACACGTTCGCCCTCGGGAACAACTCCACCGTCGAGAAGGCCCTCGGCAAGTCCGGCCTGAAGACGCTCGGCAAGGTGCTGCTGATCGACTCCAATGGCGCGACCACCTTCGCCGTCGACCGCAAGAAGGCGGACAAGCTGCTGCGCGAGAAGCAGGAGGCAAAGCGGGAGGATCGCGAGGAGAAGAGCCCGGCCGCCCACGGGGCCAGCGCCACGGTCGCCGCCCGCAACCTCGAGCGCGACGTGCGCGAGGCCACGAACGCCCGCCTGCTGGCCCGGCTCTCGAAGGACGCGGCTTACCTCGACAAGCAGCCGGTCATGATCTGGCACGTATTCGCGGAGCTGCTTGCGGAGATGACCAGCGAATTCTGGGACGACGAGCCGGTCATCACGGCGCTGCGCCGCTTCCTGGATGCGGACCAGATCAACGCCCACCACCCCGACTCGATCGCCTTGCTCGACGTCAACCAGGCGCGCGGCGTCGCGGTCGAGCTACTGGCTCAGGCCGAATTCGGTCATCCGCACAAGGCGCTCTGCGAACTCTACGGCCTCGACACCGAGCTGGAGCGTGACGCCGTCGTCCGGGAATTCGCCGCGCGCGCCGAGGCCGAGAAAGCCGCGGCCGGCGACCAGCCCGCGCCCGCCAAGAAGAAGGCCGGGAAAAAACCTCGAGGGGGTGCGAAGTGACCCAGGCCCAGCAGCTGCTCAACCTCATGCGCCGCCGAGGTGCGGTGACCGTCCACGAGGCGCGCCAGGAGCTCGGGATCTCCAACGTGGTGGGCCGCATCTGGGACATCGAGCGCGGCATCGGCTGCCCCCTGCAGATCGTCCAGCGCGACCAGGTCGAGACCCTTAACCGCGACGGTGAAGTCTGCCGGGTCAACCGCTATTGGCTCGCCGGTACGCCTCCACCACCCCCCGGCGCCCCCGTGGTCGCGCGCCGGTGCCGGGCGGCCAACAGGGAGGATCGCCTGCGCCTCGTGCTGGAGCGCCGCCGCCAGCGCATCCGCGAGCTCGAGGAGCGCCTGGCCGACGCCGAGGCCCTCGCGAAGGCCACGGGCAACGACCTCGAGCAGATCGTCGAGGACCGCCGCCGCACCAAGAGCGTGGCGATCCGCGCCGGGCTCGCGGCGGGTGGTCCGGTGCAGCCCCTGCTGTTCCCGGGGTCGGCGATCGGTGGGCGGCCGTGAGCCCGCTCGCCTATACCCACTTCCGCCTCGAGCAGCACCACCTGGCCCTGCTCGCCCGCGCCAACGTGGAGTGGGATTCCAGCCCCGGCGCCGGCGCGCCCTGCATCAACCCCCGCCACCCCTACGGCAGTGAGCCCACGCTGTCGATCGTCGCGCGCGTGCTCGGGCTCGACGGGACGCGCGAGCTGAGGACCGTGCGCGACCAGGACGGCAACAGCGGACAGCAGCTGATGTATCCGGACTCGACGGTCATGCGGTGCCGGCGCGTGCACGAGGAAACACTGTACGCGCTCCAGGTGATCCTGCAGACCGGGCGCGCCGATCCCGGTCAGTACACATCCGACGGCAAACAATGGAGGAGGGGCCAGTGAGAACGACCCGCGCCGCCCTGGTGATCGCCGCGCTGCTGGCCCTGGCCGGCTGCAAGCAGGTCGCCGACCAGAAGCAGCCCCACGCCTTCCCTAACGCCACCATGCGCTGGGGCGATGCCCACGCCTGGACCGACTCCGTCTACCGCTGAAGGTCGACGGGCTGACGCTCACGCGCACATTCGAGCGGGGAGTGGCGACGCTGCGGCTGACGTCGGGCTTCTACCCCGACCCGTTTGACTTCGAGATCCGAGACCACGACGGGCGCCTGATCACGGAGGTAGGCCAGTGAACGAGACGAGGAGCCGGGCCGAGGTCGTCGCCGCATGGCTGCGGGCCGATGCGGAGGAAGCGGCGGAAGTCCTTGGGGATAAAGTAGAAGCGGTGGCGATGAACCGCGAGGCTGCCGATCTCATCGACAGTCTGTCGCAAGTCGTTAGGCCGCGCATCGTTACGGACGCCGCGGCCATCATCAAGGCGGTTGCGAAGCCGTGTATCTAGGCGAGACTGACACGCGCAACTCGTTGTATTACAACAAGTTCGCGGGTCCTTCCGGGGGCCGGTCAGGTGCGGGTGCGCGCAAGCCCGCATTTTTGCTAGGCTGACGGGTGCTAAGTGGTTGTACATCAATGGTGTACGTTTTGGGTGTACAGCGCATAAGGTGAATTAGAGTGCCGATTTGGAGCAATGTTGATGCGGACTAAATAGTTTCGCGTCAACAAACTGAGGGTGGTAGTCCCGGTGGAGATGAGCATTCGCGAGTACGCGGCCCACCGCCTGGCACGCGGGCTTCCTGGAGGGTCGAAGCACTCAGTGCAGAAGGCCCTGGCTGCTGGCCGCATCTCACGCACCGAAAAGAAGAAGATCGACCCGGAGGTCGCCGACGGAGAGTGGGCGGCTAATAGCGCCCCGCGCCTACACAGAGACCATAACGCACCTGCGCCAAGAGCAGCGCTGAAATCTGATCTGGCGCCACCGCCCGCGTCGCGACGTCGCCCTCCGCGCGCGCCCACAAACAACGATGCCGACGAGGCCCTGGAGCCGACGCCGGACTATGCCCGCTCACGGGCGATCCGCGAGGACTACAACGCGCGCATCGCCCGGCTCGAGTACGAGGAGGCAGCCGGCAACCTGGTCGCGCGCGGAGCCGTCGGCCGCGAGCAATTCAGGCTGGCTCGAGACACCCGCAACAACGTGCTGGCGGTGCCGTCGCGCCTCGACGCCACGCTGGCAGCCGAAACAGACCCCGCCGAGGTCCGCCGCATCCTGACCGAGGACCTGATCAGGGCCCTCGACGGGGTCGCCGGTGAATAGCACCGCCCCGATCCTCGAGCTGGCCGACGGTGCCGAAGTGGTGCGCCGCGCCTGGCGCGACGGACTGCGGCCCGATCCCAGAATCTCCAACGTCGAGTGGGCCGAGAAGCACCGCATCCTGCCCGGCAAGACCGCGGCCGAAGGCGGTCCGTTCCGGGTCTCGCGCACGCCCTACGTCCGCGAGATCATGGAGAAGCTGAACCCGGACGATCCGACGCACGAGGTGTGGCTGATCGCCGGCGGCCAGGTGGGCAAGACCACGATCGCGGAGAACTGGATCGGGCGGCTGATGGACACCGCCGGCGGCCCGTGCCTGGCGGTGCGCCCGACGCTGGACAGCGCGGCCGGGTGGAACCGCCAGCGCATCCAGCCGATGATCGAGTCGACGCCGACGCTGCTCGAGAAGGTGGCGGTGGCGCGCTCACGGGACGGCGGCAATACCCTGCTATTCAAAGATTTCGTCGGCGGCTACCTGCGGATGATCGGGGCCAACAGCGCCTCAGGCCTGAAATCCTCGAGCGAAAAGAACGTCTACCTGGACGAGCTCGACGAGATGCCGCCGGACATCGGGGGCCAGGGGCCGGCGATCGACCTGGCCCGCGTCCGCACCCGCACCTTTAAACAGACCTACAAGATTTTCGGGACCTCGACGCCAACGATCCGCGGGGCGTCGCCTATCGAGACCGTGTTCTTGGAGACCAACCAGAAGTATTTCCACGTGCCATGCCCGCGCTGTGGGGAGCTGCAGGTCATCCGCTGGGAGAACATCAGGTGGGACCAGGGCGACCCATCCAGCGTGCACCTGGTGTGCGTGACCTGTGAGGAGCAGATCGCCGAGCACCGCAAGACCTGGATGCTCGATCATGGGGACTGGATCGCTACGGCTGAGGCGAAGAGACCCCTAGTCGAAGGCTACCATCTGTCCGGCCTCTATTCTCCGATCGGCTGGTACAGCTGGAAAGATGCGGTCGAAGACCACCTGGACGCCAAGCGCAAGGGGCGTGAAACCCGCAAAACCTGGGTGAACACGGTCCTGGCCGAGACCTTCGAGGAGGGCGGGGACGGCGCCGACTCCGAGCTGCTGATCCGCAGGACGGAGAAGTATCCGGCGGAGGTCCCCGCGAAGTGCCTGGTTCTGACCGCGGGCGTCGACGTCCACAAGGACCGCTTCGAGCTCGAGGTGGTGGGCTACGGGATCGGGGAGGAGAGCTGGGGCATCGACTACCGGGTGATCCAGTGCAACCCCCTGGAGATCGAGGCCTGGCAGGCGCTGGACGACGTCCTGTTGATGCAGAAATACAGGCACGAGCACGGGGACTTGATGCCGATTTCGGCGGCCTGTGTCGACTCCGGCTACTCGACGCAGCAGGTCTACGCCTATACGGCGCGCCGCGCAGCCCGAAATATCTTCGCGATCAAGGGTATGGCTGGCTCCGGGCACCCTATCGTCGAAGCCGGCAAACAACGAAAAACGGGTCGCAATGCCGAAACCGCAAAGCTTTTCACTTTGGGAGTTGACGCCATCAAGGGGCTTATCTATTCCAGATTAAGACTACTGGAAGAGGGCCCGGGATACTGCCACTTCCCACAGAGCGACGCCTACGGGGTCGAATACTTTCAGATGCTCTGCGCGGAGAAGCGGCTGCCCAGGTACTCGAAAGGACGCCTCACCTACGAGTGGCGCGTGGTCAGACCGGGAGGACGCAATGAATCGCTAGACGCCAGGGTTTACAGCTACGCGGCGCTGCAGCTGTTGAACCCTGTCTGGTCGGCTCTGAGGAAGCGCCGCCGGGAGATTCAGGAGCAGCTCGCCGCGGCCAAGGATGACCAGGTGGAGCGCCCGCCCAAGAAGCCGAGGCGGGAGAGACTGGCGGCCCGCGAGAACTTCGTGAACAAGTATCGCAAAGGACGGCGATAATTGGCCACTCTCATCACGGAACCCAAGTCGTTCATCAAGGGCGACACGGTTACGTGGCAGATCACCCTGGATGATTACCCGGCGCCGACCTGGTCGCTGGCCTACCATTTCGCCATTGTTGGCTCCCGCATTTCCGTCACCGCCGCGGCCCAGGCCGACGGCTCCCACCTGGTCACGATCTCCGCTGCCACGTCGGCCACGTTCGTCGCCGGCATGTGGACCTGGCAGCTGCAGGTGACCGGCGAGTCGGTCCGCCACACGGTCGCCACCGGCCAGATCCAGGTTGTGGCCGACTACGCCGCCGCCGGCGCCTCGGTCGGGGTGGACGCCCGCACCCACAACGAGAAGGCCGTGGCCGCCCTCGAGGCGGTCATGGAGAAGCGGGCCACCCACGACGATCTCGAGTACACCGTCAACACGCCCCAGGGCGGACGGTCCGTGAAGCTCCTCAGCCACGAGCAGCTGATCAATGCCCTGAAGTTCTACCGGGCCGAGCTCGCCCGCGAGCGCCGCCTCGCCAGCGCCGCCAAGTACGGCGGCCGCAAGATCCTCGCGCGTATCGGGAGGACCTGATGGACCTGTTCGGTCGCAGGAACCGGTCTGCTGCCGCCGCCGGCCCGGAGAGTATGACGATATCAGGCGAAAGAGGCCTTAATACGTCAGACGTGGTGGGCACGGCTGTGGTCAGGATCGGCGGCGGGGCAGCGCAGCAGGTGCGCATCCGTAACCAGCGGTCGCAGGTCACGGCGCCGTCGCGCCGTGTCGGCACCGGAACGACGCACGCCAACGGCGTGATCGGGACGCGCTTCTACAACGCGGCCGCGACCAACCGGCTGACCATCGGGATGCCAACGATACCGGCGACCGCCGACCAGGTGGTGCGCCGCAACCTGAAGTCCCTGGTCGCGCGCTCGCGGTTCGAGGTTGCCAACGGCGACTACGCGAAAAAGGCCATCTCGATCTACCAGCGCAACGTCGTGGGCCCGAACGGATTCGTGCTGAAGGCCCAGTGCATGGACGGGGAGAAGCCGGACACCGAGGCCTGTGCGGCCATCGAGCAAGCCTGGCGGACCTGGGGCGGGAAGGGCCAGGCCGACACGACCGGCCGGCTCTCGTTCTGGGGCATCCAGAACATGTTCCTGCGATCGGCCGCGGTCGACGGCGAAGCCCTGATCATCGAGCACATCGGCAAGTCGGCGGGCAACAAGTGGGGCTACGCCCTGCAGGTGATGGACTCGCAGCTGCTGGACGTCGAGCACAACCGTCAGCTCGAGAACGGCAACTGGGTGCGGATGGGGATCGAATACAACCACGTCGGTCGCCCCGTCGCCTACTGGCTGATCGTGCCCGACGAGCGCCAGGGGATGCTGACCTACGGCTACGGCGGGCGGCTCTACAACCGCTACCCGGCCGAGATGGTCATTCACGACTTCGACATGCTGCGCACGATGCAGAGCCGCGGCCTGCCCTGGCTCAGCACCGGTCTGCTGCGCCTGGCGACCCTCGAGGGCGCCGAGGACGCAGCCCTGGTCAACTTCCGCATGGGTGCCTCGAAGCTCGCCTGGTTCACCGAGAGCGAGGAGGGGGCGGCCTACGAGGGCGAGGACCAGGGGGTCATCGACGAGGACGAGCCCGACCGCCCGCGCGACCGGATCGTGGATGCGGACATCGGCAGCTTCGGCGAACTGCCCAAGGGTGTGAAGCTGGAGAAGTGGGAGCCGCAGTACCCGAACGGCGAGTACGCGCCCTACGTGAAGCGCGTTCTGCAGGGGCTCAGCTCGGGCTCGGACGTGCCCTACGTCTCGCTCTCCAATGACCTCGAGGGCGTCAACTACTCGTCGATCAGGGTCGGCCTGCTTGAGGGCCGCGCTGTCTTCGAGTCGGTCCAGACCTGGATGATCGAGTGTTTCCTGCAGCGGGTGTTCAACACCTGGCTCGACGTGCAGCTGCTGAACGGGAACCTCGTGACCCCCGGCGGCCGGCTCGACTTCCGCAAGGCCGAGAAGTACCGCTCCGTGACCTGGCAGCCCAACCGCTGGGGCTGGGTCGATCCCATGAAAGAAGTCCAAGCCGACGCCCTGGCCGTGGAGAACGGGATGGCGTCGCTCACCGAAGTCTGCCGCCGCCGCGGCCGGGACTTCGAGGACGTCGTGCGCGAGCGCCAGCGCGAGATCCAGCTCATGAAGGACGCAGGGATACCGCTGCCGCCGAAGCTGAACGAGCAGCTCGTGGCCGCGTCGCTGAAGGAGTAGCCGTGAAAGACAACAACGACACCGTGGTAGAGCCGGCCGTCACTCCGGCCGCCGACGAAACGCCGCCGCCGCCCGCGGAGCTCGATGCCGAGCGCGCGCCCGAAGCGCCGCAGGCCCCAGCCATGCGCAGCGCCGCCGAGATGATTGAGCAGCTGCGCAACGAGACGCCGGAGCAGCGCGAGAGGCGGCCCCTGCTGGCTCGCGTCCACCAGGGGGCGCGCGTCCTCGAGATCCGCAAGGGCGACGTCGTCTACCGCGCCGCCGACATGGCGAAGCGCGGCATCGACGTCGAGGCCCGCACCGTGGAGCTGACCTTCAGCTCCGAGAACCCGATCGACCGCGGCTGGTGCATCGAGATCCTCGACCACTCGCCGGGCTGCGTTCGCATGGAGCGGATGCTGACCGGCGCCGCGGTCCTCATGGACCACAACTGGACCGATCAGGTGGGGGTCGTCGAAGACCCTGGGCTCACTGGCGACCGGCGGCACCGGGCGAAGGCGCGCTTCGGGAGGAGCGTGCGATCCAGCGAGGTCTTCCAGGACGTCGTCGACGACATCAGGCGGCACATCAGTGTCGGCTACTTCATCTACGAGGTCGAGGAGACCCAGCTCCCCGGCGGCGGCCTGCAGTACCGGGTCACCGACTGGGAGCCCTTCGAGATCTCGTTCGTCTCGGTTCCGGCCGACATCTCCGTCGGCACGGAACGCAAGATCGGCAGCTTCGGCCTCAGCTACGAGGCCCCCGTTACCGTCGTCAACAGGGAGGTGGGCGTCATGCCCGAGACCACGACCATGGATCGCGAGGCGATCCGCAAGGAAGAGCAGAAGCGGCAGAAGGACATCCGCGAGCTGGGCGAGAAGTTCGGCCAGGCCGACCTCGCCACCCGGCTCATCGACAGCGGGGCGGACTACGACGCCGCGCGCCTGCAGGTGCTCGAGGCCATCGGCGCCGCCCGGCAGGTGACCCAGGAGGAGATCCGCAAGGAGTCGATGATCGGCATGACCGACGACCAGGTCTCCCGGTTCTCGGTGAACCGGCTCCTGCTGTCGCTCGCCGACAAAAACCCCGCGCTGGCCCCGTTCGAGCGCGAGTGCTCGGCGGCGGCCGCGGTGAAGATGGGCCGCCAGGCGCAGGGCGCGTTCCTGCCCGTGGACGTCATGGCCCGCTTCGCCCGGGCTCGGCGCATGGCGCAGGTGGGCCGGCGCGACATCGCCTCGAGCGGGACCGGTGCCTACCTGATCGGCACCGACCACCTCGACGGCGAGTTCATCGAGATGCTGCGGCCGGTCTCGGCGCTCACCGCGCTCGGCGCGCGCGTGATCGACGGCCTGGTCGGCAGCATCGACATCCCGCGGCGGGACACCGGCGCCACCTTCTACGTCATCAACAACGAGACCACGGGCGTGACCGAGTCCACCCCGGCGTTCGGCCAGGTGACCGGCTCCCCGAAGACCGTGGCCGCGCGCGTCGACCTGACCCGCAAGATGCTGCTGCAGTCCTCGCCGGCGGCCGACGCCCTGACCCGCGACGACATGATGATCGGGATGGGCCTGAAGGTCGACAACCTGGGCATCAACGGCTCGGGCGTCGCCCCCAACCCGACCGGCCTGCACGCCGCGTCCTCGACCAACGCGGTCGTGGGCGGCACCGACGGCCTGGCCCCGTCCTGGTCGCACGTCGTGCAGCTGGAGTCCGAGGTTGCCATGGACAACGCCCTGGTGGGCAACTCCGGCTACCTCTTCTCGGCGAAGGCCCAGGGCTTCTTCAAGCGGACCGAGAAGGCCAGCGGCACGGCCCAGTTCATCATGAACGAGGGCAACATGCTGAACGGCCACAAGGTCGTCGTCAGCAACCAGTGCTCCGACGTCCTGGTCAAGGGCGGCTCCGGCGCGGTATGCAGCGAGCTGTTCTTCAGCGGCGCCTGGTCGGACCTGCTGCTGCTGTTCTGGGGCAGCATGGACCTCAAGGTGGACGACATCACGAACGCCGACTACGGCGGCCTGGTGCTGCGCATCTTCCAGGACATGGACATCGGCATCCGTCACCCCGAGTCGTTCGCGATCATGAAGGACGCCAAGTGCGCGTAGCCGCCTGACGGCTGCGCTGATCCACTGCCGGCCGGGAAAGCCCGGCCGGCAGGCAACCGAGTAAGGAGACCGACATGGCCCCGACCCCCCAGCCCAAGCTGGAATTCATCACGATCGTCAAGGCCACCACGATCAAGGGCGAGATCGTCGAGCCGGGCCTGATCCTGGCCGTGCCCGGGGAATGCCCCGAGGCGGACGCGAAGGTCCTCGTCGGTGTGGGCAAGGCCCTGGCCGGCAAGAAGCCCGAGGAGGCCAAGACGGCCAAGAAGCAGTGGGACGAGAAGCAGGCCTCGATCGCGAGCAACGACGCGGCGCGCTCCGGCGGCGGCCCGAACATGGTCGCGCTGATCGAAGAGGTCCGTAACCTGCGCGCCGAAGTCGCCGAGCTGAAGGCGTCCTCGGCCAAGGGCGGGAAGTAACCCATGGCCATCGAGTCGTCTGAGGACCTGCTGCGGTTCTTCGATCTCGACCACTTCGGCACCGCCTTCTCCGTCGGGGGTGTGTCGAAGGTTGGGATCTTCGAGAACTGCGCGGCTGAGGCGGGCGGGGTAACCGGCACCCGCCCGACTCTCACTTGCAGGTCCTCGGACGTCTCGGCCGTGGTTCGCGGAACGAGCATCGTAATCGGGGCGACGACCTACAAGGCCGTGACGCCCAAGGCCGACGGCACCGGGGTGACGGTGCTGTCGCTGGAAGAGGTCTGATGGCGCGCGGGTACATGGAGTTCAGGGTTGGCAGCAGGGGGCCCGACGGGCGCCCCGTTGCCGTCTGGCTCCGCGACTACGAGGCGAAGTTCCCGCGCAAGGTGTTCCGGCCCGCCGCGGCCGACGCGCTCACCAGGACGGCGAAGAAGGCCTATACGCGGTCCGTCCGCTACGCGGCCGCCCAGACCCAGGTCCCGCAGAAAATCATCCGCGACAAGTCCTGGGTGATCCCCGCGCGCACCAGGCCGGGCCGACTGTACTCGGGCCTCGGGATCATGAAGCGCGGGATCAACCCTGTGCGGCTGAACTACCGCTACGTCCGCAAGGGTCTGCGCGCCGGCAAACATTACTGGGAGCGCGGATTCGTCAACAGGGTGCGCACCAACAGTACGCTTCAGGGTCTGCAGCGCGTCGGCATGGAGCGCTATCCGATCGTCTTGGTCCGCATCCCGATCAAGGGCCTGGAGCGGTTCGACACGATCCTGGGCCGCTATGCCCGGACGTTCTTACCGGCCCGCTTCGCGCAGCAGTTGAAGTACCGCAGCGAGAAGCTGACGAAGGGCGGCGCCTGATGCACGCACGCGCAGCCATCCGTAGCGTCGTGGTAGCGAAGCTCAACGCCGTCTCCGGGCTGGCCGGCCATGTCACGTCGTCCTCGACCCACGTCTTCAGCGCGCTGCCGTGCGCCAACGTGACAACGCCGCGGGAATCGCGCGACGGACCGCAGAAGGATCAGGTTCAGCACCGCAGCCTGGAGATCGTCGTAGAGCTGTTCTCCAAGGCCTCGGGGAATATCGATGACGCCCTGGACAACTTGGCGGTCCTGGCCGAGACGGCCATTGCCGCCGACAGCAAGCTCAGCGGGTACGTCAAGGACCTGCGGTTGGAGAGTTCCGAGCTCGAGTTGGTCACCGAAGAGGTCGGCGACGGCGAGCTGGAGGTCAAGGCCGGGAAGCTCACCCAGACCTGGGCGGCGCTGTACCGGGTTAACACCGCCTCGCCCGAGGCGATCGCCCCTTAGGAGGCAACATGGCCACGTATCACGGAAACGACGGTGTGGTGATGAACGGCACGGTGGCGATCGCCGAGCTGCTCAACTTCGAGCACACCAACACGGTCGACACGGTCGAGGACTCCTGCGCCGGCGACGCGGCGAAAACCCGCAAGACCGGCAAGAAGGACGGCAGCGGCAGCATCGACTGTCACTTCGACCCGACGAACACGACCGGTCAGGGGACCCTGGTCGAGGGCGCGAGCGTGACCCTGAACATGTACCCGTCCGGCAACCAGTCCGGCGAGGGCAAGCTCAGCGGCACGGTGATCATCAAGTCCGTGTCCTACAAGCAGGACCAGGACCAGATCGTCGGCGCCACGTTCAGCTACGAGGGCTACTGCCCGCTGGCCCTGGTGACGCCGTGACCCGGCCGCTCGACTGGGCGAAGGCCTCGTTCCAGGAGGCCATGGACCAGAAGCCGGCGCGGATCGAGTTCCCGCGCTGGAAGGACGAGAGCGGCCAGCCGTTCGTCTGCTTCGTGTTCCCGCAGTCCGTCCAGGACCTGGACGAGGTCACCAAGGCCACCCGCGTCAGCCAAGTCCAGGGCCTGATCATGACCGTCTTGCGGCGCGCCCGCAAAGAGGACAAGTCCCGGATCTTCTCCGATCCCGAGCGCATCGTGATCATGAAGGAGACCGGCGGCGACGACCTCTTAGACCTGGCGCACGCGATCAACACGGCGGTCCCGGGGGCCGACCACACGATCGGCGGTGGGCCGGGAAAGCCCTGAAGGAGGACCACGTCCTGCGGATGAAGTTCCGCGTGGCGCTGGCCCTCCACAAGACTGTCCGTGAGATCGAGCAGTTGGATTACGCGGAGTTCCTGGGGTGGGTCCACTACCTCAGTGAGAGGAAGCAGTGACCGAACAGGTCAAACAGAAGTGGATCGTTGAAGGCGAGGACCGGACGCACGCAGCGTTCGGTTCTCTGAAGAAGAACGTGTCCGGTGTGGACCGCTCCTTCGGCGACCTCGGCAATAAGATCAAGAACGCCCTGGGCCCGGTCGCCGCCGCCTTGACGGTGGGCGCCCTGGCTCACGCGGTCGACAGTGCGGCCGACAGCCTGGATGACCTGGCGGAGCGCTCGCGCCAGCTGGGGTTCACTTCCGCCGATCTGGACGCCTGGCGCTATGCAGCTGAGCTGGGCGGGGTGTCGGCCGACGAGTTCGACGCCGGCGCCGCCAAGATGGCGGCCTCGATGAAGAAGGCGGCTGACGCTGCCGACTACTCGAAGACCCCGTTCGGCGAGTTGGGGATCGAGGTCCGCAACGCGGCCGGCGACTTCCGGCTGATCCCCGACGTGATGCTGGACATGGCCGATGCGATCGCCGCCGTCGAAGACCCGGTCAAGCGCGTGGGTCTGGCGCGGGAGATGTTCGGCAGGGGCGGCGAGCGGTTCGTGACCGTGACCGAGGACGGCAGCACGGCGATCCGCGAGTGGCTGGCCGAGGCCTACGCGATGGGCGTCAGGACCGACGCCTTAACCAAAAAGGGTGAACAGTTCAACGACGGCCAGCAGCGGATGAATCGGAGTCTGCGGGCCACCGGAGACGCCATCTACTCTGCGGCTCTTCCGGCGCTGACCAGTCTTGCTGAAGTTCTGTCAGTGAAGGTCCTGAATGCGGTCACGGGGGTGGATGAGGAATACCGCAAGCTCATCGGCCACATGTACGTGATGCCAGGAGAGCAGGCGCTCGCGGCCGCGGCAGAGAAAGAGGCGGAGCTGCTTGCTCGGCGCGAAAGGCTGTTGCGGGAAAATGCCGATGCGTCCGTGGACTGGGGTATGGCCGCGGCCGCCTCCAAAGACAGGACGCTCACGGGTGGCTTCCAGTCCATGACCCAGATGATGGGGGCGCTCGTCAGGCACGGTAAGAGTGGAGAATGGGCAGCCGAGGAGATCGCTGAAATCAACCGGCAGCTTTTGATGCTGAAGGATCTCCAGACCGACATCAAGGCCCGCACCGAAGCCGCCGCCTCCGCCGACAAGGAGCTCGGCGACGAGCTGGAGCGCGACCGCGTCGAGGCCGCCGCCGCCAGCGAGGCCGAGCGCAAGCTGTCCGAAATGCGCCGCGACGCCGAGCGCGTGATCCGCGCCCAAATGTCGGCCTCCGATCTGCTGGCCGAGCAGCAGGACCGCCTCAACGACCTGCTCGAGGCGGGGATGATCACGACCGACCAGTACGCGCGCGCCATGCGCGAGCTGACGCCAGAGATCGAGCGCGCGGCCAAGGCCGAGAACGAGTTGGCCGAGCGCGCCGAGAAGGCCAACAACTCCGCCGAAGAGACTTACTCGGGGTGGAAGCGCGTTGGTCTGGACGCCGTTGACCAGATGCACGACGCCTTCGAGGACTTCTTCGACTTCAACGAAGAGGGCTTCCTGGATCTGGGGCGGTTGGCTGAGTCTGTCGCGGACGACATCGCCGAAGCTTTCACTCGCAACATGATCATCAACCCGATGCTCCAGGCCGTGACCTCGGCGATCACCGGTAACCCGACCGCCACTGGTGGGTCCAGCACGATCGGGACCGGCTACAACGACAGCCGGAACAAGGCCATGGCCGGCAGCCTGGCGCTCACCGAGGCCCCGGTCAACGTTCAGGTCACGATCCACGCTGTCGACGCCCCCAGCGTCCAGCAGCTGCTGATCGGCAACAAGGGCCTGATCACGGGCCTCGTCCAAGCCGAGTACACCAAGCGCGGCCTGCCGGGCCCCAGGGGGTTGCGATGAGCCAGCTGCCCGCTACCCCTCGGCCCGCCTCCCTGAAGATCTCGAGTGTCGCGCCGTCCTTCGTGCAGGCCGCCCAGAACTTCACCCGCCAGGCGGTCAGCCAGGATCTGCAGCAGTTCTCGCTGCGCCTGCAGTACCCGCCCCTGACGCGCGCCGAATTCGGCCCGATCCAGGGCTTCCTGCAGGCCCGTGGCGGCCGCGCGCGCACCTTCGAGGTTGTCCCTCACACCGTCGCGGTTCCGCTCGGCCTGGGGTCCGCTGGGGCCCAGGCGGCCACCAGCAACGACGTGATCTGGTCGGAGCGCCTGGACCTCAGCCCGTGGGGCTATTCGAGCGCCGGGGACACCGCGCAAGGAACAGCCATCGCGGCCCCCGACGGTCGGGTCTCCGGTCAGCTCTGGCGGATCTCCGCCGCCAACGCGATCGGCTGGCCCTACATCTACCAGCAGTTTTCGACCTCGCAGCTGCAGGGCCAGGCAATCGCCTGGGTCTACTCGAAGCAGGGCACGGCGACCAAAGCCGCCCTCGCCTTCACGGATCTGACCACCGGCGTCTCGCACGTCCTTAGCTGGACCTGGACCGCGGGCGCCCCGGTCATGGCCAGCAACTCCGGCGTCGACTCATACGGGTTCGTCTCGATCGGATCGGGCTGGTATCGCTCCTGGATCATGGTAGACCTCGACGCCCGCAACATGCGCAACCATCAGCTGCAGGTCCGCGTCTACCCGCGCGTCGACCAGCCCTCGGTCCTGGCCGGTACCTACCTCTGGGGTGTGGGCGTGAAGGACCACGTGAGCGTCCTACCTGCCTACCTGCGCACCTGGTCGGCTGAGCGGTCCATCGACTCGGGCCCCCGGGTCGGGTACCGGCAGAACCAGCTCGCGTACACTGAGGACTTCAGCAACGCCTACTGGACTAAGGGCTGCTACTTGGCTCCGTATAACCCGCCGGAGATCAAGGGCTACACCACGGCCCCTGACGGCGGCCTGGCGGCCGCCTGGGGGACGCCGGCGGCGAACGACATCTACAACGGGTGCCTGTCCAGGGGCAGCGTGGTGGCCTCTGCCCAGGCGACGCAGTACACGTTCAGCATCCACATCAAGAAGAAGGACGCCACCCGCTTCGGCCTGAACATCTACGACCAGACCGCGGCTCAGAGCCACATCGGGCACTGGGATTTCGACGGCAGCGGCGCACCGATCTGGCAGTCGGCGGCCTCCTCGATCGACGTGCACGGGGAGCACGAACTGGACGACGGATGGTGGCGGGTCTGGATCGTGCTGGACGCCGCCGACCTGGGCCTCTCGACCAGGATGCTTGGGGTCTACATCTACCCCCACGCCGAGGAAGACGGCACCCCACGGGCTGCCGAAGGCACCTACATCTGGGGCGCCGGCTTCGAGACCAGCTTCGGACCCGGCGCCTACCTCGAGCGCGTGGCCACCACCGACCCCCTGATCGACATCGTCACGGGCGGGACCCGCCTCTACACCGTGGGCTGGGGCGCGAGCCTGACCGGCGTGCTGAAGAGGGGCGACTACCTGAAGCTGGACGGCGATACCAAGGTCTACATGGTGGCCGAGGACGCCGACTCCGATGCTGCCGGCAACGCGGTCCTGGAGATCTACCCGCCGCTGCGCACCGCGCCCAGCACCTCCGAGCCGATCCAGGTCGAAGACGTACCGTTCACCGTGGCCCAGGATTCCGACCTCTCCGAGTGGGATATCGACGGCAACGGCCACTACATCTTCGGCCTCAGCCTGGTGGAGGTGCCGCTGTGACCCGCGACCTGGACGCTCAGGCCCAGGCTGCGATCGCCGCGGGCATCGTGCCGATGGTCCACCTGGTGGAGCTCGAGCTCGACGCGCCGGCCGGCACCATCCGCATGACTGACGCCTACCGCGACCAGGTCTGGAACGGCCACACCTACGTCCGCGCCGGCAACCTGCTGGGCATCAGCGAGATCAGCGACAGCGCCGCCCTGACCGTCTCGGAGGTCACCGTGACGCTCAACGCGGTGAACCAGGCCTGGACCGCCCTGATCCTGCAGGAGGCCTACATCGACCGCCTGCTGACGATCAAGCGCGGCTACCTGGACGCGAACGGTGCGCTGGTCTCGGCCCATACCCTGTTCGTCGGCCACGTCAACCGCCCGGCGATCGTCGAGGACGCCGAGTCCGGCACCAGCACGGTGGCCCTGACCGTCGGCAACATCTGGGTGGACTTCGAGCGTAAGCCCGGGCGCACCACGAATCACGAGCATCAGCAGGTCTACTTCCCGGGAGACCGCGGTTTCGAGTTCGCGGCCGAGGTCTTTAAGGATCTGCCGTGGGGGAGGGCGTGATGGAGCAGCGCATGTCCAGGCACGAGTTCGACGTCCTGCTGGTCCGCCACGCCGGGTCGCTTCTCGGTGAGGATTTTCACTGGGGGGTGTTCGACTGCAACACGATCGCGCTGGACTGGGCCCAGCAGCTGACTCGGGGTGCCATGCACGCGGCGATCGGGGCCTACAGCAATGCGACCGAAGCCCGCGAGTTCTGCGCGTCCTACGGCCGCACCCTCGCCGACGTCCTGCACGACTGCGGCTTTGATGCCGTCAGCGCCGACTCCCGCCGCGCCCAACCGGGCGACCTGATCCTGGTCAAGTGCGACGAACCCTGGGAGATGGCCCACCTCTGCGTCGGCAGCTGGTACCTGAAGGCGACTCCCGGTGAGCTGATCCGCGGGCGTCCCATGACCGACCTCTACCCTGACCCCTGCGTTGTTTGGAGGTGGGCGTGCCGACCGTAGTTGTCGCCGTCGGGGCCTCCCTGGCCTACTCCAGCGTTTCGGCCTGGGCGGTTGCCGCCTTCGGGTCGGTCATGCTCGGCGCGGTCCTGGGCGGCATCGCGGCCTACGGGGTGGCGGCGCTCGGATCTCAGGTCTTCGACCTCGGCTACAAGCCTGTCTCCAGCCCGCTCGACCAGCCCGACGTCTGGCTGACCAACGAGCCGAGCAACACCGCCGCGCTGCCCGTCGTCTACGGGGAGCGGCGCATGGGCGGCACGATCGTGTTTGCCGAGGTCAACGGGTCGGATAACCGCTACCTGGACGTGGTCTACGCGATCTGCGAGGGCGAGGTCGACGCGATCGGCTCGATGTACCTGAACAACGAGCTGGTGCCCGAGGGCGTCGAGGCCACCGAGCCCGAGATCCACAACGTCCTGACGCTTTCTGGCACCATCACCCAGTACATCCGCGTCCGCCTGAAGGTCGCCGAATCCACCGCCCACACCGACAGCCTGAGCACGGAGTCCTGGGAGGACCTGGTGGTCTTCGCTGATGCGTTCGCCGGGGACATGGAGGTCACCGGCCCAGGCCCCGTCGACGGCGATGCCCCGCTGCTTTACAGCGCGTCGGTCACCACCTACGACCTCGACGACTGGTCGCTGCCCGAGGCGCCGCAGATCAACGTCGAGGTCTCCGGGGATATCGACCGTCGCGGCACCGGCCTCGACCCGCGCTTCGGCAGTTGCTGGGACATCGAACAGTACCCGACCGAGGCCAACGGCTACGAGCTGATCCTGCTGATCGACGTGCGCCCGAAGCACATACAGTACGACTTCAATCTGACCGTCACCCTGGAGATCATGTCCGCCGGCGCGACCCAGTATGGCGGCCTGGTTGCCTGTCACCGCCACACCGGCGGCGACGCGCAGACGGCCGACTCGGCGCTGATCGCAAACTCCCCGCGCTGGACGGCGGACCACCGCCTGGCCGGGGTGGCTTACGCCTACGTCCGCTACACCTACGACACCAACGCCTTCCCGCGCGGCATCCCGACGGCTACCTGGAACATCAGGGGCCGCAAGCTCTACGACCCCCGCACCGGGCTCTCCGTCTGGTCGGATAACCCGGCCCTGGTGATCCGCGACTACCTGACCAACGTCCGGTACGGCCGCGGCGCCCCGACTACTGAAGTCGACGAAGCGTCTTTCATCGCCGCCGCCAACTACTGCGAGCAGCTGGTGGACGATGGCCAGGGCAACGACGTCGCGCGGTGGACCTGCAACGGGGCGCTCTCGACCGACGTCTCGGCCCTGGACAACATCCGCCGCCTGCTGCCCTCGTGCCGCGGCTGGCTGATCAACGTCTCGGGCCTCTACAAGCTGATCCTGGACGCCCCGGCCGCGGCGACCTTCGCCCTGGACGTCGGCAACATCGCCCGCGCCGGCGGCTGGGTCATCACCATGGGCGACAAGTCCACGATGGCCAACCGGGTGCGGGCCCAGTTCTTCAATCCGGCCCTGGACTGGCGGTCGGACTACGCGGTGGCCGACAGCC
Source organism: Fibrobacter sp. (assembly GCA_020718045.1). GTDB lineage: Bacteria > Krumholzibacteriota > Krumholzibacteriia > LZORAL124-64-63 > LZORAL124-64-63 > PNOJ01. The sequence continues at coordinate 8,143 of DYDD01000005.1, read as the reverse complement.
CCGGGCTGCGGGAGCTCGACCGCGGCCTGGTCCTCGAGCAGGAGATCCAGCTCGAGATGACCAACAACGCGCCCGAGGCCTACCGCCACGCCGCCATCGCCCTGAACGCCTCACGCCAGGGGATGGTGGTCCAGCTGCCTGCCCTGCCGAAGGCCGGCAACGTCATCCCCGGTGACGTCTGCACGATCACCCACCCGCGCCCGGGCTGGGCGGTGAAGAAGTTCCGCCTGCTGAACGGCCTGTCCGCCACCCGCGGCGAGCTGACCCTGACGCTCAGCGAGTACGCGGACGAGGTCTACGACTGGGGCACGATCCCGGTCTACGACCCGGCCCCGAACTCCACCCTGCCGAGCCCGACCGTCGTTGGCACCCCCGGCCAGCCCACCGCCTACGAGGAGCTGTACTCGACCCGCGACGGCGCCGGGGTCAAGGTCCTGTTGCGCGTCTCCTGGGCTCCGTCTGACGACGCCTACGTGACCGAGTACCAGCTCGAGGCCAAGGGCCCGGATCTGCTGGACGGCTGGCAGTTGGTCGAGCGCACGGCCGGGGCTGAGGCCACGATCATGGACGCCGCGCCGGGCACCTGGCTGTTCCGGGTCGTGGCCGTCAATAGCCTCGGGGTGCGCAGCCAGCCGAGCCCCATCTGCGTGATCGAAGTCCAGGGCCTGCTCGACCCTCCGGCCACCCCGTCCGGGTTCAGCGTCGTGCCGATCAGCGGCCTGGCTGTGCTGACCTGGGAACCGGCCGTCGATCTGGATGTCCGTATCGGCGGCAGCTTCCGCTTGCGCCACGCGCCCCTGTCGGTCACCTCGCCCACCTGGGACAACGGGATGGAGGTCGGCATCGCGATCGCCGGCACCGCCACCCAGGTCGTCGTGCCGGCGCTGCCCGGCACCTACTTCCTGAAGGCGATCGACTCCTCGGGGGTCGCCTCGCCTACACCCGCCTCGGTCGTGATCGACGACGCCGGTCTGTGGGAGATGGTTCAGGTCGGCACCTGGTCCGCGGCCACCGCCTGGACCGGGACCCACGCCGACACCGAGGTCAGCAGCGGGTTCCTGCGCCTGGTCGAATCCGGCGGCGTTGTGGGCGCCACGGTCGGCACCTGGTCGGCGACCACCTACCTGACGCTGGCCGCGGCCGCCAGGGTCCGCCTGCTCGTGGACCTGCAGATGGCCGCCTACAACGCCCAGGACGACGTCGACGACCGCACCGGCCTGATCGACGAGTGGAAAGATTTCGACGGTGCGGTGGGTGAGGCGGCCTCAGCCGAGGTCTGGGTCAGCATCTACGACGGCGGCACCAGCACCTGGGGCGACTACCAGCGCCTGGTGGCTGCCGACGTCTACGGTCAGCAGTTCCGATTCCGCGTGGTCCTGCGAAGCTCTGGGCCCGCCTACAACGTCGCGGTGACCGAGTTGACCGTCACCGCCGAGGAGGTCGTGTGAGCCAGGTACCGTCCATCAACGTCGAGAACGCCGGCGGCGGCGCCGTACGGGCCGACCTGAACCTGATTCTGCTGGCGCTCGCTTCGCAGAACTCGGGGCCCACGGCCCCGTCGACCACCTACGCCTTCATGATGTGGGCCGATACCACGGCCAACCGCATCAAAATCCGCAACGCGGCCAACAGCGCGTGGATCACCCTGCCGCTGTCAATCACCGCGAGCGATACGGTGCCGGACAACCTCTCGATCCTCGGCACGCTTTCGGCCGTAGAGCCCGCGAGCCTGGGCGTGGCCGGCGCCAACTGGCTGTTGGACCCCGACGACGACGCCAGCGGAGCGCGGCTGCGGATCGGGCCCACGGTGATGGGGACCCTCGCCGAGTCCCTCGGCCTGACCATCAACCGCACCACCGGCCTGATCGAGATCGGCAAGGGGACGGCTGTCTCCACCGACAAGCTCGACGTCTACGGCGGCGTGAAGATGCGCGGCGGGAAGTTGACCTTCCCGAACGGGTCAGAGCAGCCGGTGGCCGGGGTGGTCGGTGCCTCGTGCACCGTTGTGGACGCGATCTCCACGATGACCAACTCCTCGACGTGGGAAACGGTTATCTCTGCGTCCTACACCCCGAAGAAGACCGGAAACCTGCTGCTCATCACGGCCTCGATCCACGCCGCGTGCTACTCCGACGCCTGGTGGCAGATCCGCAATGGGTCCACGATGATCATGGCTCCGGCATCTCCGGGGACCAACCGAGTCTCCGCCCACGGGCACGTGATCGCCGTCGATCTTGCCTATGTCAGGCCGTCGATCATCTCGAAGACCGTCATGCTCGCCGCGCCGGCGGCCACAGCTCAGACGATTAGCGTGGCGGCGAGGTGTCGCGACTCCGGGTATCCGTTGTACATCAACCGCAGGGTGTCCGATCTCGACACGAACACAGTGGAGCGTGGCGTCTCGACTCTGACCATCGTGGAGGTAGCCCAGTGACCAACCACTCAATCGCACTGGCCCTGGCCAGCCTGCGCCCTGGGGCCGAGTACACCCTGGTCGGCGACACCCTGGCCGGCATCACCTGGCTGGACGGAGTGCTGACCCAGCCCGCTGACGTGGACATCGAGGCCGAGATCCTGGTGGTCGAAGCGCAGCTCGCCGCGACCGCCTACCTCGAAGAGCGCGCCGTCGCCTACGCCAGCCAGGGCCTGACCCCGAGCGCCATGATCGAGGCGCTTTGGCAGAAAACCATGGAATCTTACACCGCCACCGCTGACGCCATGCAGGTGATCCGCACCCAGATCAAGAACGAGTACCCCACGCCCGAGGAGGCCTGACCATGCGCAAGTCCCTGATGATCCTGCTCACCGCCTTGCTGGCTCTGATGGCGATCGTCGCCCTGGCGGCCGATCCCTACGCCGTCGGCGACGACGCTCCCGCGGCGACCCCCTGGGGCAAGCTCTACGCCGACTCGATCATGACGGCCGCCGGAGACATCCGGTTCATGGGCGACGGGGGCGGCGTCTCTGCCGTCGACGTGATCGCCAACGGCGACGCCACCTTCTACCTGTACGCCGTGGCGGACGACAGCACGATCGCGAGGAAATGGGGCCCGTTCAAGCTGCGGGACTGGATGGGGGCGCGCAACCCGGTGCCGAACCTCTCGAACGTGGACCTGATCCAGGTGACCGAAATGACCGCGACCGAGATCGTGGTCACGCCCCACAACTGATCATCGGCGCCCCCGAGGCGTAGGACGAAAGGTGGCAGAAGATGCGCATGGACAGACGACTGGCTTACCTGGTGGCCGCGGCGGCCGCGGCGCTGGTCCTCGGGGGCTGGGGAACGTACCGGCCGGCGACCTACGGTGGCGGATCGGGTGGGACGGGAACGACGCTGAGCGGAGCGATTGTGGAGACCGGGGCGGTCGACGGCACCAGCTTCACGGTGGTGGGAAAGTCGAAGCTGCCGTTCGATCATCTGATGGCCGTGCAGTATCGGCACCTTCCCGGCGTGGCCGGTGAGGCGGCCGGGTTCTCCGACCTCGCGCTGACGTTCACCGACTACTTTGCAGGCTCGTCGGCCTCGCACAGCGCCAGCAAGCTGATTGCCGCACGCGAGCTGCATACTGGTGACTCCCTGTACGTGCACGTGACGATCACCACAGCTGGCGACTCTACGGAGATTCTCTACGAAATGGAGCGCGGCTATCTGATCGAGCATCCCGTGTGGAAGGACGGCAAGACGTTCTGCTTAATGCTGTCGGCCGACGATGGCCACCCGTCGAACCTCGGATGGTCTGCGGCCGCAGAATCTATGGGCTTCACCTACACGCTTTCTCCGTCGCTTGAGGATTCTTCTGACGGAATCGGCGCTCCCGGTATGATGACTTCCGCGGATCTTGCTACAGTAGCCTCTCGCGGGGTCGAAGTCGCATACACAGGAAATCACCACCGCCCGTTCGGAGTGGCGTCGTTTACGAGGGCCGCGGGTGTTACCGCGAAGATCGCCGCTTATTACGACCAGACAGCGATCGAGGCTATCTCGGGCGATCTTGTCCTGTCGCAGGCGATTGACCTGCATTATTTCAGCTGGCGCGCTGCGGCCATTCTCGACTCTCTCGGCTACACAAACGCACGTGGCGGCTATTGGGACGGCAATGACGGGGTTCGTGGGTTCAGCGATTCTGCACCCGGCAATAGGGCGTGGGACCTGGGAAGGCCGCTCAGCTGGTACAAGCCAGGTACGTTGTTCGGCTATTCAAGCTGGAAGGGCGAGGACTCGACCACCCCCGTGTCCGCGATCTTCGGAACTGGAACTGGCCCTGTTGCCACCCCCAATGAAGCCGCTCGCGATACGATCGCCCTGCGACTTCGCAGGTACTGCAATCAGTCAGCCAGGAACGGATTTGCGCCAATTTCCATTGTGATCCATGGAAATAGTGTCACGCGAGAAGATGTTGAAAATCTCATCGTCGCCGCACGCGCTCAGGGGGATATCTGGATCACGACTCACTCCGAGATGGCCGCGTGGTATAAAACGCACCACACTCCGCGTGCCGCTGCCCCGTGGATGCCCTACGCGCAGGCCAGGGGTATCGCTGCCACCGATTCCATTGTGTGGGGGCCGCCGCTGCCGACGTTCACTGCCGGGCAAATCGCTGCGGCTGAAACCTACATCTTCAGCAATTCCACGACCGCCGTGAACACGGCCACCTACGACCATTCGTACACAGACGGCATGACCAAGGGAACGTTCCTGTATCAGTACCCAGATTCGGTGTATGGCAATGCGGCGTTCGTTCGCAGCAGATATCTTCTGCTGCCGCTGTCTGGCACCGAGAGTATGGGTTGGCAGGCATTTAACGTAGACGAGATCGACGCCATCGACCCGGACAAAATCATCAGCGCCAACCTGACGTGCTATATGAATCTCTCCGGCAATGCGGAGGACGCCACCGGCGGCACCCAGGAGCTTTTCTACTTCTCGGTGATTGGAGTCACAAATCCTGTCCTGTTCGAGGGCATGGATGAAAGCGACACCAGCCTGAACGACAGCGACGAAAGCGCCGACACTCCGTGGTCCGTGAACCTCACAACCTATGCCCACCCCCACGACTTTGGGGACTTCGTTTACGGCGACTACGTCCTCGAAGGCGCAAACACCACGCACTGGATCACGACCGACGTTACGGAATACATCCGATACGTTGTCGATAATAACCTCTACGCCGCCGGGTTTTGTTGGTGGGGACGGGCGGGAGGTGAAGAGATAAACCTGGCTTACTGCCACACCGCCAACGCTCTGTCGCGCCCATACCTAGTTGTAACGGTGGCCCCGTGATCCGCATGCTGGCGTTCTACAGTAACTACCAGGAGGCCCGATGACTTTCCTTGCCCAGGCCGCCGCCGCCGTCCAGCAGTTGACCCCCAGCGGGTCGTCCGCCGCCGAGACCATGGGCCTGATCGGCCTCGCCTACGCTCTGGTGCGCGTGATCGACGGCCTGATCGGGCGGGTGCTGCCGTCCAAGATCGGAAAACGCACCTGCACCTGGGCCGACACCGACGTTGCCAAGGTGATCGACGTCTTAAACGCGAAGGACGCCGATGGCCGCCCGCGCGTCTACGTGCCAGCATCTCTGGGTCGGAGCGACGAGAAGCAGATCGAGCTTGCCAACGCCACCGCCGGCGCCCTGGCGCGCGCCGTCGCAGTCCTCGACAAGATCGACGCTCGCACGGCCGAAACCAACGCAACGGCGCAGGCGCTTTCGCGGCGGCCGTGCCCCCTGGCTCGGGACGTTCGCCCATGATCCCGGCCGTCCTGCATCTCCCGATCCGCGCCGCCGCGAGCCGCCACCACCTGGCGGCTGCCCAGGTCGCGGCCATCGTCCACATCGAGTCCGGCGGCGACCGCCGCGCCTGGAACCCAGAGCCGTCCTATCGCTGGCTGGTCGACGTCCGCACCGGCAAGCCGTTTCGCGCGCTCACCCCCGCCGAGCGCGTGAGCGGCACGCCGCCCCGGGACTTTCGGTGTCTCGCCGGGGACCCGGACCAGGAGTGGGGCGGCCAGCGATCCAGCTGGGGACTCATGCAGGTGATGGGCGCCGCCGCCCGGGAGCGGGGCTTCCGTGGCCCGTACCTAACCGAGCTGCTCGAGGTCGAGCCGGGCCTCGAGTACGGCTGCCGGCAGCTCGCCTGGATGCTCGGCCGGTTCCCCTACGGCAGCGGCCTCGACGCGGTCTCCGCCTACAACCAAGGCAGCCCCGAGATGGCGGGCGCCGGCGTCTACAAGAACCAGGCCTACGTCGACAAGTACCTCGCGGCGCTGCCGCAATACCTGGAGGTGTTCCGTGCCGCCTGACTCGACCGCCGTCGCCACCACCGCCACCTCGGCCCTAACCACCCTGATGCCGTGGAGCTGGTATGACCTGCTCGCGATCCTGGCCGCGCTGCTGGCCGGCATCTTCGGCCGCGCCGCCGGCACCAGCGACGCGCTCCTCGGTAAGCTCCCGGCCCAAAAGATTACCGCCCCGACGGCCGCGTTCTTCGCCGCCGGCTACGTCTCCGCGGTGATCGCCAACATCCAGGGCCACCCGCTGACCGATCCCCAGATGGCGGCCAAGGGCGCAGTCCTCGGCACCCTGGCGATCGGCAGCTTTTCCACCTTGAAGAACGCGGCCCAGTTCGTGGTCGAGTGGCAAAAGGGCCGGGCCCGCCGCCGCCTCGAGGCGCAGGTCGACGCCGCGGCCACCGCATCGCTTCCCAAGCAGTAGGCGGCACGTCCGCCAGGAGCCGGCCTCTCCGGCAGGGCCGAGTGAAAGGCAAGGTCATGGAGATCCAGTTCGACAAGACCCAGATCGCCAACTACATCGAGCAGAAGCTCGAGGACGCGCAGCTGCTGACGGCCATCGCGGCGCTCAAGCGGGACTTCGACTTCAACCCCTTCAACGACGACCAGGACGCCTTCCGCGGCCCGTGGCAGGAGATCCGCCACAACAGCGAGCTGATCATGGCCGTGCTGTCGCGCTCGATCCTGCTGGTCGAGATGATCACCTTCGACGGCATCAGCCTCAACAACCCCCAGAAGCGCGAGGTCGTGAAGCAGGTCCTGGACGACTGCATCCGCCTGCCCTGGTACGCCGAGCCCCTGGACGGGCCCCTGATCGGCATCCTGGTCGACTCGGGCGTCGTGGCCATGAACGCCATCGGCTGGGTCCAGGAGATCGGCGGGCTGACCACGGACACCAAGGCCGCAAAGATCGAGATCGCCGGTGAGGTGGTGACCAAGGACGAGGCCAAGGACGCGGTCCAGGCCCGGGCCAATCGCCTCAAGGACAGCAGCCGGTAGACCCGCCCGCCCGCCATTGAAAGCCCCCGGAAGTGCAGGACTGCCGGAAGGTCTCTTTGAGAGCGAGCTGTTCGGCCACCAGGCCGGCGCCTTCACCGGCGCGAGCAAGGAGAAGAGCGGCCTGCTTGAGGCGGCCGACGGCGGCACCTTCTTCCTGGACGAGATCGGCGACATGCCGCTGGCCCTGCAGATGAAGCTCCTGCGCGTGATGCAGGAACGCAAGCTGCGGCGGCTCGGCGAGCTGCGCAGCCGCGCGGTCGACGTGCGCTTCGTCGCCGCTAGCCACAAGGACCTCGCCGGGGAGATCGAGGCGGGGCGGTTCCGCCTGGACCTCTACTTCCGGCTGAAGGTGGTGCAGATCGCGATCCCGCCGCTGCGCCATCGCCCCGAGGACGTCGCCCACCTGCTGGCCCACCTGCTGCAGCGTCGCGGCGCCGATCCGACGCGCCTGTCGGTGGCGCCCGACGCTCTGGCCGCCCTGCAGGCCTACCGCTGGCCCGGCAACGTGCGCGAGCTGGAGAACGAGGCGCAGCGCTGGCTGGCCCTGCACCCCGGTGCGGAGGTGATCGAGCTGGACCAGCTGTCGGCCGAGCTGCGCCAGGCCGCCGGCCGTTCCGTCGATCCGTCCGACCTCGCGACGCTGCGGCCCATGGACGAGGCGACCGAACTGCTCGAACGCTACCTCATCCGCAAGGCGATCTGCGCCTGCGACGGTCGCAAATCGACGGCCGCCCGCCGGCTCGGCCTTTCGCGCCAAGGCCTCTACAAGAAGATCCGGCGCTACGGCATGGGCGACTTGTTGCACGCGGCGGGGTGAGCGGCTATGGTTCCGCCATGCCGTTGTTCCGCCGCATCGCC
>DYDD01000383.1 GCA_020718045.1 Fibrobacter sp. | reverse complement strand
CGGCGCCGTCGGCGTCCGGCTGCCAATCCATCGTTTCGGCGCCGGCTCGTTCGACCGAGACGCGCGGCTCATCCTGGCCCGACGATTTCAGCGTCGTCTTGTAATGAACGCCAAGCACGTCCGCCAAGGCGAAGTCCTTCCGTCGCTGGCCCTTTTCGTCATAGAGCGACGTCTCGTGCGTCGCAACCAGACCGCCGCCGTCGCGCACAAACCGCCGCACCGCCTCGGCCTGCGCGTCGCTCATCAGCGCGACGTTCGCGAGCACGAGCACCTTGAAACCCGCCAGGTCTTCCTCGAAACGCGGCCGGTGGAGCGTCACCACCGGCAGGCCCGACCGCATCAGCGCCGAGTAAGCGCCGACATACGGCGCGAGAAACCGATCACGCGACCCGTAGTTCACGCCGGCGGCCCGGGGCGTCTTGCGTTGCGTGTCGGAATCGCGCAGGTCGCGCGGCAACGCGAGGAACTTCACCGGCGCGGCGGAGTCGAAGTCGAGGTAATCGGCGCAGCGCGCCATGAAATCGGCCACCGGCTTCATGCCGAGCGCGCTCCAGAAGTTCGGATACGCGCCCGCCGCCAGCCCTTGCAGCGCGTGATAGCGCGCCTCGGCTGCGGTGAAGTGCCGATGCGGATAGATATTAAAGAGGACGGGCACGTGATAGACCGCCGAGTAACCCGCCAGTTCGCCGCTGCGCCAGGCGATGTGGACCCACGGCCGCGGCGTATAGACCTCCGTCAACGTCCCGTCGTAGTCGTCGTCGCTGCCGGGCTTCGGGTGCGAATGGAACAGCGTGACGGCGTCGGGCTTGGCCTGTTTCACCGTTCGCGAAAACTCGCGCGTCACCTCCACGAGCGACCGGAGCATCATCTCCGTCCAGCGCCGCGCATCGGGATCGTTCTCGACATCGCCCACCGGCTGCGGGTCGCGCCCGAATTCGCCCCACACGGCCCAGCGCGGCGGATTCTTCCCCAGCTTGTCCACGGGCATCTCCGAGCCGAACATCGCGCGCCACTTCGCGCGGCAATGCTCGCAGAAGCAGACGTGCGGCGTCAGCCCGTCCACGTAGAGGCCATGCGCCTTGTAGCGTGTGAAGATCTCCGTCAGCACGTCGCGCAGAAACCGGCGGCAGCGCGGTCACGGTCGCAGCCAGGACGGAAAACCCGACGCGCCGCAACCCATACCAGAAAATCCAAACCGCGCCGATGTGGAGCGAAACTTGGGCGAGCGGAATGAGTTTGTAGCCGGGTGACATTGCCGCGACGCATTTCAGAAACAGCGGATAGGTAAAGGTTCGGAAGTTGTTGAAGACGTCACCGGGGAAGTGGAAGTCAATGAAGGCGATCGAGTCGGCCGCAAACCAGACGCCAACGCTGCGCACACCCACCGAGACGACCCACGCCACGACCAGCATGGCCGCCAAACAGAAGGATTCTAATAGGACTCTTCCGCGTTCCATTGCACGCTGCGGCGTTTCCTGAAGCGCGCCGCGTAAACGTCGGGGATGCTTTATACCGTCCGCCCTGGGGTGGGCAAGGGGAAACTCCCCCAACTCCCCCAAGCACCGCCTTAGCTGATGAGTATTTGCCGCTGTTCAAATGAATTCGTCATCGCCGTCAAGGCCGGCTGCTCGTGGCGGTCGCTTCCTGATTCTACATAGGGGTCATACAATTGACACGGCACAGCGACCCCAACGCATCCGCGACATC
>DYDD01000382.1 GCA_020718045.1 Fibrobacter sp. | reverse complement strand
ATCCCCTCGCCTGCGACGTCGCGCACGACGAGCCAGCCGGTGACGGGTCGGTCGTCGACGGGCCGCCAGGCGAGCGCGACCGCGCCCGCCTCCCGTTCGGCCGTGAGATCGGCCTCGTACGGCGAGCGGACCGGGATCCGCGTCGTCACCAGGACCGCCAGGCCCGGCCCGATGGGGGCGGCGCCGGGGACGTACTCGTCGGAGTAGGTCAGCTGCAGGCCGTCGGTCTCGGCAGGGCTCTCCCAGCCCACGGTCGCGAACTGCCGCAGCGCGTCGCGGTTGTGGACCTGGCGGTAGAGGAACAGCATCTCGCCGTCCCCGCCCGGCGCAGGGTGGACCGCGGGGTCGCGCAGCACGAGCTGGAAGGTCTGCGCGTCGTCGACCTCGGGCAGGTAGTGCCGCATGCGGCTCCACTCGACAGTGAAGGTGCCCGCGGCGGCATCGTGGCGCGTGAAGACCCCGCCGGTGCCCGCGAGCATGGGGTCGAAGTTGTCCCAGAACGGCGCCACCATGGAGTGGTTGCCGTGGCTGCTGGGCAGCGGCCAGTTGTAGAACTCCAGCACGCCGTCGGTGTCGAAGCTGATCCAGCCGTTCTCGCTGACGCGGATCTGCCCGTCGAACGTCTGCCCGTAGTAGGTGAAGGCGAAGGGCAGGTCGACCAGCTTCACCTCGTTGTCGACCGCGAAGACCACCGGCGCGCCCTCACCGCCCAGGGCGGGATCCAGGTGCGTCCAGCGGTAGGCCGGCGCCAGGTCGGGGTAGTCGACCGCGTCGGCGCTGTCCAGCGCCCAGTAGCCGTGCGCGTCGGGGCCGCACGGGGCGCCGGCGTCGACCTCGCCGACCAGCAGCGTCGCGGCCAGCACGGACTGGTAGTCGGCCGGCGCGGTGTCGGAGACGACGAGCTCGAGCGCGGCGGCCCGGCCGGTCGGCACCGTCGCACCGACGTTCAGCGTCACCGCCGTCGCCGGGGTCGCCGTCGCGCCCGGCGCGATGGCCGGCACGTCCGCGAACTGCACGCCGACGGAACCGACGCCCGCGTCCAGCAGGTTCAGACGCACCTGCCCGCCCGGGAACGGGAGGCTGCCGGCGTTGCGCAGCCGGGGCGTGAGGGCGTTCTCCCGGCCCTGTCGCAGCACGCCGTCGCCGCCGACGAGCAGGGCTTCGAGCCGCAGTGCGGGCCCGCCGACGGTCAGCGTGCGCCCGGAGCGATCGACCGCGCCGTCGTGGGCCGCGTCGAGGTGCAGGCGCAGCACGGCGCCGTCGTCGGCCGTGGTCAAGAGGGCCACGCGGAAGTACTCGTCGCCCGTGCAGGCGTGCACGGCGCCGCCGGGCAGGTCGGGCAGGGCGAAGGAGGCGTGCTCGACGCCGGCGGGGCCCTCGAGGCTCAGCGAGAGCGTGACGCCGGTCGCGGCCGCCGATCCGGTGTTGGTCACCACGGGGCGCACGAGCAGGACCTCGGCGGCGTTGACCACCTCGTCGCCGTTGCCGAAGCCGGGGGCGTTCTCCCAGGCCAGGCCCGTCAGCGCCAGGTGCGCCGCGGGCTGCGCGACCGCGACCTCGTGCTGCACCGCGAAGCGGTTGGGGGCGGTGACGGTGACCGTCAGCGGCTCGCCGGCGGCCAGGCCGGACA
>DYDD01000381.1 GCA_020718045.1 Fibrobacter sp. | reverse complement strand
CCGACGACCTCCCCCGCCGCCGTCGCGGTCGCCCAGACGCCCGAGCGGCGCGGCAGGCTGGCGCAGAGCGTCGCGGTCCAGACGTCGGCGCCGGCGAAACCGCCGCCGCAGCACGCGTGCAGGCGCCGCCAGTGCGGTCCCGGACGCGCGCCGCGGACGAGTTCGAGATCGGCTGCGGGGTGCGTCATGCCGCCCCTCAGCGGACCAGGGCCAGCGGCAGCACGCGCACCTGACCCGACAGCTCCACGCGCGCGAGGTACGTCCCGGGGGCCACGGCCTCGCCCGTGAGGTTGAGCCCGTTCCAGAACACCGTGTCGTTCGCGACGTGCCGGTCGCGGTACACCAGCTGGCCGTCGACGGTGAAGATCTCCACCAGGGCGCCGCCGGTGATCTCGAGGGACGTCGCGACGGTCTCGGCGTCGATGCCGCCGAGGCGCAGCCCGGCGTGCTCGCCCACCCGCAGCGGGTTGGGGTAGAGGAAGAGCGGCGCGAGCGGCCCCTCCCCCTCGACGCGGTCGCGGGCGATGGTCACCAGCACGGCGCCGCCGGCGGCGCCGGCCAGCAGCCGCAGCCCGGTGGCGTCGGCCGTCAGCTCGCGCACCGGACCCTCCGGGGTGCCGGCCACGATGTCCGCCGTGTAATAGGCGGACAGCCCGTAGCTCGCGTACTCGGCGGCGTTGGTGAAGGGATCGACCAGCACCTCGCCGTCGCGGACCCGCACGCGTTCGAGGCCGGCGTCGTGGCCGACCCACACGTCGCCGTTGCCGTCGACCTCCACGTCCAGCAGCGTGCCCTGGAGCAGGCCGGGGGTCTCGCTGTCGACCTTCGCCCGCAGCGAGCGCACCAGGGTCATGTCCAGCGTGTTGTCGTCGTACGATTGGAAGGAGAGCTGCGCCAGGCCGCTGCCGCCGCCGACCCAGATCGACCCGTCCGCGCCGACGTCCACCGCGCGCACGCTGCTGAGATCGAAGACGCCTCCCGTCAACGTGGCCGGGGGCGTCCAGACGTCGTCGCTTGCGTCGTGCCAGGTCAGCGCCGCGTCGGCGCCGCCGATGCCGTTGACGTCCCAGAGCACCAGGCCCACGCCGGTCACCGCGAACCAGACTCGGTCGCGGCCGTCGACCACGGCGTCGAAGACGACGCCGCCGCCCAGGCCGGTGTTGTCGGTCGGCAGGCGGATCCAGGACACCGGGTCCCGCCAGTGATCGGGATCGACCAGCACGTCGACGCCGTCGCGGTCGCTCAGCAGCAGCACGGGGCCGTCCGGGTGGTGCACGATCCGCACGATGCGGCGCGTCGACAGCGGCGAGGTGTCGGGCGTCAGGTGGTCCATGTCGGGGATCCCGGGCCGGTAGCGGATCACGCCGGTCTGGAACTGCGTGAACCAGATCTCGCCGTCGGCGCGGGCTGTGAGCGCGAGCATGCCGCCGTCGAAGTTGTAGAGCCCGACCGAATCCGCGGCCGCCGAGGCCAGGTTCGCGACCTGCGTCCAGACGCCGCCGTCGCGGCGTGCGATGCCGCCTCCCTGCCGAGAGCCGAACCAGGGGACGCCCGCGGCGTCGAAGGCGACGCCGTCGACGGATGTGAACAGCAGCCCGTCCGACTGGCTCATGGTCCAGCCGTCGCCGTCGCGGGCGGCGACGAAGGACCGGGCCGCCTTCAGGTTCGCGGGCTCGGGACGCCGCAGGCCGGCGCACCAGAGACGGTCGGTGCCCTCGAGCGCGTGCACGACGGCCTCGGGGGCGTCGACGGGCTGCCAGGCCGCGCCGTCCCAGCGCCGCAGA
>DYDD01000103.1 GCA_020718045.1 Fibrobacter sp. | reverse complement strand
GTGCTCGCCGACGAGCCCTTCGGCAACCTGGACCTGCAGAAGGGCCGCGAGCTGGCCGACCTGCTGCTGTCCCTGGGCCGGGACGAGGGCAGCTCCCTGATCGTGGTGACCCACGACCTGACCCTGGCCGCCCGCGCCGACCGCATCCTGGAGCTGCGCGACGGCCGCCTGACCGCGGCCCCCGCCGGCCTGGGCTGACCAACGCTCGCTCAAGCCGTTCCGGCGCCGACCGATAACGTCCGGGAACACCCCCGCCGGTGGTCCCGGCGGGCGGCCTGCTGTATATTGAGCGCGGCGACCAGTACGGCGAACGGAGGCGCGAGAGCATGAACGACCGCTTCACCCAGAGAGTGCGCAAGGTCCTGTTCCTGGCCCGCGACGAGGCCGGCCGGATGCAGCACGACTACATCGGCACCGAGCACCTGCTGCTGGGGATCATCCGCGAGGGCGAGGGCATCGCTGCGCGGGTGCTGCAGCGCCTCGGCGTCGACTTCGTGCAGATCCAGCAGTCGATCGAGGAGATCGTCAACCCGCAGAGCGGGACGATCACCATCGGCGAGATCCCCTTCACGCCGCGCGCCAAGCGCGTGCTGGAGATCTCCATCGACGAGGCCCGCATCCACAACCACAACTACGTGGGCACCGAGCACCTCCTGCTGGCCCTGATCAAGGAGGGGGAGGGCGTCGCCGCGCGCGTCCTGCAGGAGCTGGGCGCCGACCACGAGAAGGTCCGCCGCGAGGTCCTGAAGATGCTCGGCACGGTCGAGCGCCCCGCCGACGCCGACAAGGCGGTCAAGAAGCAGGAGACGCCGGTCCTCGACCAGTTCGGCCGCAACCTCACCGACATGGCCCGCGACGGCAAGCTCGACCCGACCATCGGCCGCAACCGCGAGATCGAGCGTGTGATCCAGATCCTCTCGCGCCGCAAGAAGAACAACCCCGTGCTGATCGGCGACCCGGGCGTGGGCAAGACCGCCATCGCCGAGGGCCTCGCCTCGCGCATCGTGGAGGGCAAGGTGCCGGGCACGTTGCGGGACAAGGAGATCGTGACGCTGGACCTCGCCAGCGTGGTGGCCGGCACCAAGTACCGCGGCCAGTTCGAGGAGCGCCTCAAGCAGATCATGGCCGAGATCCGCGACAACGAGCACATCATCCTGTTCATCGACGAGCTGCACACCATCGTGGGGGCCGGCGGCGCCGAAGGCGCCATCGACGCCTCCAACATGCTGAAGCCGGCGCTCTCGCGCGGCGAGATCCAGTGCATCGGCGCCACGACGATGGACGAGTTCCGCAAGCACATCGAGAAGGACGGGGCGCTGGAGCGGCGCTTCCAGACCGTGATCGTCAACCCGCCCAGCGAGGAGGAGACCGTCGCCATCCTCTTCGGCCTGCGCGACCGCTACGAGGCCCACCACCGCGTCAAGTTCGACGACGACGCGATCAAGGCCGCGGTCTGGCTGAGCAACCGCTACATCTCCGGCCGCGCCCTGCCCGACAAGGCGATCGACGTGATCGACGAGGCCGGCTCGCGGGCCCGCCTGTCGATGGCCGTGGTGCCGCCCGACCTGCGCCAGATGGAGAACCAGATCAACGAGGTGGTCAAGGAGAAGGAGGCCGCCATCCAGGCCCAGGAATTCGAGAAGGCCGCCCGCTTCCGCGACGAGGAGAAGGAGCTCAAGCGGCAGCTCGGGGACCTCAAGAAGAACTGGAAGGTCGAGTCGAGCGACAGCGCCGCTATCGTCGACACCCGCCTGGTCTGCCGCGTCATCGCCGACATCACGGGGATCCCGGTGTCCGAGGTGGAGGAGGAGGAGACCCGCAAGCTCCTGCGCATGGAGGAGGAGCTGGGCAAGTGGATCATCGGCCAGTCCGGCGCACTCGACGCCGTCTCCAAGGCCATCCGCCGCAACCGCGCCGGCCTGCGCGACCCCCGCCGCCCCATCGGCTCCTTCCTGTTCACGGGGCCCACCGGCGTCGGCAAGACCGAAGTCGCGCGACGGCTCGCCGAGTTCATGTTCGGCGACCAGACATCGCTCATCCGCGTGGACATGAGCGAGTACATGGAGAAGTTCTCCATCTCGAGGCTGGTCGGCGCCCCCCCGGGCTACGTCGGTTACGACGAGGGCGGCATGCTCACCGAGAAGGTGCGCCGCAAGCCGTACGCGGTGATCCTGCTGGACGAGATCGAGAAGGCCCACCACGACGTCTTCAACATCCTGCTGCAGGTCCTCGAGGACGGGCAGTTGACCGACAGCTTCGGCCGCACCGTCGACTTCAAGAACACGGTCCTGATCATGACCTCGAACGTGGGCAGCCGCCGGGCCAAGGAGAGCAAGCCCCTGGGCTTCGATTCCGAGCAGAAGAACTACCACGACACGCGCCTGCGCTCGGTGGTCGACCAGGACCTCAAGCGCACCTTCAGCCCCGAGTTCCTGAACCGCGTCGACGAGTTGATCTTCTTCAACTCACTGGGACAGAAGGAGATGCACGACATCGTCGAGATCATGCTCCTGGACGTCAACAAGCGGCTCAGGAACATGGCGATCGTGTTCGAGTTCTCGCCGGCGGCGAAGGACTTCCTCTGCCGCGTGGGCTACGATCCCGAGCAGGGGGCGCGCCCCCTTCGCCGCGCCATCCAGAAGTACGTCGAGGACCCGTTGAGCGAGAAGCTGTTGCGCGGCGAGATCCGCAGCGGCAGCCTGCTGCGCGTGGACGCCGGCAACGACAAGCTCACGTTCGCCACCGAGGCGGCGCCGGAGGTCGCGGCGCCGGAGGCCCTGACCGGGGACCCGGTCGTCGGGTCCTGAGCGGGTCCGCCATCGCACACGGAGCGGGGAGCCCGAGGCTTCCCGCTCTTGCTTTCAGGGCCGGCGGCGTCCACATTCGGGGGAACCACGCGGGCGGCCGCGCGTTGAACCCGCCGACGGCGCGCTGCGCTGTTGCCGGGACGCACCCCCTCTGCTACCATGCCCCGGTTTTCCGCGGCTGCCCCGCACCTCGAACCGGAAAGACGGGATGAACCTCCACTGGACCCTGCGCGCGTCCGTCCTGGCGATCGCCGCCGCCTGCCTGGCGGGCGCGGCCGCGGCCGCCCCGATCACGGCCATCGACGTGGTCGGCGCCCGGACCGTCGGCGCGCGCCAGGTGGCGTCGTGGTCGGAACTGGAGGAGGGGCGCGAGTACTCGGCCGACCTGGTGGCCGCGGCCATCCGCAACCTCTTCGCCACCGGCAAGTTCGCCGACGTGCGGGTCTACCGGCAGGTCGAGGCGGCCGGCGTGCGCCTCACGATCAACCTGCAGGAGTTCCCCCGCATCCGTCAGGTGATCTTCCGCGGCAACGAGAAGATCAAGGAGGAGGACCTGCGCTCGGCGTACCCGCCGGCGGTGGGCCAGTTCGCCAACCCGGCGGTGCTGACCCGCGAGCTCGACCCGCTGCGCGTCCTCTACCAGGAGAAGGGCTACTACAGCATGACCGCCCACCTCGACTCCTCGACGGTGGACGCCGGCAACCTCGAGACGGTCGTGGTGACGATCGACGAAGGCGGCAAGATCAAGGCCCGCCGCATCGAGTTCGAAGGCAACGCGGTCTTCACCGACGAGCAGCTGCGCAAGCAGATGAAGCAGTCCACGGGCGGCTTCCTGAAGAGCGCCACCTTCAAGAAGCAGCAGTTCGAAGCGGACAAGGCGCGCCTCGTCGCCTGGTACCAGGACCACGGCTACCTCGACGCGACGGTGGACGCCGACGAGCTGGCCTTCGTCGAGGGCCGCGAGAAGGTGGACCTGACCCTGCGCGTCACCGAGGGCCCGCTCTACAGCGTCGGCGACGTGAACTGGGAGGGCAACGCCGTCTACGACGACATCGCCGTCGCGCGGCTGATCACGCTGGAGAAGGGCCGGACCTTCCGCGAGAGCGAGTACCAGGACACGCTGCAGGCCCTGCACTCGCTGTACTGGGACTCGGGCTACATCTACATCACGATCGAGCCGGAGCGGCACATCCGCGACCGGGTGGTGGGCCTCACCTTCCGCTTCCAGGAGGGCTCGCCGGCGCGGGTGCGCAGCGTCCAGGTCGTCGACAACCTGAAGACCCACGACGCCGTGGTCCTGCGCGAGATGCAGGTCTTCCCGGGGGACGTGTTCAGCAACTCCCTGGTCGGCCTGTCGCAGCGCGACGTCTTCCAGCTGGGCTTCTTCGAGGACGTGCAGGTCGACTTCGCGCCCGCGGACACCGAGGGCGACATCGACCTGGTGATGAAGGTCAAGGAGAAGCAGACCGGGCAGTTCTCGTTCGGCATGGCGTACAGCGCCCAGACCTCGGCGACCGGGTTCATCCAGGTCCAGGAGACCAACTTCCGCGGCCGCGGCCAGAACCTGGGCGTGGCCTGGCAGTTCGGCTCGCGGCAGCGCTACGTCGACCTGAACTTCACCGAGCCCTGGTTCCGCGGCACGCCGACGCTGGTCGGGGCCGACCTCTTCGACCGCTACCAGTACAACTTCGACGACTTCTACGAGAGCCGCGTCAGGGGTCTCGCCCTGCGCCTGGGCCGCCGCATCCCCGGCACGCGCTACTCGCGCGTCGGCCTGCGCTACGAGCTGTCCGAGACGCGCCTGTCGAACTTCAGTTCGGCCTACGTGAACTACCTCGACGTGCTCGAGGACCAGATCGGCGCCGACGGCATCCCCTACGAGCGCCTCGACGAGGTCGACTGGCCGCGCACCAAGAGCTCGATCACCCTGAGCCTGTCGCGCAACTCCACCGACAACCCCTTCTTCCCGACGCAGGGGTCGAAGACCACCTACAGCGCCGAGCTGTCGGGCGGCCTGCTCGGCGGCGAGATCGACTACCACAAGCACGAGCTCAAGCAGTCCTACTTCCAGAGGCTGCCCGGGGGCTTCGCCCTGAACCTGCGCACCTCGCTGGGCCTGATCGTGGGCCTGGGTTCGGCGGATGGCGTGCCGGACTACGAGAAGTTCCGCCTGGGCGGCAACCGGATCTACCCGCTGCGGGGGTACCGGGACCTGGAGATCGTGCCCCGGGGCAACCCCGGCTTCATCGGCGGGCGGTTCTACACGATCATGAACGCCGAGATCCTCTATCCCTTGACGAAGGCCGTCCAGCTGCTAGGTTTCGTGGATCAGGGCGACACCTGGAACAGCTTCACCGAGGCCGACTTCACGAACCTGCGCAAGGGCGCCGGCTTCGGCGTGCGCGTGGAGGTGCCCATGATGGGCACGATCGGCTTCGACTACGGCTACGGGTTCGATCGCGCCGGCGGAGCCGGCTGGGAGCCGCACTTCAACTTCGGCACCTTCTTCTAGGACGCCGGACATCGCGCCCCTCGGCGCCGGAGGTATCATGAACCGCACCCCGATCTCACGCGCCGCCGCCGCGCTCTGCCTCGCCTGCCTGCTGGCGCCCCTGGGCGCCGCCGCCAAGGAGGCCAAGCCCCTGGCGGTGGTCGATTCCGAGCGCATCGTCCAGGAGTATGGCGCGGCCCGCGACGCGCAGTCCCAGTACCAGAAGTTCCTGCAGGGGCTGGAGCAGGACATCAGCGACCGCGAGAAGGACCTGCAGCGCGCCGCGGAGCAGATCGAAAGCCAGCGCATGCTGTTGGGGGAGGACGCCCTGCGCGCGAAGATGCAGGAGTTCGAGAGCCAGAAAGCGGATTACTACCAGTTCCGCCAGGGCCTCGAAGGCCGGGCCGAGAGCGAGTACAAGGCCAAGATCCAGCCCATCATCGACCAGGTGAAGCTCATCGCCGAAAGGATCGGCAAGGAGCAGGGTTACGGGATCATCGTGGACGCCGCCTCGCTGACCACCCTGTACATCGACGCCGAGGTGGACCTGACCGACGAGGTCCTGTCGGCCCTGGTCAGCGGCACGGAGAAGTGAGGCGCGTTTTCGGTTGACACTCGGGGTCCGCCGCACGACATTTTGATCGACTTTTTCAACGAGCGACGCGCCCCCCTTCGTTCGCGTACTGGACGGAGCGGGGCCGTTTCGTGATCGGGGATCCGGCCGCATGGGCTACCGACTGAGCGATCTGGCAGCACGATTGGGCGTGCCCTGGGAGGGCCCGGGCGACCCGGAGATCCTGGGGGTGGCGGGGTTCGAGGGCGCCGGCCCCGGCGACCTCACCTTCGCGGTCGACCGTCAGCGCGAGACCGGCCTGGCAGACGTCGTCGCCGCCGCCGTTGTGGTGCGCCCCGGCGTGCCGTGCCCGTTGCCGGCGCTGAGGGCCGACGACCCCCGGGCCGTCTTCACGCAGGTCCTGGCCCTGTTCGCGCCGCCCCTGTCGCGCGTGTTCCCCGACGGCCGCCACCCGACGGCCGTGGTGGATCCGACCGCCGAGTTGGCCCCCGACGTCGCCCTGGGCCCCTACTGCGTGGTGGGACCCGGCGCCAGGATCGGCGCGGGCTGTCGGTTGGGCCCCCACGTGGTGGTCGAGGCGGACGCGGCCCTGGGCCGGCGCTGCCTGCTGCATGCGGCGTCGCAGGTGCGTGAGCGCTGCGTCCTGGGCGACGAGGTGATCCTGCACGGCGGGGCCGTGGTCGGCAGCGACGGGTTCGGCTTCCATCCCGGCCGCGCGGGCCTGGTCAAGATCCCGCAGATCGGGATCGTGGTCCTCGGCGCGCGGGTCGAGGTCGGCGCCAACACGTGCATCGACCGCGCCACCACCGGCGTGACCAGCGTCGGCGAGGGCACCAAGCTGGACAATCAGGTCCAGATCGCCCATAACGTGACGGTGGGCCGCCACTGCGCGATCTCGGCCCAGAGCGGGATCTCGGGCAGCTGCCGCCTGGGCGACGGCGTGACGCTGGGCGGCCAGGTCGGCATGGCCGACCACCTGGAGCTGGGCGACGGGGTCAAGGTGGCGGCCAAGAGCGGGATCACCCGCGACGTGCCGGCCGGACAGACGATCTTCGGCTACCCGGCGATCGAGTTCCGCAAGGGCTTCAAGGTCGTGGCCCTCACGCACCGCCTGCCGGAGCTGTTCCAGCGCCTGGCGAAGGTCGAGGCCGCGCTGGGGCGTCGCCGCGAAGGGAAGGACGACTGACGTGCTGATCCTGCAGAAGACGCTGGGCCGCCGCGTGGCGATGACCGGCCGGGGGCTGCATTCCGGCTCCGAGGCCACGGTCGCCTTCTGCCCGGCCCCGGTCAACACGGGGTTGGTCTTCCGCGTGCCGGGTCCCGGCGGCCAGGTGGAGATCCCGGCCCGCGCCGAGTGTGTGCCGGCCGGGCACCACGGCGTGCGCAACACCACGCTCGAGCGCGACGGCGCCCGCATCCTGACTGTCGAGCACGTCCTGTCCGCCCTCAGCGGCATGGGCGTCACCAACTGCTACATCGAACTGGACGGCCCCGAGCCTCCCGAGCCCCGCGCCGGCAGCACGCTGGAGTTCGTGGCCCTGCTGGACGAGGCCGTGATCGTGGACCAGGGCCTGCCTGCGGCCTTCCACCGGGTGGACGTGCCGGTCAGCTACCGCGACGGGGACGTGTCGCTGGAGGCGGTCCCCGACGACGGGCTGCGCGTCACCTTCCACATCGACTACGACGACCCCCTGATCGGGGTGCAGGTCGCCTCCTTCCTGATCACGCCGGACGTCTACCGGCGCGAGATCGCTCCCTGCCGCACGTTCGCCCTGCAGCGCGACGTGGAGAAGCTCAAGGCCATGGGGCTGGGCAAGGGCGGCACCCTGGAAAACGCCATGGTCGTGGCCGACGGGCAGCTGCTCAACGACACGCCGTTGCGCTTCCCGGACGAGTTCGTGCGCCACAAGATCCTGGACCTGATCGGCGACCTGGCGCTGGTGGGCGTGCCGCTGCAGGGCCACGTGACGGCGCGGCGCTCCGGTCACGACGCCAACATCAGGCTGGCGTCCCTGCTCGCTGAGAAGGAGCGGCGCGGCGCGCGGATCTACCCGCCCCGCGCGCCCGTCAACTGGGACATCGCCTCGATCATGAAGGTGATGCCGCACCGCTACCCGCTGCTGCTGGTGGACCGCATCCTGGAGTTGGAGACCGGCAAGCGGGTCGTGGGCATCAAGAACGTGTCGATCAACGAGCCGTTCTTCGTGGGGCATTTCCCCGGCCATCCGATCATGCCGGCGGTCCTGATCACCGAGGCGATGGCCCAGGTCGGCGGCGTGCTGCTGATGAGCAGCGTGGACCACCCGGAGACGAAACTTGTTTACTTCAGCGGGATCGACGGTGCAAGATTCCGGCGACCGGTCACGCCCGGAGATCAGATCCGTTTCGAGCTGGAACTCTTGAAATTGCGGGGCCCCCTCTGCAAGATGCGGGGCTGCGCCTTCGTGGACGGCGAACTGGTGGCCGAGGCCGACCTCATGTCGACGATCGTGGACCGCTGAGCGGTCCCGGGGAGGATCATCGTGGCGAATCCGATCATCAAGCGCGCGGGCGAGATCAGGCCGGTCCGGCCACCCGAGATCCACCCGACCGCGGTGGTCCATCCCGATGCCCGCCTCGGGCACGGCGTCAAGGTGGGCCCGTTCGCCATCATCGGCCCCCATGTCGAGATCGGGCCCGAGTGCGAGATCGGCTCCACGGTGCTGATCGAGGGCCACACCACGCTCGGCCGCGGCAACCGCGTCTTCCACGGCGCGGCCATCGGCACCGAGCCGCAGGACCTTAAGTACCGCGGCGAGCACAGCCACGTCGAGATCGGCGACGACAACGTCATCCGCGAGTACGTCACCGTCCACCTCGCGACCGGCGAGAACGAGAAGACCCGCATCGGCGACGGCAACATGCTGATGGCCTACGTGCACGTGGCCCACAACTGCCTGATCCAGGACCACTGCATCCTGGCCAACGCGGTGAACCTGGCGGGGCACGTCGAGATCGGCCGCTGGGCCATCGTCGGCGGCATGACCCCCGTCCACCAGTTCGTGCGCATCGGCGAGCACGCCTTCATCGGCGGCGGCAGCCGCATGGCGCAGGACGTGGCGCCCTACATCCGGGTCGCCGGCAACCCGGTGGAGGTCCACGGCCTCAACAGCGTGGGCCTGAAGCGCCGCGGCTTCGACGAAGCGACGCTGCTGAACCTCAAGAACGCCTACCGCCTGCTGTTCCGCAGCGGCTTGAACGTGAGCCAGGCCCTGGAGCGGATCGCCCTGGATTGCACCCTCGACCCCTACATCGAGGAGCTGATGGCCTTCATCCGCCGTTCCGAGCGCGGCATCGTCCGCTGACGGCGGCCAGCCCAACCGGAGACGGTGCCCGCGAGAGCGCCGTCGGATCCCGGGGGAAACCGGTGACGACCCGCCCGGCCTCCACGTCCCCGCACATCCTGCTGTCCTGCGGCGAGGCGAGCGGCGACCGCTACGGCGCGGCGCTGGTGGCGGCCCTGCGCGGGCGCCTGCCCGACGCACGCTTCTCGGCCCTCGGAGGCGACGCGCTGCGTGCGGCCGGGGCCGAGATCGTGCAGCCGTCCGACCGCCTGTCGGTGATGGGCCTGGGCGAGGTGCTCGGGGCGCTGCCGGCCCTGCTGGCGGCCCGCCGGCGGCTGCGCTCCCTGCTCTCCGGCGGCGGCGTGGACCTGTTCCTGCCCGTCGACTACCCCGGCTTCAACCTCGGGATGGCCCGGCACGCCCGGGGCGCCGGCGTGCCCGTCTTCTACCTGATCGCCCCGCAGCTCTGGGCCTGGGGCGCCTGGCGGGCCGGCGGCGTGCGCCGCGCGGTGGACCGCCTCGGCGTCGTGCTGCCCTTCGAGGAGCGGTATTTCTGGGCCAGGGGCATCCCCGCGGTCTCCCTCGGGCACCCCCTGGTCGAGGACCATCCCAAGTCGGAGGTCGACCGCGCGGCGCGGCGGCGCGAGGAGCGCCTGCTCGATCCCGCGGCGCCGCTGACCGTCGGGCTGTTGCCAGGCAGCCGGGCCCAGGAGGTACGCGCACTGCTGCCGGTGCTGCGCGA
>DYDD01000102.1 GCA_020718045.1 Fibrobacter sp. | reverse complement strand
GCGCCGACGGGCGGTCTTTTACTTCAGGTCACTTCGCATCCGGGAACGATGACGGGATCACCACGCCCAGGTTCGCCTCGTAGTCGGGCAGCCGGGTGACACCGTCCTCCTGGTACAGGTCGGACTCGCGCAGCAGGAAGCCGTCGAGCCCGTCCGGCGACTGGTGGCAGGCCGTGCTGCAGGTCTGGCCCTCCCCGACCGTCGTCTGCGCCGTGCGCCGCACGATGTTGTGCGGGGAGGCGTAGAGCCAGGTCGGCGCGTCCAGGTAGCCGGGCAGTTCCAGGCCCCAGTCGGCGAAGGTGCCGGGATCGGTCGGCGCGTGCCGCACCACGACGTAGTCGTACTCGTCGCGGTTCGGGTTGAGGTTGCGCCCGATCTTGAGCTGCAGGCGGCTGGGATCGATGTCGAATTTCGCCCCTTCGCCGTCCGCCACCAGGTTGTGGCAGTTCGTGCAGTTCTTGTAGGGCTGCGAGTGGCAGACCTGGCACTGCAGGTTCAGGCCGTCGTTGCCCACGTGCATGGCGTGGTAGGCGTTGTCCCAGCCGTCGTCCTGCTCCTCGCCGTGGCAGTCCTCGCAGCGGGGCATCGTCTTGACCTCGTAGCGGTGCTCGTAGTGCTCGCCGTCGTGCTGGTCGTCGCCGTGGATCTCCTCCTTGGTGTGGCAGTCCTTGCACTGCCAGCCGTAGGGCTGGCGGTGGACGTCGGGCACGTTGCCCTCGCTCTGCCCCAGGAAGTCGTTGCCCACGCGTGAGCCGTGGCAGGCGGTGCACTGCTCGGTCATGTCCGGCGAGGCCCGGAAGCGGTGCGAATAGTAGGCGCCGATCAGCGGGAAGCCGCCGCCGACGCTGTTCGGGCGGCTGACGTGGCACTGCCCGCAGGTCGTGTGGCAGCCGCCGCACTTCTGGTCGAAGAGGCCCTCGAAACCCGAGCCCTCGAAGGTGCAGCGCCCGCGCTGTTCGATGATCGCGATGTAGCCCCACTGGTTGGCGTGCAGGCTGTTGGCGTGGGCCGCCGCCTCGTCGGCGTGGCAGCCGTCGCAGGCTCCGTGCGCGCTGGGGTCGCCGACCATGCCGGTGTGCGCCTCCTCCATCGTCTCGAACGTGCGGTCGGCCATGCCGCCGTGGCAGCTCTGGCAGGAACGCTGGCCGTGCACGCTGTCGAGGAACCGCTGCCCATTGGTACCGGTGATGATGACCTTTTCCCACGCCTCCAGCGTGGGTACGGAACCGCCTCAGCCATCGCCCTTGTCGGCGGGGTCGGCCTTGGACATCGCCTCCTCGCCCAGGCTGGCGATGAGCATATCCCGGCTGCTGTGGCAGCCGAGGCAGGTCTTGTCGGTCAGCACGACGCCCGGATCCCCGGTGCCGTTGGAGGTGTCGTTCTCGCACCCCCACAGGCAGGCCAGGACCAGGCAGGCGAGGACCGCGACCGCTGCGTGCTTGTGCATGGTCACACTCCGTCGTTGGACGGCGACGCGACGCCGTCGTTGGTGAGCCCGCGGGCGAAGATCGGCACGTTGTTGCAGATGACGGTCTGCGCGTCGACCTCCACGCCCGCGAACCGGCTCCACATGCCGGCGTTGAGGGCACAGTCCATGACCATGCCCACGAAGCAGCGGCTCGTGATGACGGGATCGATCCGCCGGACCTCTCCCGCCGCCATGCGCCGCGTGATCTCCTCGACCAGGAACTCGATGTAGGGGATTCGCACCTCGCGGAAGATCGTCGCGCGGCCCTGGTCGTTCTCGAGGCTGCTGTTGGACATCAGCCGCACGAGTTCGGGATCGCGCCGCGCGAGGGACAGGACGTGGTTGGCGACCACACGCAGGATGTCCTCGACGCTGCCATGACCGCGGCTGGCCGCCAGGTCGCCCGCGATGTCGTGCTCGCGGGCCTTGGCGCGGATGACCTCGTCGTAGAGCTGGGCCTTGCCGTCGAAATGGCGGTAGATGGCGGCCTCGGTCACGCCGCTGGCGCGGGCGATCAGCCGGATGGCGGTGCCGTCGTAGCCGTGGGCAGAGAAGAGCCGCGACGCGTGGTCGAGGATCTCGCCGCGGCGGTTTGCAGGTCGGGTCTCGGGCGCCATGGCGTTCCCTCTGACGAGGTGAGCGAACGTTGACTCTGCCCCAAGCTATCGCTCCCGATCGGCTCGTCAATCTCGAATGTTAGGATTTTAACTAACTGAACTTCTTGTTCAACAGCGAGTAAGATCATACATATTAAATAGGTGTTATAAGATTAGCAATGACATGAGGATACAGAATCGGCCGTTCCCGCTATGGAAATCGCCCTCTTTTCAGAAACCGAAAAAAAGGAGCCCCGCCTGGGCAGGGCTCCTGGTCCGGCATCGCCTGGGGACGGGCGCCTAGAAAACGCCCCCCACCGACAGCGAGTACTGGTCGAAGATGTAGTCGTCCCAACGGTTCTCGTCGAACTCGCAGCGACGGTAGCTCGCGGTCGCGGTCAGCTTCTCGGCGAAGCGCCAGCTCGTGCGGGCCGACCAGCGGTCCAGGTCGTTCTCGACCGAGTCGGTCGTGCGGACGGCCTCGTAGTGGCCCTCGCAGTTCCAGCCGCGGCCGAGGTCCAGCACCGCGCCGGGCGCGTAGCGCACGGTCGTGGCGTCGTAGGCCAGCGGGCTGACGTCGGACGCGACGACGGGGGCGCCGGTGATGCCGTACTCCTCCTGCCCCATCGAGAACGAACCCAGCAGAGTCAGGCGCGGCGCCGCGGCCCAGGTGGCCACGGCGAAGCCGCGCACGGCGTCCCAGGTGGTCTCCACCCCGGCGACGTCCTCGCGCTCGAAGGTCTGCGCGATCGCCTGGTGGCCGAGGTCGAGGCTGAGGCCCGCTGCCGGCCGCGTGTTCAGGCAGACCTCCCAGACCAGTTTGTCGCGCTTGCGGTCGCCCATCCAGTAGAACCAGGAGTCGCCGCCGGTGGTGTCCCAGGTGTCGGCCGAATCGATCTCCTCCTGCAGCCACGTCGCCTTGGCCTTCAGCGTCACGTCGTGCGCGAGCCGGGTGCGCGCGCGCAGCGCGGCCTCCCGGCTCGTGCGCTGCCGGTCGGTGGACTGGAAGTCCCCCTCGACGCCGCTGCCGGGCACGCCGCCCTGGGCCGTCGTCTCCTCCAGGTCGCTGGTGCGGTAGCGGTAGCTCAGCTGCAGCCGGGTCGAGGGCAGCCGGGTCGTCGAGAGCGCCGCGCGGTAGTCCTGGCTCGTGAGGTCGCGGTCGACGGCGTGGACGACGGCATCGTCGGGACCGACCTGCCCGTCGACGTTCTGGTTGCGGACGGCCGCGGACAGGTCCAGGCGCGTGCCGCGGGACAGCGTCCACAGGGCGCCGACGCGGCCCGTGCCCGACACGGCGTCCGACGCGACGTCGCGGTCGGCCAGGCCCTGGGTCTCGTGCGGGTTGCTCTCGAGGTAGCTGCCGGCGGCCTGGCCCACCAGGCGCAGCGTCGGCGACACTTCCAGGGCGCCGCCGACCCGCCCGCTCCACAGGGTGCGGTCGTCGGTGAAGAGGTGCCGCGTGCCCAGCGCGCGGTCGCCCTCGCTCTTGCGGTAGGACACTTCCCAGTCCGTCGCCAGCTTGCCGTAGGCGTAGTCGCCGCCGGCCCAGACCTTGCGGTCGAGGGTGCCGAAGTGCTTCAGGCCGGGCACGGCGCCGCCGGCCCCGCTGCGCAGCAGGCTGCCCTTGGTCCCGTCGCGCCGCGTGAAGGCGACGCCCGCCTCCAGACCGAATCCGTTCCAGACGCGATGGTAGCCGGCCGCCTCGAAGCGGTTCCAGTTCATCACCGGTGCGGGATCGATCGCCGCCGGCGGCGGCGGCGCGGCGAACGCGGCCGAGCGCATCTCGCTGGTGCCGTCGTAGTAGTGGTCGAAGCTGCGGTAGGTCACCGAGGTCCGGAACCCTCCGGTCGAGCCGCCCCACAGGCCGAGCGAACCGGCGCCGCCGGGGCGTCCGCCGTTCTCGCCGGCGCCGCGCAGGGTCAGCCAGCGGCCGGTGTCCCAGGTCCGGTTCCAGGCGAAGACCGAGGAGAAGCGGTACTGGTCGGTCAGCTGCCAGTCCTCGGCCGCCTTCGCGACGTCGCCGTAGTCGTCCAGGACGTCGAGGGTCAGCGTGGCATGCGTGAACAGGCCCACGTGGTCCCCCGGGGCGGCCCAGATCCGGCCGGCCTGGGCCGGCGGATCGCCGGCGGCGGCCGCGCCGGCGGCCAGGAGCGCCACCGCGGCGGCGGTCAACATCGTCAGACGCAGGTTCTTCATGACGCGCTCCTTTCTAGTCCAGGAAGGTGGGGTTCAGGTTCGACCCGTGGATCTCGTGGTGGCAGTCGTAGCAGCGCGCCTCGCTGCCCAGGAAGCCGCCGTGGTCCACGTCGCCGATGGTCGGGTAGCCGGGTTCGAAGTGGCACTGCAGGCACAGAGAGTTGCCGTCCTGGGTCAGCAGCTTGTCGTTGACCGAGCCGTGCGGCCGATGGCAGGCCGTGCAGTCCTCGGCCGAGACGGCTTCGTGCTCGAAGAGGAACGGGCCGGCCATCTCGGTGTGGCAGTTCAGGCAGGCCGCGTTCAGGTCGCCCAGGGGGTCGGCCGCGGGCGCCGCGCCGTGGACCGCGTGGCAGTCCTGGCAGGAAACCTCGCCCTCCAGCACCCGGTGGCGGAACGGCAGGCGGAAGTCGGCTGCCTGGGCCGCGTGGCACTGTAGGCAGAACTCGCCGGCGACCCGGAAGGCGGACGGCGCCTGCGCCGAGCCGCCCCCGTGGACGACGTCGGTGTGGCAGGACGCGCAGTCGGTCGGGCTGCCGGCGTGCGGCGAGTCGGCCCAGGCGAGGCGCTTGTCCTGGTGGCACTGCAGGCACATCTCGGCGCGGTCCTCGGCATCCAGGGCGGATAGGGCGGCCCGGCCGAAGATGGGTCCCTCGCCGCCGGCCTCGACGTGGAGGCTGCCCGGCCCGTGGCAGGCCTCGCAAGCGCCGGCGCCGGAGCCGGGCGCGGTCGGGGCCCGCTCCACGGAATGGGGGGTGTGCTGGTAGAAGGTGCCGGCGTCGTCGTGGCAGTCCAGGCAGGCCTGGGAACCGACGTAGGCCGCGCCGGCCGGCACGCCCACGCGCTCGGCGAAACCGCCGCCCGCGGCCGCGACGACGGCGAGCAGGGCGAGCAGTCCGGCGATGAGGATGAGCAGACGCATCATGGGGATCCCTCCGCGCAGGATGAGGTCAACGAACGTTGATCATGGAATCGAGGATATAAGGCGCGGTGCGGACAGACAAGATATAGTTGTCATCGGATTGTCAGGCGCTTGACACGGCCCCCATCGCCCGCGAGGTTGCCGCCCGCGAGTTTGCCGCCCGCGACCTTGCCGCGCGCCGACACCCGCCCTTCCCGAGGAGCCCCCATGGACCTGTACGGTTTCGCCCTGCTCTCGCTGTCGTCCCTGTTCGCGGTCATCGACCCGCTGGGCTGCATCCCGTTCTTCAGCGGCCAGACCGCCGGGCTGCCCCGCCGGCGCAAGCGGCGCATCCTGGTCAAGGCCCTGCTGGTCTCCCTGCTGGTCCTGCTGGTATTCACCTACGCCGGCAGCGCCGTGCTACGCACCTTCGGCATCACGGTGGACGCCTTCCGCATCGCCGGCGGCGTGATCTTCTTCGGCGTCGGCCTGGACATGCTGCAGAGCCGCCCCCGGCGCTGACACACCGGCCTGGACCAGGCCGTCCGGACGCAGGCCCAGCCCCAACCCGCCGCCGATCCCGACCACGACCCCTCGGTGACCCCCCTGGCGATCCCGATGATCGCCGGCCCGGCCTCGATCACCACGGTCATGGTTCTGCGGGCCGAGACTCCGGGGATGACCGGCGCGCTGATCGTCGGCGCCGCGGCCGCCTTGATCCTGCTGCTGACCGGGGTGATCCTGCTGACCGCCGACACCGTGCTGCGGCGCCTCGGCCCCACTGGTATGCGCATCGTGGAGAAGCTGATGGGACTGCTGGTGACGGTCATCGCGGTGCAGCTGGTCATGAACGGGGCCGCGCCCTTCCTGAGGGACCTGGTGGCGGCCGCCGGGCGCTGATCCCCTCCCCCGTGCAGACCCCGCAAAGACACGCCCCCGGCGGCCGTTGCCGCCGGGGGCGCGTGGTCTTGCCCTCGGAAGAGGACTAGAAGCTCATCGTGGCCTGCGTGTACAGCCACTTCTGGCTGTCGGCGTTCGCGCCCACCCAGTCCTCGCTGGCCGAGAACATGCTCAGGCCGGTCTGCCAGGCGAAGCCGCCGTCGACGTACTTGCCGGACAGGTCGATCTCGGTGCCAAGGGCGGTCTGATCGCCCGCGGCGACACCGTTATCTTCGACGGTCGCGAGGCTATGGAAGTCGCCCATCAGCTTCCAGCTCTCGTTGACCGGGTACATGGCGCGCAGGCCGATGTCCATGAGGCCCGCGTCGAAATTGTGGGCGTTGACGAGGTCCATGGCGCCGTTGAACCGGTGCGACGAGTAGTACAGGTTGTGGAACCCTTCCCACTTGTCGTTGGTGTCGGACTTGTCGCCGGTGGTGTAGTCCACCAGGCCGGCCAGGCGGAAGCCGCTGGCCATCGTGTAGCCCACCTCGGCGTTCAGCAGCATGCCGGTGACGTCGACCTCGGTGGCGCCGAAGTCGGCCGTGCCGGACTGCATCGCGAACATGGCGTTGTAGTCGAAGTTCTCAGAGAAGGTCCGCTCGCTGTAGGCGCCGACGGTGAAGAATTTCTCGTCATAGCCCGGGGCGTTGCCGAAGGACCTGTTCATCATGGCGAACACGTCCACGCCCTTGTTCAGGAACGAGAAGTTGAGGCCGTAGAACATGTCGTCGCCGGCGGTGTCGTTGGCGTCGGTGGCGTCGATGACCGTGTACTGGTTGAAGCTCTCGTACAGCTTGATGCCCCAGAAGGTCGCCTTTATGTTCTCGCCGAACTGGCGGCCCATCATCACGCCGTCGAACGCCTGGCCGTACAGGCCCCAGTCGGAGGCGCCCACGAGGCGCTCGTTGTGCAGGCTGGCCTCGAAGCGGCCCATCTTGAGCCAGCTCTTCTCGCAGGGCTTGTACCACATGTAGCCCTGGTGCATGACCAGGACCGGGTCGATGCCGTAGTCGTTGCCGGCGCCGATGTAACGGCTGTCCTGGAACTGGGCGAACACGCCCATGTTGTCCGCGACCACGGCCTTGATGCCGACGCGGGTGCGGAGCTGACTGAACCAGGTGGGGTTGGTGTCGGAATCGAAATCGAAGGTGTCGGAAGGCGTTCCCGGGATGAAACCGTCCATCTGGATCCGGTAGCGGGACTCGCCAGTCACCTTGATGGTGCTGGCGCAGGTCTCGGAGCAGGACTCGGCATATGCGACGACGCTCATCAGCATCGCCAGGATCACGAACAGGGTGGTCAACTTCAACGTCTTCAAGGGGGTCTCCTTCCGGCAAAACCATGGTGCCGACCGGTGGATCCGTTCAGTCCGGCGGCTTGAAAACCTGCGGAATGTTGCCACCGGGATTTCGGAGTGGCAAGGTAAATAATGAAATAATGAATATTGATTATCAATTACACTTAGCTTCGCACCCCCCGGATTGACACCATCCCCGCAACTCCCTAGCTTCCCCTTCGCGTCCCGACGCGCTCCGGATCGCCCTCGTCGGGGCGAGCGTCTTCCCCCCGAACAGGAGTCGCCATGAACTTCGGCCACACCCCTCGCGCCCGCGCCCGCGCGGCGTGGCTCGTCCCGGCTGCGGTGCTCGTCCTGATGATGCTGCCCGGCGTCGCGGCGGCCCTCGACGGGCACGGCGCCGCCGCTGTCCACGCCTCCCCGCAGCACGCCACCACCAGCCTGGGCGCGCAGCTCCCCCTGTGGAGCGTCCTGCCGTTCGTGGGGATGCTGCTCTCGATCGCGGTCTTCCCGCTGCTGGCGCCCCACTTCTGGCACCACCACTTCCCCAAGGTCGCGGCCTTCTGGTCGCTGGTGTTCGCGGTGCCTTTTATAATCGCCTTCCGGGGCGAGGCGCTGCAGTCGATCATCCACATCTACGTGATCGACTACATCCCCTTCATCATCCTGCTGTGGGCCCTGTTCACCGTGGCCGGCGGGATCTACGTCGGCGGCAGCCTGCGCGGCTCGCCGAAGGTCAACACGCTGCTGCTGCTGATCGGCACGCTGCTGGCCTCGTGGATCGGGACGACCGGCGCGGCGATGGTCATGATCCGGCCCCTGCTGCGGGCCAACGCCTGGCGGCGCTACCGGGTCCACACCGTGGTGTTCTTCATCTTCCTGGTGGCCAACATCGGCGGCTCGCTCACCCCCCTGGGCGACCCGCCCCTGTTCCTGGGCTTCCTGCACGGGGTGCCGTTCTTCTGGGTCACCCGGGCGCTGCTGCCGCACGCGCTGACGGCCGTGGCGATCCTGCTCGTGGTCTTCTTCGCCCTGGACACCTACTGGTACCGCAAGGAACCCGTCGCGGCGCCCGAGGACGGCCACGACGGCCAGAGCAAGGGCCTCCGCATCGAGGGCCTGCACAACCTCCTGTACCTGCTGGGGATCATGGGCGGCGTCCTGCTCTCGGGATCGCTCAAGCTGCAGTCGATCCCCATCTACGGGCACGTGCACGTCGAACTGCAGAACTGGCTGCGCGACGCGATCCTGATCCTGATGGGCGCGCTCTCGCTGCGCTTCACGGCCAAGGCGATCCGCGCCAAGAACGAGTTCTCCTGGGGCCCGATCCAGGAGGTGGCCTACCTCTTCGCCGGGATCTTCATGACCATCATCCCCGCCCTGGCGATCCTGCAGGTCGGGTCCGCCGGCGCCCTGGCCGGCGTGGTCGCCTTCGTGAAGTCGCCCGCGCACTACTTCTGGGTCAGCGGCGGCCTGTCCAGCTTCCTGGACAACGCGCCCACCTACCTGACCTTCTTCAACACGGCCCTGGGCAGTTTCGGCATGCCCGAGAGCGCGGTGCCCGGCCTGCTGGGCTATCTGGACGCCGGGCTGCGCAACCCGGAGTTCATCCGGGACCTGACGGCGATCTCCGCCGGCGCGGTCTTCATGGGCGCCAACACCTACATCGGCAACGCGCCGAATTTCATGGTCAAGTCGATCGCCGAGGAAGCCGGCGTCCCGATGCCCAGCTTCTTCGGCTACATGCTGAAGTACTCGCTGCCGATCCTGGTGACGACCTTCGTGGTGATCACCTTCATCTTCTTCACCTAGGAGGGGAACCATGGCCACCAAACCGGCCGCCGCCACGCCGACCTTCCACGAGCTGACCATCCAGGGCCCGCGCGACCTTGTCCACGGCTACCTCGCCGGGCTCGCCGCCGGCGCCGGCTGCGCCTCGACGCCGGTCTTCGCCCACGAGGCCGCCGTCGCCGGGCCCGGCCTCGGCGCCCGGCTGAAGGAGCTGGTCGTCGCGCACCACCAAGCCTGCCGCGTGATCCTCGACGGCGAGCTGCGCGGGCTGCTGAAGGGCGCGGCCAAGTGCATGACGGCCGAGACCGGCCTCGCGATCCAGTCCGACCGCCGGATCCGCCGCGCGTCCTTCGACTACGCCTTCCGCGCCTACGCCGTGCGCTACGGGGTCGAGATCCAGGACCTGCTGGCGGCCCTGCCGGCCGGGGTGAAGCTGACCGGCCGCCGCGCCGCGGAGAAGCACGACCCCCGCGCCAGGGGCGTCGAGGCCTACACGCCCGCCCACGACTACGAGATCGAGGGCGGCGGCACCGTCGTCGGACGCTTCGACCTCGTGATCGAGGTCCGGCGACAGCTGGGCGCGCACCCGCTGATCACGGTGGAGCCGATCGAGCTGGACCTGGGATAGCCCACGGCCGGCGACGGGCCGATGGGCGCACACGTGAAGAGGGGTGGGACGTCGTCCCACCCCTCTCGCCTTCCCGCGGGAACGGTCTATTTCAGAAGGGTCATCTTGCGGGTCAGTTCCTGGCCCTCGCTGCGCAGACGGTAGTAGTACGAGCCGCTGGCCGACTGACGGCCCGAGTCGTCGCGGCCGTCCCACTCCGCCGTGTACGCCGACGCC
>DYDD01000101.1:5546-10057 GCA_020718045.1 Fibrobacter sp. | reverse complement strand
ACGGCCGTCGGCGCTTCGCTGGCGGCGCCCGTGCGGGTCGCCGCGCCCTGGCCGAACCCCGCCAACCCGACGGTCGGCTTCCGGTTCGAGCTGCGCGAAGCGGCGCCGGTCCGCCTGTCGGTGGTGGACGCACGCGGTCGTCTGGTGCGCCGGCTGCTGGACGGCGGCACGCACCCGGCGGGCCCGACGGACCTGGTCTGGGACGGCCGCGACGATGCCGGCCGGCCTGCGGCCTCGGGCGTCTACGCCTTCGTGCTCGAGGCGGCCGGTCTGCGTCATCGCCGACCGGTCACGCTCGTACGCTGAACCGCCGTGGGGGATCTGGTTGACCATCGGGCGGCGCTCCCCCTATCTTCGCCGCGTCTACAGGCTGGACGGGGGAGTGCGGCGGGATGTTCGATCGCATCGAGGACCTCAAACTGGTCCGCCGCTGCAAGCGCGGCGAGGAGGCGGCGTTCGCCGAGCTCCTCGGTCGCTACCGCAACGCCATCTACGGGCTGTGCTTCCGGATGACGCGACGGACCGAGGACGCCCGGGACCTTGCCCAGGAAGTCTTCATCAAGGTCTTCTCGCTGCTCGACCGGTTCGACGAGACCTACGCCTTCTCGAGCTGGATCTTCCGGATCGCCACCAACCACTGCATCGACCACCTGCGCCGCAACCGCATGCGGTTCCTGTCGTTGGACGGTTTTACCGGCCCCGACGGCGAACCCATGGACCTGCCGCTGCCGGACGACGGGCCCGGCCCGGACCGGCTGCTCGAACGCAGCGAAGCGATGGAGAGGCTGGAGGAGGTCGTCGCCGATCTGCCGCCGCATTACAAGGTCATCATCCTGCTGCGGCACGACCAGGACCTGTCCTACGAGGACATCGCGGTGGTCCTGGACCTGCCCCTCGGCACGGTCAAGGCCCGGATCCACCGGGCCCGAGCCATGATCCAGCAGATGTTGCAGGCCCGCTCCTATGAGATATGATCCGGAAGGAAAAGGTCCCGTAACCGTGAAACCCGAAGCCAGGGATGCCGTACGACCGCCCATGGACGCGAACGAAGGCCGTCGGTGACTCACCGGCGCCGCGAACCGGGAGACGTAAGGCGCGGAGCGGCGTCGCGGGTAGGAGACCCTGGAGGATGATCATGAAGACCGGAATGCAGCGACCCGCGCCGCCGGAATGCCGGCAGGCGTGCGACAGGTTGCAGGACTACCTCGACCAGACCCTCCCGAAACGGGAGTCCCTGGCCGTGTTCCTGCACATGCGCGAATGCGGCGGCTGCCGCGCGCAGCTCGAGATGCTCCAGGCGCTCTACGCGAAGCTCGGCGACCTGCCGCCTCTCGAGGCGCCCGCCGATTTCGACGCCCGCATCCTGGCCGCAGTGCCCTACGAGGCCTACCGGGCCATGGCCCCGCTGCGCAGCCCGCGGGTGCCCATCCTGCTGGTGCACGAGAGCCTACCGGCCTGGTTGAGGTCGCGGTCGGTGCGGCTCGTCGGCCTGGTCGCCGCGACCGCCGCCTTGGCCGCCGCCGCCTCGGGCGCCGCCGCGGGGACCGCCGCCTGGACGGTCGCCGGCGTCGGTTGCCTGCCCGAACTGTCGGTCCGCCTGCAGAATCTGACCCGGAGGGTCTATGTCGCGACGGTGCACAGGTCGATCCCGCGCTGAGCGCGGCGCCGCGTCGCGGTCCGTCCTGCTCCTGGCGCTGATGCTGGGGCTGACGGTCGCCTCCGTCTGCGACGCGCAGCCCGCGCCGCCCTCCGCGTACGCCTCCGCCCGCCAGGATTCGCTGCGGGTCGCCATCTGCCAGCGGCTGCACCGCATCGAGACCCTCCAGGATTCGCTGAAGACCGCGCACGACCCGCAGGTCGCCCAGGCGATGCAGGGCCTCGAGCAGGTCATCAAGGAGATGGAGGCCCAGCTCCGGGACCTCGACGTCCGCATCGACGAGCGCCGCCTCCAGGTTTCCAATCCCAGCGGCAACATCCAGATCGAGTTCCCCGCCGATTGGAGCGAGAAGGTCAGCCAGGGCCTCAGCGCCATCACCGCGACGATCCTGGCCGAGCTGCCCGACACGCTCGACCTCGAGAACGAGCTCTCGAAGTTCCGCCAACAGGCCCACGCCTTCAACTGGGACGTGTTCGCCGACGAGCCGCCCGAGCGCCGGATCATCGGTTCGGAAATCGTCGCCACGGGCAACGACGCCGTGGTCGAGAGCGACGAGCGCGTCACCGGCAACGTGGTGGTCCTGCTAGGCGACGCGACGATCCTCGGCCAGGTCGATGGCGACGTCGTCGTGGTGGGCGGTTCGCTGACCCTGGCCGACGAGGCCGTGGTGAAAGGCGACGCCGTGTTGGTGTTCGGCAAGTTACGTCGCGACGAGACGGCGATCGTCGAGGGCAGAGAGGTGTCGGTGGGCGTCGCCGACATCAGCACCGACGACGGCCTGAACCGCTTCGTCGGCGGCGGCGCCACCGGGCTGCTGGTCCTGCTGCCGCTCGCCGTGCTGTTCGGCTTGACGCTCCTGACGGTCGCCCTGATGCCGGCCTGGTGGCTCACGGCCGTGTCGGACCGCCTGTCGTCGCAACCGGGTCGCAGCCTGCTGGTCGGTCTGGCGTGGCTCGTGCTCGGGCACTTCCTGTTCGTGGTGGTGGTGGCCGTGCTCGCGATGACGATCATCGGGATCCCCTTGGCCCTGATGCTCGGCCTGGCCTACGTCGTCCTGGGCCTGGTCGCCCTCGGCATCGTGGCCGGCCGGATCGGCGCGCGGCTCTGCGCGGCGCGATTCCCGGACCGGCTGCAGTCGCTCGGCTGCATCGCGGCCGGCCTCTTCGTGATCCTCTCGCCGGCGATCATCGGCGCGATCCTCACGGCGATCCCGTCGCTGGCCGGTTTCGGCAGGATGCTGGAGCTGCTGGCCGTGGTTGTGCAGCTGCCGATCTACTGCCTGGGCGTCGGCGCCATCCTCGACAGCCGCTTCGGCGGGCGCCACCGTCCGGCTGCTGCCTGAACAGGGGGGAATTTTCCCCTCGGGCGCTGCGTGATTTTACCCAACCTGCGCTCCCGTCACCGATGCCCCCGCCTGCTTCCTGTGCGGCGCCGCTGGATCCAACCCCTTGATTTTATTCCGGTTGTGTGTCAGGATCCGACTGGGATCCGGTCGCCGGCCGCCCTCCGTTTCCCGGCGGCACGAACCCTGCGGGATCTCCTCCCAGCCACCGGACCGACGTCTCATAGGGGGGGACCAAGGATCACAGGGGGCCAAGATGGACCGGACGAACCCACGATTCCCGACTCGGACCCATCGCGGCGCGATGCTCCTGCTGGCGTTGTTCGCCGTCGCCTGGACCGGCGACGCCGCAGCCCGGACCTTCACCGCATCCAGCGGCCTGCGCGTCCGCATCCACACCCCCGCCGACCTGGCTTCCTACCTCGTCCACGTGGACGGCGCGCTGCTGCTGCGCCACCCGGCTCTCGGCGAGCTCGAACTGCTGCAGGGTCCGGACGATCCGCGCCTGGCCCGTCGCGACATCAGCGGGTTCCAGCCTCTGCCCGAGGACGTCGTCGCCGACGCGCTGGACGATCTGCGGCACCTGCAGGTCGACCTCGACGTCGACGTGTTCCTGCTGCCCGCCCCGCCGGCCGAGGTGCTGAGCAGTTTCGCGCGCGGTGGCGCCATCGTGCTGTCGCCGGCCTTCGGGCCCGTCGCCGCGAGCACCGTGGCCGACGTGACGGTCCACGAGCTCGGCCACGTGCTGACCTGGGCCTGCTTCGACCGCCGCCCCGAGCAGTGGCGCCGCTACCTCGAGCTGCGCGGCCTCGCCGACGGCGATCACGGCCCCTACGCCCCGCACGCGCAGCGGGCCCGCGAGATCCTGGCCGAGGACATCCGCTTCCTCTTCGGCGGCGAACTGGCGACCGCCAGCGGCGCCATCGAGAACCCCTCCCTGGTCACCCCCGACCAGGTGGACGGCCTCCAGGCGTTCCTGAGCGAAGCGCTGGGCGGTGGCCCGGTCGTCGCGCCGGCGCTCGCCTGCACCGCGTTCCCGAATCCCTGCAACCCCCTGACCACCGTCGCGATGACCCTGCCCGCGGACGCTTCCGGCGACGCCGGCACCGCGCTGCTGACCGTCTACGACCTGCGCGGCCAGGCCGTCCGCATGGTGCGCGGCGGGGAGATCCGCAACGGCCGCCTGCTGGTGTCCTGGGACGGCGACGACGACGCCGGCCGGCCGGCGGCGTCCGGACGCTACGCCTATGCGCTGACCTGGCAGCGGACCGCAGGACACGGCACCGTCACCGTCGCGCGCTGAGCGCCTGGGGTCGCGGCCGTCCCGGGGGGGGACGACCGCGGCCCTGGCGCCGATTTCCCCACGGCTGCCCGCTCGCCGGTTGTTCCCGCCGGCATGTCGTCGTACCCTGATCCGGTGACGGTCGAAGGGGAGGGAACGTGACGATCATCGGACACGTCGGGTCGCGGTCGTTGGCAGCGGCGGTCCTCTGCGCGGCGCTGGCGGCGAGC
>DYDD01000101.1:306-5537 GCA_020718045.1 Fibrobacter sp. | reverse complement strand
GGCGCCCTGCGCGGCGAGTCGCCCCGCGCGCGCCACCAGCGCGGCCTGGCGACCGTCGACTCGCTGGCGTCGACGGGCGACTGGGAAGCCGTCGCCTTGCGCGCCGAGGCCGAACTGGCCGACGACGGCCTCGACGAGGATCTGCGTTGGCGTCTGCACCAGCGCGCGGGACTCGCCCTGCAACGCCTCGGCCGCCGGGACGCCGCCTTGCCCCACCTGGAGCAGGCCGTCCTCTGGGGGCCGACCGAAGTCGCCAACCACCGCAACCTGGCCACGTTGCTGGTCGGCCTCGACCGGCGCGGCCGGGCTCTGGCGGAATACGGCCTGGCCTGCGACCTCGACCCCACCGACGGCGCCGTCCGGATCGAACACGCCCACGTCCTGATCGATTACGGGCTGCTGCACGAAGCGGCGGCGAAGCTGGCGACCGCGACGGAGATCTGCGACCCGGACGATCCGCGCCTGCTGAGGGCCCGGGCGCGCTGCCGGATGGCCGCCGGCGACCCGGTCGCCGCGTTGCCGGATCTGGAGCGTCTCCACGCCCTGGCGCCCACCCCGCAGAGCGGGCAGCAGTTGGCCCTCGCCCGCCTGCGCGCCGGCCAGCCCGAAGCAGCCAGGCTCCTGCTGGCCCCGCGCTGGCACGGCGATCTCGACGATCAGGGCCTGCGGATCCTGCTGGAGGCCGACGCCGCCCTCGGCGACCCCGAGCGCGCCGTCTCGTTGGCGCTGTCCCTCGGCGATGGAGGAGCCCGCCTCCCGCAGGACGCCCAGGTCTGGTCCCAGGCCGCCCTGGTGTGCATCGTGGCGAATCGCGACCGTGAAGGGCTGATCCTCATCGACCGGGCCATCGCCTTGTCGCCCGCCGATCCCGCGCTGCGCCACAACCGCGTGCTCCTGCTGCGACGTCTGGGCCGGACCGACGAGGCGGAGCAGGAGTGGGCGCGGGTCCTGGCCCTGGATTCGTCCCGCACCCCCGGCTGACCGGTCGCCCGAACCGATGCCCCGTGCCGTCATCGGCCAAGTCCCGGTTGATTTCAGGCCCGCCTTGCCCTTACTTTGAATCGTGATTGGTCCGCTGCCTCAGCGCCGCAGCCTCGGTCCCGACCGGAATCGGTCGCGGCGGCGGTCGTGCCGGATTTCGGGAGGTCGAGATCTTGATGAAGAAACTGGATCCGCGCGCCGGCGCGATCGCCGCCGTGGCCGCTGCCGCCGCGCTGCTGGCGATCGGCTGTTCGCTGGAGCCGGATGTCTCGGAGACGCTGGACATTTCCGGCAACCACAGCACCGGCGACCTGGTGATGGTCACCGCGGACACCTCGTCGGACGCCTACCAGTACCTCGAGCCCGATCTTTCGCCCGACGCTACCCGTCTCGCTTTCACCATCGACTGGCTGGCGATCACCCCTCCGGGACAGCCGCCCGAAGTGCCGCCGCTGATCCGCCAACTGGCGGTCATGCCGCTGCAGGTGCAGGATAGCCCTAAGCTCAACCTGCGCGCGCAGGGAGCGGCGCTGGTGCTGATGAACAACCTGCGCATGAACACCGGCTCGACCCAGCCGCAGATCTTCCCGAACCGGGACTGCCAGAAGGGGACGCCGCGTTGGCTCAACGACGACGACCTCGTCTTCTGGATGGACACCACGATCCGCGGCTCGCGGCTCTTCCGCACCCGGATCCCGCCCAACTTCGTCCACGGGCAGGATCTCGACATCGAGCTCGTGCTGCGCGAGCCCGACGACGACCGGGATATTGGCTGGAAGTACTGGGAACACATGTCGCCCAGCGTGTCGCCGAACGGGCGTTGGATCGCCTTCTCCCGCTACGGCCACACCGACGCCGATTCGCTGTCCCAGGCGACGGATCAGGCCATCTGGATCTGCGCCGTCCCCGCCGCGAGGGAGTTGAGCCAGCTGGCGTTCCCGATCACCAGCGAAGTGTCGATCTGCGACTCCCCCTCCTGGTCGCCGGACGGCCGCCAGATCGTCTTCTCGGCCACGCTCGACATCGCGGACATCAACGGCTTCACCACCCGCGAACTGTTCACCGTGGACTTCGATACCACGGGCTTGGCCGCCAACGGCGCGGTCGTGCTGGATCGGGGCCTCACGCGCCTGACGAATTCGCCGCCGACGGCGGGCAGCAACTTCATCATCCGCAACATGGAGCCGTCCTACAGCACCGACGGCACCACGATCATCTTCGTTTCGGACCGTCGCGTGCCGACGATCACGCTGAACGAGCGCAACATCTGGCGGATCCCCGCCGACGGCAGCCTTGAGCCCCGCCTGCTGTTCTTCACACGCTCCGACGACCAGGGCGCCTTCTTCACCGGCCGCACGCCCGACGAGATCCTCCTGACCAGCTCGGTCGGGTTCCCGACCGAGATGCTGGACGCGCTGTGGTCCGCCGCCTACGACAGCATCGCGGCGGCCCACCCGGACTACACCGCGGTCCAGGTCGAAGCCCTGACCGACCAGCAGCGCGAGCAGCTCGAGTTCTTCGAGGGTGTGATGACCCACCTCTACCTGTTCAGCAACTGGTAGAGCGATCGATGGCACACGACGCCCGACCTGCCGATGAGATCGTCCGGGTCGGGCGTCTGCTTTCCGAGCGGCGCTACGTGGTGGCGGGGGAGGGGAACCTGTCGGTGAGGCTCGGTCCGGGGCGCTACCTGGTCACCCCGGCCGGCGCCGCCAAGGGCGATCTCGCCCCGGGCGATCTGGTCGAGGTCGACGCCGACGGCCGTCCCTTCGGCCCGGGCCGACCCAGTTCGGAATGGCGTCTCCACGCTGAAATCTACCGCCAACGTCCCGACGTCTCGGCGGTCTGCCACGCCCACCCGCCGCACGCGACCGCCTACGCCTGCGCGCGCCGCGCCCTGCCCGCCTCGATCCTGCCCGAAGCCGTGCTGCTGCTCGGTGGCGAGGTCCCGCTCGCACCCTACGCCACCCCCGGCACCCCCGAAATCGTCGCCTCGATCCAGCCGCTCGTCGCGCGCCACCAGGCGTTCCTGCTGTCGAACCACGGCGTGGTGGCGGTGGGGGGCTCGCTGGAGGAAGCCTATCGGCGGCTCGAGACGGTGGAGAGGGTGGCGGAGGTGGGGCTGGAGGCGGAGAGGCTGGGCGGGGCCGTCCGCCTGACCCCCCTGCAGGTCCGCCGGCTGGACGACGCGTCCTGAAGATGCAGCAGAGGCGAGGCCGCGGGGCCTCGCCTCTGGTGGCGACATCTTCCCGGGTTGGAGCTAGAAGAACAGGTGGGCGCCGGCCCAGACGAAGTACTCGGCATCCCCCGGAGCCGTGTACCCCCCCGCCGTCTCCTCATGGGTGAACATGCCCAGCCCGCCCTCCAGATCCACGTCGGCGTTGAGCATGTAGTTCAGCTTGAGGTCCAGTTCGCTGCCGATCGCGTCGTCGGCGCCGGTGTCCACGTCCTCGGTGAACAGGAAGAAGTCGGCCGCGACGTCGAGGCTCTCGATGGGCGTGAAGCCGCCGGCGAAGCGCATGGCCGTGACGTTGTTCCAGCCCTGGACGTTCATGATGCCCAGGTACTCGCTATGCGAGCCGTAGGGCGAGTTGAAGGCCTCGTTCTCCGGCGTCGCGGCGTCGTCGCCGCTGGCGAAGTTGTACTCGAAGCCGATGAAGGGCTCGACCGCGCTGTCGAAGTCGTAGAACAGGCCGGTGTACCAGCCCAGGGCGGACAGGTCGCGCTCCGCGGGCAGGTAGGTGGTGCCGGTCTGGACCACGGCCTCGCCGTAGAAGTGCAGGCCGTTGCTGATGTAGTCGACCAGGCCGCCGAAGATCATCGTGCGGTCGTTGTCGAGGTCGGGGCTGGCCCAGTTCTCGTGGGTGAGCATCATGGCGTAGGGCTCGAACCAGAACTTCTCGTTGGCGTCGTGGTGCATGTAGAGGCCGGTGATGTTGTCGTCGCCGGAGCCGGACGCGTACTTGCCGCCGTAGGTTTCCAGCAGCTTGAAGTTGAAGTAGTCCAGCCAGCCGCTCTCGAAGTTGTAGCGGCCGTGGGCGCCGTCGAACAGGATGTTCGTCGCCAGGTCCCAGTCCTCGACGCCGATCACGCGCTCGCGGCCGTAGGCGACCGGCATGCGGCCCAGGGTGACGTCGAGGTCGGCGACCAGGAAGTCGCGCATCGTGAAGGTGGCCTGGTAGATCGAATTCGCGTCGCTGGCGGGATCGCCGAGCACGCGGTAGTTCTCGACCGTCAGGTTGTAGTCGGCGCTCTCGTTGACGTCGCCGGCGAAGGCGATGCGGGAGCGCAGGTGGGAAAAGGCGCTGGCGTCGTCGGCGTCTCCGTCCTGGTCGACGTTCTCCATGCCTTCCCAGCGGTACCACATCGAGCCGGTGAAGTCGCCGGCCTGCGCGCTCGCGGCCAGGCCCACGCCGATCAGCACGGCGAGGACGACCACCAGGATCATGAGTCTTTTCAACATGTCGCATTCCTCCGTGAAAGTGCACCGTCAAGGAC
Source organism: Fibrobacter sp. (assembly GCA_020718045.1). GTDB lineage: Bacteria > Krumholzibacteriota > Krumholzibacteriia > LZORAL124-64-63 > LZORAL124-64-63 > PNOJ01. The sequence goes on along the minus strand of DYDD01000101.1, from coordinate 1,058 downwards.
ACAACCGACGCGGTTCCATCGATCTCGTGCCGTGACGCCGCGGGGCGGCGTCGGGTCGCCGATCGACATCACCTCCCCTCGTACTGCGCGGTCAGCCGGCCGGCGATCGCGGTCCAGCTGAAGCGCTCCTCGATGATCCTCCGCGCGCGGGCCGCCCGGGCCGCCGCCTCGGCGGGGTCGGCCAGGGCCGCCAGGACGGTCCGCGCGAATCCCTCGTCGGGCTCGGCCAGCCAGAGGGCGCGGTCCCGGTCGTCGGCGATGCCCTCGGCGCCGATCGGGGTGGTCACCACCGGGATCCCGGCGGCCATGGCCTCCAGGATCTTGATCTTGATGCCGCCGCCCTCGGTCAGCGGCGCCGCCATCAGGCGGCATTCGCGGTAGAGATCGCCGAGATCGCGGACGAACCCGGGGGTCGTCACGCGCGGGTCGCGTGCGGCCAGCGAGGCCAGGAACGTCCGGGGGCCGCCGCCGGCCAGCGTCAGGCTCGAACCCGGGTCATATTGGGCGATGTGTGGCCAGACCTTGTCAACGAGAAATTCCGCGGCGGAGCGGTTGGGCGCGTGGCCGAAACTGCCGACGAACAGCAGGCGGGCCGGGCCGACGGGTCGCCACACGGGACGGATCAGGTCCGTGTCGACGCCCAGGGGCATGGTCACGCCGCCGCGGCCGCCGCAGGCGGCGAGCAGGTCGCGGTCCTGGTCGGTGACGCAGAAGACGGCGTCGGCCCAGTGGGAGGCGTCGGCCTGCAGCCG
>DYDD01000101.1:0-291 GCA_020718045.1 Fibrobacter sp. | reverse complement strand
CTGGTGCAGCAGCAGTGCCCTGCGCAGGGGGTTGCGGGCGAGAGCGGCCCGGCGTTCGCGGGGCAGGGAGCCCATCTCGTGGCTGCTCAGGAAGAGCCGGGGTGCAGGTCGTCCCGCCGCGGCCTCGCGGTCCCGCCAGCGAGCCAGGTCCCTCATCAGCAGGGCGGTCTGCAGATACTCGTACTGCACGGCCTCGGGAGCGCTGGCCGCCACGGCCTCGACGACGGCCGCGGCGAGCGCCGGCGTGTGGTACTTCTGGACGTAGTAGGGACGGCCGTGAAGCAGGCCGCG
>DYDD01000380.1:533-1760 GCA_020718045.1 Fibrobacter sp. | reverse complement strand
GCGACCTTCCAGGGGAAGCGAGGTTTCGCGGAAGTAGAACGGGCTTCCAAGCCCGTTCGATGTCCGGCAATAACGGGCTTGGAAGCCCGTTCTGCCTCCGGCGCGCAGGTGTTGAACGTGTCGTGGTCGTTGGCGGCGATCATGGCAGGCGGGCCTCCGCTTTTGGATCGGGGCCGGGCCAGTTGAGGATGTCGAGGACGGGGCCGAGCCGGATGTGCCACAGCCGGCCCGATCCCGCGATTTTGGTGCGGCGCACGATCCGGCCGCACGCGACCCGCATGAACGGAGCGCCAGGATTGTAGCCGTTGCGAAACCAGACCTCATCATAGCACCGGCCTGCCAGCCTCCTCCGCCAGTAGCCCGTGCTGCGCCGATACTCGATGGTCTTCTGCCCCGTCGCGATCTGGTCAAACCGGTAACGGTTCAGCGTGAGATGGAGGACGCGAAGCGGGTTCATCGGCGCCAGCATCCACTTGCCGCCGTGGAAGCGCGGCTCCGTCCGCGTGACGGCCTCCGCGTTTTCGGCAACGCCGATCATCGCCCGCCTCCGGTCTTCAATCCAAACTCCGAAATCGAAAATCTAAAATCGTCTGGCCGCGAGGCGGCCAGCTTGTTGCCTCGCGCCGCGAGCGCGTTGAACCCGGCGGCGCGGGCGCGCAGTTCGACCGTCACGGCCGCGCGCCGCACGGCGGCGTTGCAACGGTCGAGACGGAAGCCGAGCGCGCGAAACTTGGCGAAGCCAAGATTCCAACACGCGAACAGGCCCGCCTCGCCCGGCTCGCGCCCAATGGCGCGGCGGAGTTGGCCGTTGAGCTTGACCAGATACACGCGCGCGGCGGCGCGCGAGGCTTCGGACATCCGGAACGTAGAACGGGCTTCCAGGCCCGTTGATTCATAAACGGACTTGGAAGTCCGTTCTACGTCGGCGACCGCGCCCGCGGTGAGCTGATACGGCCCCAGGCTCTTGCCGTCGTCGCCGATCAGCCGACGGCCGTCGGCGCTCTCCACATAGCGCACCGAGTCGAGCAGGAAGTCGGTGACCGGGGCGGCCACGGTGGCGACGGGAGACAGGAGACCGAGGACCGCGAAGAAAAGGGTGGCCGCCCCCAAAAGTTGCCTTCGGAGGGCGGCTGCGTTAATGGGGCCTTCTACGGCCCTAGAAACGGTTTTGTTCAGGGGGGGGGCTATCTCACCCCTCCCGGCTTGTTCTGAAGCCGCATTTGCCTC
>DYDD01000380.1:0-526 GCA_020718045.1 Fibrobacter sp. | reverse complement strand
GTGCGCGGCTGGGGGTCTGCCGCAGCCGTTTGGCCGTTTACGCCAGCGATCCGGGCTGCCGCTTGCGCCTTCTGTTTTTCTGACAGCCTAATCCGCTTCCGCAGCCTGACCATCTCGGCCAGTTTGGAGACGTTCTCATCCGTCCACTTGAGAACGAACGTGCCCTCTCCTTCGCCGATCTGGTGAGGCTTCAGCCAATCTCCGGCGCGCTGCAGCCGCACTATCATGAACCCGGAGCCTACCGTGACGGCCAGCTTGCCCCGGCCATGCTCTGAGAGTTGGCCTCGAATCCCGATGACGCGCCACTCGTCGGTGGGTTTGTTGTCGCCGTCGAGCAGCCACTCGAATCGGTAGCGCGCGAACAGCGCCGCCACGGCCGCAGCGTTCTCCCGGAAGAACGCGAGGTCGGCGGGGTTGCTGCGCGCGCGGATGAACTTGCCACGCTCCAACGCGGAGCCGTAGCCCTTCAGTTTCTTTCGAGCTTCGTTGCTCATGATCAGTTGCTCCTCCTCTCGCGGGCTTCCTC
>DYDD01000100.1 GCA_020718045.1 Fibrobacter sp. | reverse complement strand
CGAACTTTGCACGAGCCATGGTTGGCTACCTCCTTCTCGACGTCGTCGGGGTCGGTCCTGTTGTCACGGGCGGGTCCAGATGCCCATGTAACGCTGCTTGATTTCCGTCGCGATCTTCTCGGGCGCCCGCTCGTAGCGGGCGAACTGCATCGTGTACGTCGCTCTTCCCTGCGTCAGCGACCGAACCTGCGTGGCGTAGCCGAACATCTCGCTCAGCGGCACCTCGGCCCTGATCACCTGGACGTCCCCGCGCGGCTCCAGGTGCTGGATCTGCCCGCGCTTCGAGTTCAGGTGCCCGGTCACGTCCCCGAGGTACGAAGCCGGGACCACCACCTCGACGTCCATCACCGGTTCGAGCAGGGCCGGCCTGGCGTCCTGGACCGCCCGCCGCAGGGCCTCCGCGCCCGCCGCCCTGAAGGCCGGCTCGCTGGAGGCGTCCTCCTCGAAGGTCCCGCCCGTCAGCCGGATCCGCAGGTCCACCAGCGGGTGGCCGGCCAGGATCCCGCTCCCGCAGGCCTGGAGGCTCGCCTCCCGCACGGCCCGCTGGAACTCCGCCGGCAACCTGTCCACCGGCACGCCGCTCGAGAAGCTCAGGCCCTCCCCGTAGGCCGCCGGCTCGACGGCCAGCGTGACGTGCGCGAACTGGACCTTGGTCCCGGCCTGCCGCTCTAGGCGGAAGTCGGCCTGCGCCGGGGCGGTGATCGTCTCGCGGTAGGCGACCTGGGGCTTGCCGACGTTGGCCCGGACCCCGAATTCCCGCTGCATCCGATCGGTGATGATCTCCAGATGCAGCTCGCCCATCCCGCTGATGATCATCTGGCCGGTCTCGGGATCCACCTTCACCCGGAAGGTGGGGTCCTCGTCCGCCAGCCCCGCCAGCGCCTCGCTCATCTTGTCCTGATCGGCCTTCGTCTTGGGCTCGATCGCCACAAAGATGACCGGCTCCGGGAAACTCATCGCCTCGAGCAGGATCGGCCTCTCGATGGCGCTGAGCGTGTCTCCCGTGCGGATCTGCTTGAAGCCGGACACCGCCACGATGTCCCCGGTCCCGACTTCCTCCACCTCTTCACGCTTGTTGGCGTGCATCCGGTAGATCTTGCCGATCCGTTCCTTCCTGCCCGTGCTGGCGTTCAGGACGACCCCGCCCGCCTTGAGGACCCCGCTGTACACCCGGATGTAGGCCAGCCGGGACACGAAGGGATCCGTCACGATCTTGAAGGCGATGGCGCTGAACGCTGCGTCGTCGTCCACCGCCCGGGACTCGGTCTCGGTCCCGGCGCCGCCCTCGCCGTCCTGCGTCCGCCACCCCCGCACCGGCGGCAGGTCGAGCGGCGAAGGCAGGAGATCCACCACGGCGTCGAGCAGCTTCTGGACGCCGTTGTTCTTGAACGCCGAACCGCAGAGCACCGGCACCAGGTGCGCGCCCAGGGTGGCGCGCCGCAGTCCGGCCAGGAGTTCCTCGTCCGCGGGCTCCCGCTCCTCGAGGTAGCACTCCATCATCGGCTCGTCGACCTCGGCCACCGCTTCGACCAGCTTCGCGCGGGCTTTCCGCGCCGCCGGGAGCATCGCCGCCGGGATCTCCGCTTCCTCGTAGCTGGCGCCCAGGTCCGCCTGGTCGGGGTACCGCACCCGCATCGTCAGCAGGTCGATCACGCCCCGGAAACCCTCGCCGCTCCCGTCCGGCAGCTGGATCGGCGCCGGTCGCGCCCCCAGCCGCTCGATCATCATCCCCACGACCCGGTCGAAGTCCGCTCCCGGCCGGTCCATCTTGTTGACGAACGCGAGGCGCGGGACCCGATACTTGTCGGCCTGTCTCCAGACCGTCTCCGACTGGGGCTCCACGCCGCCGACCGCGCAGAACACCGCCACGGCCCCGTCCAGGACCCGCAGGCTGCGTTCCACCTCCACGGTGAAATCGACGTGCCCCGGGGTGTCGATGATGTTGACGCGGTGGTCGCGCCAGGCGCAGGTGGTCGCGGCCGCCGTGATGGTGATGCCGCGTTCCTTCTCCTGCTCCATGAAGTCCATCTGGGTCGCCCCGTCGTGGACTTCGCCGGGGATGTGCACGCGCCCGGTGTAGTAGAGGATCCGCTCGGTCGTCGTCGTCTTGCCCGCATCGATGTGGGCCATGATGCCGATGTTGCGAACCTTCTGCAGAGTCACTCGGCGCGCCACGTTCACCCCATGATGCCCGGGCCGCAAGCATTCGACTCGCACAGTCGCCCGGAAAGGGCCTGTCCGTCGTCGACTGCCCAGGTCCCGCCTCCTGCGGCGACCGTACGGGCTATTCGTTCCTGTCGCTCCAGCTTTCCTAGCGAAGCGCTTTGTGAGCCTGAACGAGAGGGACCATTACCAACGGCAGTGGGCGAACGCCTTGTTCGCATCAGCCATACGGTGTGTGTCTTCGCGCTTCTTGATAGACGGTCCTTCGTTCTTGCTGGCCAGGACCAGCTCGGCAGCCAGCCGCTCGGCGAACGTGTGTTCGGGCCGGGTGCGGGAGAAGCTGATGATCCAGTGCATGGCGAGCATCTGGCGCCGGTCGGGGCGGACCTCGACGGGCACCTGGTACGTCGCGCCGCCGATGCGGCGGGACTTCACTTCCAGGCTGGGCTTGACGTTGCTCAGGGCGGCGCGGAAGACGTCCACGCCCTCCTGCCCCGTCTTCTCCTTGATCATGTCCATCGCCTCGTAGACCATCCGCTCGGCGACGCTGCGCTTGCCGTCGGACATCACGTAGTTGATGAACTTCGTCACGACGGCGTCCCCGTACCGGTGGTCCGGGGTGATGTGGCGTCGTTCGGGTCGTCTGCGCCTGGCCATGGTATCGACTACTCCTTGGCGGGGCCCGCGGCCCCGCGTCTGCTGACCGCCGGGGTCAGGACTTCACTTTGGGCCGTTTGGCGCCGTACTTCGAGCGGCCCTGGCGACGGGCCTCCACGCTGGAGGCGTCCTGGGTGCCGCGCACGATGTGGTAGCGCACGCCGGGCAGGTCCTTGACGCGGCCGCCGCGCACCAGCACGATGCTGTGCTCCTGCAGGTTGTGGCCCTCGCCGCCGATGTAGGCGGTGACCTCGATGCCGTTGGTCAGGCGCACGCGGGCGATCTTGCGCAGGGCCGAGTTGGGCTTCTTGGGCGTCTGGGTGTAGACGCGGGTGCAGACGCCCTTGCGCTGGGGGCAACCCTGCAGCGCCGGGCTCTTGCTCTTGACGAGCACCTGCTGGCGGCCTTTGCGCACGAGCTGGTTGAGGGTCGGCAATTCTCATCTCCTCATCGCCGGTCGGGCGCCCGCAGGCGCATTTCCCGGGCAAAAACAGGGCCGCAGGGCACATCGCCCCTTTGGCACAGAACGCAAAGAGTATAGCCCGGCGGGACCTTTGTCAAGCGATCCCACAGGTTTTTCCCGCACTTGCGGGCGCCGGCGGGCGTTCCGGGCGGCCCCGGGGCGCCCGTCGGCGGTCCGGGCGCTCAGTCGAGCAGCAGGTCGACGGCCTCGGCGTCGTCGTCGGGCTCGTCGAACTCCTCAAGCGGCTGCTGCGCAGCGAGTTCCAGGGCGTGGTGGGCGTCCTGGATGCGCCGATCCTCGCCTTCGAACTCCGGGTCCTCCACGGCCAGGGACTTGTACTTGAGCTGGCCGGTGCCGGCCGAGATCAAGTGCCCCATGATCACGTTCTCCTTGAGGCTCCGCAGCTCGTCACGCTTGCTCTTGGTCGCCGCGTCGGTCAGCACGCGGGTCGTCTCCTGGAAGCTGGCCGCGCTGATGAAGCTGTCGGTGCTCAGGCTGGCCTTGGTGATGCCCAGCAGCAGGGGCTCCGACGTCGCCGGCTCGAGCAGCGGCTCGCCGCGCTCCCGCAGCAGGAGGTTGCGGCGGACGAGGTCCTCGTTGGCGTCCTCGACCTCCTGGCGCAGCACCTGCTCGCCCTCGAGGTAGTCGGTGTCGCCCGGGGCCAGGATGACGACCTTCTGCAGCATGCGCGAGACCACGACCTCGATGTGCTTGTCGTTGATCTTCACGCCCTGGAGCCGGTAGACCTCCTGGATCGCGTTGACCAGGTAGGTCTGGACCTCCTTGACGCCCTTGACCGCCAGGATGTCCATGGGGTTGATCGGCCCCTCGGTCAGGCGGTCGCCGGCCAGCACGCGCTCGCCCTCGTAGGTGCGGACGTGCTTGCCGTGCGGGATCAGGTACTCGCGCTCCTCCTCGCCCTCGCCCGAGACGACGAGGCGGCGCAGGCCGCGCGTGGTGCCCTTGAACTGGACCGTGCCGTCGATCTCGGTGACCACGGCGCAGTCGCGGGGGCGGCGGGCCTCGAACAGCTCGGCGACGCGGGGCAGGCCGCCCGTGATGTCGCCGGTCTGGGAGACCTCGCGCGGGATCTTGACCAGCTTGTCGCCGATCTTGACCTCCTGCCCGTCCTCGGCCAGCAGGAAGGCGCCGGTGGGCAGGATGTACTCCGCGAGCTTCTTGCCGGTCTTGGCCGACACGATGCGGATCGTCGGGTGCAGCGACTTGTCCTGGGGCTCCTTGATGACCGGCTGCTTCATGCGGGTCTTCTCGTCCAGCTCCACGGCCAGCGACTGCCCGTCGATGATGTCCACGTAGGAGACGACGCCCACCTTCTCCGACAGGATGAAGTCCGAGTAGGGGTCCCACTCGAAGAGCGCCTCGCCCTGCTTGACCTTCTGGCCGTCCTTGACCAGGACCTTGGCGCCGTACGGCAGCGTCATGTGGCTGCGCGTCACGCCGGAGTCCAGGACCAGGTTCATCTCGCCCTTGCGGCTGATGGCGATGCGGTCGCCGTCGGCGTCGACCACGAGCTCGCAGTTGTTGAGCACGATCTTGCCGTTGGCCGCCGCGGTCTTGATGTTCTGCTCGGCGATGCGCGAGGCCGTGCCGCCGATGTGGAAGGTCCGCAGCGTGAGCTGCGTGCCGGGCTCGCCGATCGACTGGGCCGCCATGACGCCCACGGGCTCGCCGATGTCGACCAGCTGGTTCTCGGCCAGGTTGTGGCCGTAGCAGAGGGCGCAGACGCCCCGCTTGGCGCGGCAGGTCAGGATCGAGCGGATCTTCAGGTTCTCGACGCCGGCCTCCTCGATGCGCTCGGCCATGTCGACCAGGATCAGCTCGCCCGCCTCGCAGATGAAGTCGCCCTTCTCGTCGACGATGTCCTCGGCGACGGTGCGGCCCACGATGCGGTCACGCAACGGCTCGATCGTCTTCTCGCCCTCCTTCAGGGCCGAGATCTCGATCCCCAGCAGCGTGCCGCAGTCGTGCTCGGCGATGACGATGTCTTGGGACACGTCGACCAGGCGCCGGGTCAGGTAGCCGGCGTCGGCCGTCTTGAGCGCCGTGTCGGCGAGGCCCTTGCGCGCGCCGTGCGTGGAGATGAAGTACTCCAGCACCGACAGCCCCTCGCGGAAGTTCGAGATGATGGGCTGCTCGATGATCTCGCCGAAGCCGCCCGTCACCTTCTTCTGGGGCTTGGCCATCAGACCTCGCATGCCGGCCAGCTGCTTGATCTGGTCGGCCGAGCCGCGGGCGCCCGAGGCGTTCATCATGTAGACCGAGTTGAAGCCCTGGTCGTCGTTCTTCAGGTTGTCGAACATGCGGTCGCGGACCTCGTCGGACACCTGGGTCCAGAGGTCGATGACCTTGTTGTAGCGCTCGCGGTTGGTGATGACGCCCTTGCGGTGCTGGCTGACGATCTCGTCGACGCGGCGCTGGGCCGCGGCGATGATCTCCTTCTTGGCGTCGGGGATCAGGATGTCGTCGATGCCGATCGTGATGCCCGCCTCGGTCGCGTGGTGGAAGCCCAGCTGCTTGAGGCGGTCCAGGAACAGCATGCAGCCGGTGGCGCCGTACTGCTGGTGGACTTCGCCCACCAGCAAGGCCAGGGCCTTCTTGTTGAAGGCCTGGTTCGTCCAGGTCATGCCCTCGGGCAGGATCTGGTTGAACAGCAGGCGGCCGATGGTCGTCTCGCGGATCTCGCGGACGCCGGCGGCGTCCGTGAAGCGGATCCGGATCAGGGCGTGCTTGTCGATCAGGCCGGCCCGGAACGCGGCCTCCGCGTCCTCCGGGCTGGCGAAGACCTTGCCGCTGCCCTTGGCGCCGGGGCGCTCCTGGGTCAGGTAGTAGCAGCCCAGCACCATGTCCTGCGAGGGCGTGGCGATGGGGGTGCCGCTGGCCGGCGACAGGATGTTGTTCGGCGAGAGCATCAGCAAGCGCGCCTCGAGCTGGGCCTCGTAGCCCAGCGGCACGTGCACGGCCATCTGGTCGCCGTCGAAGTCGGCGTTGAAGGCCGCGCAGACCAGCGGGTGGATGCGGATGGCCTTGCCCTCGACCAGCACCGGTTCGAAGGCCTGGATGCCCAGGCGGTGCAGGGTCGGCGCGCGGTTCAGCAGCACCGGGTGGTCCTTGATGATCTCCTCGAGGATGTCCCAGACCTCGGGGCGCTCCTGCTCGACGAGCTTCTTGGCGCTCTTGACGGTCTGGACGTACCCCTCCTCCTCCAGCTTGCGGATGATGAAGGGCTTGAACAGCTCCAGGGCCATGGTCTTGGGCAGGCCGCACTGGTAGAGCTTGAGCTCGGGGCCGACCACGATCACCGAGCGGCCGGAGTAGTCGACGCGCTTGCCCAGCAGGTTCTGGCGGAAGCGGCCCTTCTTGCCCTTGAGCATGTCGCTGAGCGACTTCAGCGGCCGGTTGCCCTGGCCCTTGACGGCGCGCGAGCGGCGGCCGTTGTCGAACAGGGCGTCGACGGCCTCCTGCAGCATGCGCTTCTCGTTGCGCAGGATGACGCCGGGGGCCTTGATCTCGATCAGCTTCTTGAGCCGATTGTTCCGGTTGATGACGCGCCGGTACAGGTCGTTCAGGTCGCTCGTGGCGAAGCGGCCGCCGTCCAGGGGCACCAGCGGGCGCAGGTCGGGCGGCAGCACCGGGATGCAGTCCAGGATCATCCACTCGGGCTTGTTCCCGGAGCCGCGGAACGACTCGAGGATCTTCAGCCGCTTCAGGACCGACTTCTTGCGCTGGACCGAGGTCTCGGTCTTGACCTGCGCGCGCAACTCGGTGGCCAACTGCTCGAGGTGGAGCGACTTGAGCAGGGTGCGCACGGCCTCGGCGCCCATCTCCAGCTCGGCCACCCACTCGGGGTGCTCCTCCTTGAGGTCCCACCACTCCTCTTCGCTGACGATGTCGCCCTGGCGCAGGTCGGTGTTGCCGGGGTTCATCACCACGTAGGACTCGTAGTAGAGCACCCTCTCGAGGTCCTTGAGCTTCATGTCCAGCATGTGGCCGATGCGGCTGGGCAGGCCCTTGAAGAACCAGATGTGCGCGATGGGCACGGCCAGCTCGATGTGGCCGAGCCGGTCGCGGCGCACCTTGCTCTGGGTGACCTCGACCCCGCACTTGTCGCAGACGATGCCGCGGAAGCGGATCCGCTTGTACTTGCCGCAGTTGCACTCCCAGTCCTTCACGGGACCGAAGATGCGCTCGCAGAACAGGCCGTCCTTCTCGGGCTTGAACGTCCGGTAGTTGATGGTCTCCGGCTTGGTGACCTCGCCGTAGCTCCACTCCCGGATGGTATCCGGCGACGCCAACTGGATGAGGATCGAGTTGGCCTCGTTGTTCGGCTCGTGATCTTCCACGGTCTTCAGACCCAGCATCTGCAACCTCCTCGCGGACCCGTCGGGATCAGCGGTTTGGACTCAACTGAGGGGCCTCTTCGAGGCGCACGTCCAGGCACAGGCTCTTGAGCTCCTTCATCAGCACGTTGAAGGACTCGGGGATGCCGGGCTCGGGCGGGTTCTCGCCCTTGACGATCGCCTCGTAGACCTTCGAGCGGCCGGTCACGTCGTCGGACTTGACCGTCAGCATCTCCTGGAGGCAGTTGGCGGCGCCGTAGGCCTCCAGGGCCCAGACCTCCATCTCGCCGAAGCGCTGGCCGCCGAACTGGGCCTTGCCGCCCAGGGGCTGCTGCGTGACGAGGGAGTACGGGCCGATCGACCGCGCGTGGATCTTCTCCTCCACCAGGTGGTGGAGCTTCAGCATGTAGATCGTGCCGACGGTGACTTCCTTGTCGAAGGTCTCGCCGTTGCGGCCGTCGATCAGCGGGGTCTTGCCGCTGCGGGGCAGGCCGGCGGCCTCCAGGGCGTTCTTGATCTCCTCGATCGTGGCGCCGTCGAAGACCGGGGTCTGGACGCGCAGGCCCAGGCGGCTGGCGGCCCAGCCGAGGTGGGTCTCGAGGATCTGGCCCAGGTTCATGCGGCTCGGCACGCCCAGCGGGTTCAGCACGATGTCGACCACCGTGCCGTCCGCCAGGTGGGGCATGTCCTCCTCGGCGAGGATCTTCGAGACGACGCCCTTGTTGCCGTGGCGGCCGGCCATCTTGTCGCCGACGTTCAGCTTGCGTCGGCGGGCGACGTAGACCTTCACCAGCTTGACCACGCCCGGAGGCAGCTCGTCGCCGCGCTGGACGCGTTCGCACTGCTTCTCGTACTCGACGTCGATGCGGTCCAGCTCGCGGTAGGCCGAGTCGAACACGTCGCGCAGGCGCTGGTCGACCTTGGCGTCCTTGACCAGGGGCAGGCCCCAGTGGACGGCCGCGAGGTCCAGCTCCTCGAGGACCTTGGCGGTGAACTTGCGGCCCGCCTTGACCAGGACCTCGCCCGTGTTGGCGTCGATCACGTGGTGCGCGATCTGGCCTTCGAACAGCTCGCCGAGGCGCTCGGAGCGCAGGTACTCCACCAGCTCGCGCTTGCGGTCGCGATCGCGGCGCAGGGCGTCGAGCTTGCGCTTCTCGTCCTTCTTGGAGCGGTCGACCTTGTCCTGGCGCGAGAACACGTTGATCCCGACCACGACGCCGTCCATGCCCGGGGGCGCCTTGAGCGAGGCGTCCTTCACGTCGCCGGCCTTCTCGCCGAAGATCGCCCGCAGGAGCTTCTCCTCCGGGGACAGCTCGGTCTCGCCCTTGGGCGTGACCTTGCCGACCAGGATGTCGCCGGCCTTGACCTGGGCGCCGACGTAGATGACGCCCATCTCGTCGAGGTTGCGCAGCGCCTCCTCGCCCACGTTGGGGATCTCGCGCGTGACCTCCTCGACGCCGCGCTTGGTGTCGCGGACCTGCAGCTCGAACTCCTCGATGTGCAGGGAGGTGAAGACGTCGTCCTTGACCAGCTTCTCGGAGACCAGGATGGCGTCCTCGAAGTTGTAGCCGCCCCAGGGCATGAAGGCCACCAGCAGGTTGCGGCCCAGGGCCAGCTCGCCGTTCTCGGTGCTCGGGCCGTCGGCCAGCACGTCGCCGCGCCGGATCTTCTGGCCGGGCTTCACCAGCGGCTTCTGGTTGTAGCAGGTGTCCTGGTTGCTGCGGCGGAACTTCTTCAGCTTGTACTCCACGATGCCGCTGGCGTCGAAGAAGCTCTTGGCCTGGATGCGGTCGGGGTGCTCGTACTTGATGGTGATCGCGTCGGCGGTCACACGCTCCACGACGCCGTTGTCCAGGGCGGTGATCACGGCGCCGGTGTCGATGGCGATCTTCTTCTCCATGCCCGTGCCGACCACCGGCGAGGCGGCCCGCAGCAGGGGCACCGCCTGGCGCTGCATGTTGCAGCCCATCAGCGCGCGGTTGGCGTCGTCATGCTCCAGGAAGGGGATCAGGGACGCCGCCGCCGACACGATCTGCTTCGGCGACACGTCCATGTACTCCACCTCCTTGGGCGGAACCACGGGGTACTCGCCGCGGCGGCGGGACAGCACGCTCTTGTTGACGAAGCGGCCCTTCTCGTCGAGGGGCGCGTTCGCCTGCGCGATCGTGTACTTGTCCTCCTCGTCCGCCGTCAGGTAGTAGGTCTTGCGCTCGACGACGCCGTCGACGGCCTTGCGGTAGGGCGTCTCGATGAAGCCGAAGCTGTTGATCCGGGCGTGGGTCGCCAGGCTCGAGATCAGGCCGATGTTCGGGCCTTCCGGCGTCTCGATCGGGCACATGCGGCCGTAGTGCGTGTAGTGCACGTCGCGGACCTCGAAGCCCGCGCGGTCGCGGTGCAGTCCGCCCGGTCCCAGCGCCGACAGGCGGCGCTTGTGGGTCAGCT
>DYDD01000099.1 GCA_020718045.1 Fibrobacter sp. | reverse complement strand
GCCACCATGGCGGCCAGCCGCGCCGGCCGCTGCAGCGCCGCCGCGCCGATCCCCTTGCGGACCATCAGGTCGATCGGGCAGCCGAAATTCAGGTCGAGGTAGTCGGCGCCGGCGTCCGCGGCGATGCGGGCGGCCTCGGCCATGAGCTCCGGCTTGCTGCCGGCGATCTGGATGCCGAAGGGCCCCTCCTCGGGATGCCGGCGCATCAGCGCGATCTCGAGGCGGCTGGCCTTGACGAGCTTGTGGGCGAGCAGCATCTCGCAGCAGGTCGTGTCGGCCCCGTACCGCTTGCAGAGGCGTCGGTAGGGCAGGTTGCCGCCCATCGCCATGGGCGCCAGAGCGGTGACGCCGCGGAAGAGGTCGCGGGCGGCGGCGCGGTCGGTCATCGTCGGCTCCTTCGAGACGCGGCCGCCCCGCCGGCGTGGCGGAGCGGCCGCTGGTCGCAACGGGACGGGCTGTGTCGACGGCCTAGCCGCCGTCGAGCATGCCGCCCTCCTCGTACTCGTGCCAACCCTGCGGGTCGCGGATGTACTCGTAGGTGTTCTTCAGCAGGTCGTAGTGGGACTGCTCCTCGACGGCCAGGTGCTCGAACAGGCGCCGGGCCTCGGCCGTCTCCACGGTGGCGGCGGCCTTGGTGTACATCGCGTAGCCCTTGCGTTCGACCTCCATGGCGCCCTTGAGGATCTCGAGATCCTCCTCCTCGTAGCGGTAGGGGTTCTTGACCCCCTCGAGGGCGGACTCGAAGATCTGGCGAGGCGAGCGGTCGTGCGGGTGGTCGGCCACGGTGCGCAGCGGCGACAGGTTGTGCGTGCGGATCAGCTCGTCGCGCAGACCGATCAGGTAGGCGCGGTGGCCCTGCTCGTCCTTGGCGAGGGACTGGAAGATCTTGCGCTCGACCCCCGAGCCGGCCGATTCGGCGTGCTCGGTGAAGAAGCGGATGCCCTCCTCCTCGAAGGCGATGGCGTCGCCGAGGATCTCGATGCACTTGGTCACGTCGCTCATGTGCCTGCCTCCAGATCGGCTCTTTCCAGGGGGATGTCCGGCGTCCCTGGCGAACGCCCCCACCATGGTAATCGCTGCCCCTACGAATGACAAACGCGATGCCCCTTGAATTTGTCGCGCCGTTGCGATTATGTTTCGTCGCAGAGCGATGCAGATCCGCAAGATGGTAAGGCGAGTTGCGGACTCCGCTTTATGCCGAGCCCCGACCGACCAAGGAGGCCCCCATGGCTAAGCTCCAGACGCGCATGGCCCAGCTCATCCCCGAATGGCGCCAGGAGATCCGCACGCTCGTGCAGACCCACGGCGATACCAAGATCAGCGACGTCACTGTCGCCCAGGCCTACGGCGGCATGCGCGGCGTGAAGGGCATGGTCTGCGACACCAGCGAGGTGCCGCCCGACGTGGGCCTGCTGATCCGCGGCACCCCGATCGCCGAGCTGGCCGACCGCTCCCCCGAGGACGTCTTCTACCTGCTGTGCACCGGCGAGATGCCGTCGAGCCGCGACACCCGGGCCCTGCAGCAGGACCTGGCCGAGCGCGCCCGCGTGCCGGCCTACGTCTGGCGGGTCCTGGAGGCGATGCCGAAGGACTCCCACCCGATGTGCATGTTCGACACCGCGATCCTGGCCATGGAGCGCGAGTCGAAGTTCCGCGACGCCTACTACGAGGGCATGAACAAGCTGGACTACTGGAAGCCCACGCTGGAGGACTCGCTGGACCTGATCGCGAAGCTGCCGGCCATCGCCGCCGGCATCTACCGGATGCGCTACCGCAAGGGCCCGCGGATCTCGCCGAAGAAGGACCTGACCTGGTCCCAGAACTTCGCGCACATGCTGGGCGTCAAGGACCCCGACGGCGAGTTCGCCGAGTGCATGCGCCTGTACCTGGTGCTGCACTGCGACCACGAGGGCGGCAACGTCTCGGCCCACACCTGCCACCTGGTGGGCTCGGCCCTGAGCAACGCCTACTACTGCGTGTCGGCGGCCCTGAACGGCCTGGCCGGACCGCTGCACGGCCTGGCCAACCAGGAGTGCCTGAAATGGATCCTGGACCTGAAGAAGGCCGTGGGCCAACCGACCCACGACAACATCCGCAAGTTCGCCTGGGAGACACTGAATTCGGGCCAGGTCGTGCCGGGCTACGGCCACGCCGTGCTGCGGGTGACCGACCCCCGCTTCACCTGTTTCCGCGACTTCGGCATGAAGCACTTCCCGGACGACCCGATCATGAAGACGGTCAACATCGTGTTCGAGGTCGTGCCCGACGTGCTGCAGCAGCACGGCAAGGCCAAGAACCCCTGGCCGAACGTGGACGCGGGCTCGGGCGCCCTGCTCTACCACTACGGGATCAAGGAGTTCTCCTTCTACACGGTGTTCTTCGCCGTCTCGCGGGCCCTGGGCATGGCCTCGCAGTTGGTCATCAACCGGGCCATGGCGACGCCGATCGAGCGGCCCAAGTCGGTGACCACGACCTGGATCAAGAAACAGGTGAACGCTTAGGACCCGACTTACCCACCGTCGCAGGGGACGCGCGCCTGGCACCTCGTGTGCCCGGCGCGCTTGACTTTCGGAAAGTGGCGAAATCTGGTATCATTAAGAGGAGCCAGGATCAACTGGTCGTACATTTTCAACAAAGGTGCCGCCCGATGACCTCCCAGCGCATCCGGATACGGGTTTGGGTCGCCGCCCTGCTCGTGAGCCTCTCCACCCTGCCGGCCCTGGCCGGGGTGACGATCCACTGCCTGTACGTCGGCCAGGCCGACGCCACGCTCATCGTGTCCTCCAGCGGCAAGACCCTGCTGTTCGACGGCGGCGACAACGGCGACGGCAACAGCGTGGTCGTCCCCTACCTGCAGAGCCTGGGCATCGCGACCCTCGACTACATGGCCGCCAGCCACTACCACGCGGACCACGTCGGCGGCCTTGACGAGGTCTACAACGCGGTCGGCGTCACCCAGGCGGTCTACGACCGGGGCTGGACCTACACCACGGCCACCTACAACGCGTACGCCAACGCGGTGGCCGCCAAGCGCCACACCGCGGTCGACGGCCAGGTCATCGACCTGGGCGACGGCGTGACCGCCACGGTCATCGCCTTGAACGGCAACGGCACGCTGCCGTCGCCCTTCAACGACGGCGACGAGGAGAACGCCTACTGCCTGGCCCTGCTGGTCGAGAGCGGGGATTTCGACTTCCTGGTCGCGGGCGACCTGACCGGCGGCTACAGCAGCGAGCAGGACGTCGAGACCTCGGTCGGCCTCGAGGCCGGCGACATCGAGGTCTACCAGGTCAACCATCACGGCTCCTACACCAGCAGCAACACGGCGTTCATGAACGCGACGACGCCCGAAGTGGCGATCATCTCGGTGCCGGTCTCCAGCAGCTACGGACACCCGCACCAGGACGCGCTGAACCGCATGGCCGCCGTCGGCGCCTACGTCTACCAGACCGCCCAGGGTTCGGCCGCCACCTACCCCGTCGGTATGCGCACGATCGTCAACGGCCACATCGTCGTGGCGACGACGGGCTTCGGCACCTACACCGTCAACAGCACGGTCTGGGACATGGACGAGCAGGGCACGCCCGTCCCCGACGCGCCCCTGCTGCTGGCGGTCGACAACTACCCCAACCCCTTCAACCCGGCGACCACCATCCGCTTCGAACTGGCGGCTCCCGGGACGGTGCGCCTGACCGTGCATGACCTCGCCGGGCGCGCGGTCTGGTCGCGCGGCTGGAACGCGCCGGCGGGTCCGCAGCAGGTGCTCTGGGAGGGCCGCGACGCGGCCGGCGAGGCGCTGCCCTCGGGCGTCTACCTGTACCGGGTGGAAGCGCGCGACAGCAGCGGCGACGGGCGGATGACGCTCGTGCGATAGGTGTTCGCAGGAATATGATCATTGTGCTTCTGTCCCGGACGGCTTTACGCTGCGGTATTTAGCCGATTCTGGTATCGTCGTGCAATTTAGCAAATGGTATACAGCGGATCGGGGTGCGACACCTCATATGCGAAAAGCTGCATTAGTAAGCTAACTGCTGCGGGTACAGGCTGGTGCGAGTTGGTGGGCGCGGGGGTGTTTAGGGTCGTTGATTTGGACCGCCCCGCTGCACATTTGGACCGGCGCTTTCAGCCAGAAATAGGTGCCGTCGGCCGGATCAGTGGAGACCTCGAGGGCAACTCATCGGGGGTTACCTGGAACATTACCCGTCCCATTGAGAATCCACGTTCGCTCGCCATGACGTTCTGCTAGAATGGGTTCATCGCAAGGTCTTTCCCACAAGAGGTGGCAAGTGTCTGAACCGGTCTGACGACGTACAATGCTATGCTTGCCTCGTGGCAACAACAACGGGCGCAAAGCCGACTGGTTTATTAGGAGGTACTGGGCGTTTACACCCTGCTGCAGGAGGTCGAAGCAATGGATCTGTTGCGACGCGTTGTCAGCATCCAAGTCGTCGGTATCCTCGCGGCTCTGACTCTGGCCCCAGGTGCGGGCCGGGCCGATTGGCCGTCAGATCCCTCCGTGAACCTGCCCATCTCCACCACGCCTGTGCGCCAGCTCTCTCCGGTCGCGATCCCAGACGGTGCCGGCGGGACCATCCTCACCTGGACCGATTACCCCGGGCATTTTGGGGGCGGCCACAAGGACAGATCGGACAGTGCGGCGGTCTTCATCCAACGGGTCACCAGCAATGGCGTTCCGCTCTGGGGTGAGAACGGGCTCCTCCTTTGCAACGCACCGGGTGAGCAGTCGTTCTCTGTTCTGGTCGAGGACGGAGCCGGCGGCGCCATTGTCGCCTGGCGCGACGATCGGGCCGGAAACCTCGACATTTATGCCGCAAAGGTGGGTCCCGGCGGGGATTCCCTATGGCCTCCCTGCGGCGTGGCACTGTGCGCGAACGTGTATGCCCAGGGCAATGTTGCGATCGCTTCCGACGGCGCCGGCGGCGCGATCGTGACTTGGGACGACTGTCGTTCGCCGGGCGACTTCTCTTCCGACATCTACGCGCAGCGGGTGAACGCCGCAGGTCAGGTGCTCTGGGCGCCCGACGGGGTCGCGCTCTGCACGGCGGCGAACGGACAGATCCAGCCGAGGATCGCCGCCGATGGCACAGGTGGCGCCATCATCGCATGGCAGGACAGCCGGCGACACGGCTTGGGTGATTTCGATGTGTACGCGATGCGCGTGGACGCTTTCGGCGAACGACTCTGGCAGGAGAACGGCATCCCGGTCTGCCCGGCGACGCTCTTCCAGTCTCAACCCAGGCTGATTTCGGATGGGTTCGGCGGGGCGATCATCGCCTGGTCGGACCAACGCGCCGACAGCACGTCCGAGTACTCCGGGGATGTCTACGTGCAGAGCCTCGATGCCTTGGGGATGGCCCGCTGGGCCCCGAACGGCGTTCCCCTCTGCGTCGCGCCCTGGCCGCAGTACGTTTCGGGGATCTCCCCCGATGGCGACGGCGGGGCCATCGTCGTGTGGGATGATTTTCGGAGCGAGTCCGGGGACATCTACGCACAGAGGGTCAGCGGCGATGGACAGGCTCTCTGGGCTGATGACGGGATCGGCCTTTGTGTCCAGGCAGCGCCCCAGGTCGAATCGACCATCGCCGTCGACGGATTTGGCGGAGTGATCGTCGGCTGGGTCGATTGGCGTTCGTCCGTCGTGGGGCCCGGCTCCGACATCTACGCGCAACGCGTCAGCGGTGCCGGGGTCCCTCTATGGTCCACCGATGGCACGGCTGTCGCCACGGCGGGATACTCCCAGGTCGCTCCGACACTGGCCCCGGACGGGCTGGGGGGCGCCGTCTTCGCATGGGCGGACGGTCGAGCTGGCGCGAGCATGGACATCTACGCCCAGCGCGTCCTCGCGAACGGCCAGCTCGGCGGCTACGTCTCGGGCGTGCCCGAGCCTGTCGGGTATTCGCTGCAGGTCCATCCGAACCCGTTCAACCCACTGACGACGATCAAGTACGATGTCCCGGTCGACGGCCGTGTGGCTCTTCGGGTCTACGACATCCATGGCGCCTTGGTCCGCACCCTGATCGACGCCGACCTCCCCCGAGGCAGCCACCAAGCTACCTGGGACGGCCGCAACGCGTCTGGCCGGGGCATGGCGTCGGGGAGTTACTTCGCGCGGCTGGAGGTTGGGGGGAGGGTGGAGACAGTGAGGATGTGTCTTGTCCGTTAGCCGGGCGCACGATACCGCACACGACGGAGGGGGGCGAACGCGCCCCCCTCTCTCGTTGCCGTCCGCCGCCGGCTCAGAGCTGGAACAAGTACTGCAGCTTCGTGAAGTACTGCCGCTCGGTCAGCACCAGGTTCGACGGGGCGTCGTCGCGGGCCGCGTCGTAGTCGCGGTAGTCGTGCGTCGAGCCCAGGTAGAACACCGAGAACGAGTTGACGCGGTAGGTCAGCAGCGGGTCGACCTCCCACTTGCTCCCGAAGTACATGTGGTAGTCGGGGAAGTCGCCCGCCTGCGCGAGGGCGCGGTAGAGCGGGCTCTCGGAGTCGTTGTGCTGGACGACCAGGCGCAGCGACAGGCGCGGGTTCACCTGCAGGCGCAGGCGGGCCCGGGCGATGGTCTGTCGGAAGAGCAGGTCGCCCGTCGTCGCGTCCTCGCTGCGGACGTCGTCGAGCGTCGGCTCGACGATCAGCCGGTCGACGGGCTTGAGCTCCAGGGCCAGGGACAGCGTGCGTTCGTCGCCGAGGCCGAGCGTGTCGAAGGCGGGGTTGCGCCCGAAGCTGTAGGCCGCGTGGTATCCCACCACGTCGTGCGGCCGGCCGTCGATGCTGGCGTAGATCGTCCACAGGTCGGCGAAGTCGACACCGCCCCACATCTCCTTCCCGCGGCTGGTCCCCAGCCCCACGTGGGTCTGCGCCCAGCGCAGGTTGACGTCGATCTGGGCGTTCGCGTGCCGCCACTTGGGGCGCCAATCCATGTTCCAGCGCCGGTCCACGAAGACACCCGGAGTGATGCGGGTGAATAGACCGCTCTCGAACCAGAAGTTGTGGTTCGTGTAGACGAAGGCGTTGCGCTGGTCCGTCCAGGGGTCGTAGCCCGTCTGGGTGCGGTAGGTCGGGTCGAGCTGGTTGTAGTCGAGCGTGACGTTCCAGTCGCGGGAGCGGCGGCGCAGTTCGGTGATGAACGCCGTACCGGAATAGGTCTCCCCGTCGAGGTCGACGGTGCGACGGCCGTGGTCGAAGGTTTCGCCCGGGCTGACCGCGACCCCGTCGGGCTCCTCGGTGCGGCTGTAGACGCCCTGCCCGACCCAGCTGTAGCGGATCGAGAGGCGCAGGTTGAAGTCGCCGGACAGGATGGTGCCGGAGCCGCCGGCGTCGTAGCGGCGGTCGGTCGCCATGAGGCCGGCCTGCGAGCCGGTGCCGAAGCTGTGCAGGCCGCGCAGGACGTTGACCGTGGACCTGCCCTGCGGGGCGCGGTAGCTGCGCTCCTCGGTCGGGATGATGTAGGGCGAATGCTCGTCGCGGGCCAGCACGAAGGCGAGGCTGGTGCGCTCCCAGCGCGCCGTGCCCTTGGCCGCCAGCTCGGGGGCGTTGACCATGCGCGTGTAGAACGAGTTGAACAGGGTGCGGAACAGGTCGCTGCCCTCCTGGAAGAAGGGGCGGCGCTCGGGGTAGCGCTGCACGATCGTCGTGTTGACGTCGATCTGGTCGGCGTCGGCCTCGATCTGGCTGAAGTCTGGGTTGAGCGAGGCTTCGACGGTGACGTCGGAGGAGACGGCGTACTTGGCGCCGAAGGAGGGCTCGCCCTTGACGTCGTGGTCGTCGAAACTCGCGTCGGGGTCGCGGTGGTCGGTGGTGCGGCCGGTGCGGTAGCCGATGTACGAGGGCAGGAGCTCCAGACCCTTGCCCGGCCGCACGCCGCTGATCCCGTCGACGGTCCCCCACTGGCAGGGGAAGCACTGCTCGTCGCGGTCGTAGGCCGCCCAGGAGTACTGATGGCTGCTCTCGCGCGGGTGGAGGCGCCAGAGATCGAGCCGCCAGCTCTGGACCTCGGCCACGGGGAAGCGCAGGGCGGACATGGGGATCGCCATCTCGACGACGTAGCCCGTGTCGGTGATGCGGGCCGCCGAGTGCCAGACGACGTCGAAGCCGGCGTCCTCGCCGTGGACGCCGGTCCACATCAGGTCGCGCTGGATGCCGTAGGGATTGACGAAGAACTCGTAGGCCCAGGACGCCTCCCCGTAGGTGTCCAGGAAGAGTCCCACCGCGTCGTCGTTCTCGTACTGGTCGCGCTGGCACATCGTCGCGCGCAATGCCGCCGGGTCGTCGTCGCAGACGAAGGCCGCGTAGAGGTTGTCGTCGTCGTAGGCGAGCAGGGCCTCGGTCCGCACCAGGGGCGCGACGTTGTCGCCGGGCTGGCGCTCGCCGAAACGGTCGGTGCGGGCGGCGTCGCGCCAGCCCGCGTCGTCGAGACGGCCGTCGACGTCGATCTCCCCCGCGGCGCGGGCGATCGTCAGGGCCGGCTTGTAGACGGGCGCGAAGTCCGCGGCGGCGGCGGGGACGGCGGGGACCAGGAGCGCGAGCAGCGCGCAGAGGCGCGCGCGGGCCGTGACGGACGGTGCGGTCAGGGGGATCGCTGCCATGTCTCACCTCGTCGGGTTGTCTGCGGTGCCCTGCAATGCTCCGGCGAGAACGAGCAGCGCACTGCCGGCGGACGGGGCCGGCGGGCGGGCGTGCCTGCGGATCCCTGGGGAGGATCCCGTCCCATGAACGGGGACTACGGTAGATGAGGGGGAATGTTCAGCGCGACGGCGGGGAATCGGCGGCGGAGCCCTGGTTCCCGACCGACCGCACCGCCTGCGCGGCGACCTCGTGGCCGAGGACCACCTGGCTCGCGTAGTGCTTGCGGTCGTTGAGCCGGCCCCAGCCCGGGCCCCAGCTCAGCAGCCAGGCCAACCGCCGCAACCACGGCTCGCTCACGGTGCGACCCGTGTTCAGCCAGGGCACGGCGGCCACGAACGTGTCGCCCGACGCCGTGTTGTCGTCGCGGAAGGGGCGCCAGCGGGCGTCGCCCGGCGGGTCGGTGGGGCGGGAAGCGCCGCCCGTGAACTGCAGGGACCAGAGGGCGGGCAGACCGACGACCATGGCCTCGAAGTTGCGGCGTCCCCAGCGCAGCAGGGGCGTTGTCGCGACCAGCCCGTCGAGCAGCGCGAAGGCGCCCCAGACCAGGAACCACGGCCGCCGCCCGAACCCGCGCAGGATGCCGACGGCCGCGTCGCTGCGCGGGCCGCGGACGCGGTTCGCATGGGCCCGGTCGAGGGCCTCGTCGATCCCCGTGTGCGCCATGACGAAGGCAGCCAGCGCCACGCCGCCGAGGATCAGGAACCCGCGGCGGTCGTAGCAGCGCCGGTAATGCGCGACGGTTCCGGCGAAGGGTGTGCGGCCACGCGGCGTCTCGCGCCACTGCCCGGCGGCGCGCAGGGCGCGGGCCGCCGCCAAGCCGGCCAGCAGCAGCAGCAGGATCGCGACGGCCGCGGCGGTCACGGCGCGGTCCACGGTTCGCGGCCGTCGAGCAGGGCGGCGACGATCTCCGCCAGCGCCGGCGCGGAGGTCAGCCCCGGCGAGTCGATCCCGATCAGGTCGATCAGGCCTTCGAGGTCGCCCGTCTCGCGTCGGACCTGGAAGTCGGCGAAGGGGGCCTCGGTGTCGAGCTTGGGACGCAGCCCGCTGAGCGCCGGCCGCAGGTCCTGCGGTTCGAGCCAGGGCAGGAAGCGCGCGGCGCCCGCGAAGAACGCGCCGGCGCGGGCAGGGTCCACGCCGTAGTCCTCGCGGCGCGGCACGGTCTCGAAGTCGGGGCCCAGGCGCAGCTGTCCGGCCAGGTCCAGGCAGACGTGCACGCCCAGGGTGTCGCGGTCGCGAGGCGGCACCGGATAGATCAGGCGCGACACGCGGCCGGCGTGCCGGGGGTCCACCGCGAAGTAGTTGCCCTTGACCCAGCGCTGGCGCAGGCCGAGGCCGTCGACGTCCACCCCGGCCATGGCCGCGACCTCGTCGGCGTGCAGGCCCGCGCAGTTGACGACTTGGCGGCTCGCGTGGATCCAGGTCTCGGCGCCGCGTCGGACCGCAACCTCCCAGGCGCCGCCGCGCCGCGCCAGGCCCGTGACTTCGGCGCCG
>DYDD01000379.1 GCA_020718045.1 Fibrobacter sp. | reverse complement strand
TGCGGGACGCGCTGGGCGTGGCCGCCGGCAACGGCATGATGATCGTCGCGATCGAACCGGGGAGCGCCGCCGCGGAAGCGGGTCTGCACCCCGGCGACGTCGTCCTGGAGGTCGACGGCCGGCCCGCCGACGGCGTCGCGGCGTGGCGTCGGCTGCAGCAGGAAGCCGGCGGCGGCGAAGGGCCCGTCATGCTGAAGATCGTCTCGGGCGGGGTGGAAGGGTTCCGGCTGCTCGAACGGCGGCCGGGTGCGCGGGAAGGCTAGTCCGGATCGCGGGGAGCAGCGCCCGGCCCGTCGGGCGCTTCAACGCAGGAAGCGAGGAGGACGTCATGGCGAACAGACCTTCGATCATGCCCCCCATGCACGAGAAGAGCCTGGAAGTCTACTTCCGGGAGATCAACCGCTACGCCCTGCTGTCGCGCGAGGAGGAGGCGGACCTCGCCCGGCGCAGCCGCGCCGGCGATCGCGACGCCCTCCAGCAGCTCGTCAATGCGAACCTGCGTTTCGTGGTGACGGTGGCCAAGCGCTACGTCCACCAGGGACTGACGCTGGCCGACCTGGTCAACGAGGGCAACCTCGGACTGCTCAAGGCGGCCGACCGCTTCGACGAAACCCGCGGCTTCAAGTTCATCTCCTACGCCGTCTGGTGGATCCGCCAGTCGATCCTGCAGGCGCTGCTCGACCACTCGCGGCTGGTGCGCCTGCCCCAGAACCAGACGGCCCAGCTGCTGAAGGTCAACCGGGCCCGCACGCAGCTGCAGAGCGAGGGCCAGGAGAACCCCTCGCCCGAGCAGATCGGGGCGATCCTCGGCCTGGCCACCGACGACGTGCGTCGCAGCCTGGAACTCGGCGGCGGCGAAGTCGCCCTCGACGACGTCGAGACGGGGGACCGGCCCCTGAGCGAGACGCTCACCGACGACGACCAGCCCCGCGCCGACGCCCGGCTGCTGGAGCGCGTCCTGCGCGAGGACGTGCGCCGCAGCCTGGCCGCGCTCAACGAGCGCGAGGCGACGGTCATCGTGCTCTACTACGGGCTCGACAACGACGAGGCGCTGACGCTCGAGGCGATCGGCCGGCGGCTGGGGCTCACGCGCGAGCGCATCCGCCAGATCAAGGAGAAGGCCCTGCGCAAGATGCGCCAGTCGGCCGGCCGCGAACTGCTGCGGGACTACGCCTGAGGCGGCCGGATCTCTCGGGTTCTCCTGTTGGCGCGTCCGGCGGCCCTGTGCTATGGTCCGCCCGCCCGTGATCCATCATCCCGGGAAGAGGAGCGCGCACCAGGCATGAGGCCCAGATCCGACGCGAACGCCCGGCCGCGAATCGCCGCCGTGGCGCGGTTCAGCGTGTACCTGCTGCTGGCGATCGCCCCGGCCGCTCGCGCGGGTGTCGTGGTCGACCAGATCCGGTTCTGGACCGCGCCCGACCACACCCGCGTCGTCCTGGACCTGTCGGGTCCCGCCGCCTACGACCTGCGCCGCGTCACCGGCCCCGACCGCATCTCGATCAACATCGCCGCGGCCCGCTTCCGGGATACGGACACCCTCGACGTCGGCGACGGCGCGCTGCTGCGCGTGCGCAGGAACGCCCTGTCGGGCCGTGCCCAAGTGGTGCTCGACCTGGCCGGCGACCTCGCGTACCGGCACTTCGCGCTGAAGGCCGCCGACGGACGGCCCGACCGCATCGTGATCGACGTGTACCGCGCGGAGGGGGCGGCGCCGGCCGTGGTGACGCCCGCCAAGACGCC
>DYDD01000378.1 GCA_020718045.1 Fibrobacter sp. | reverse complement strand
CGCCGCGCGGGACCACGGCGCCTCGCGCGTCCGCGACGCGTCGACGGCGGCGGCCGCCACCACCGTCGACGGCTGGACGGCCTTCGTCGAGACGCTGCTGGGCCGCCAGCCCGGCCTCGGCTCCTGCATCATGGAGGGCATCCCGGCCGAGGAGGACGGGCGCATCGCGCTGTCCTTCCCCGTCGAGAAGCAGTTCCAGCTGCAGCTGATCCAGAAGGACCTGCCGCGGCTGCAGGAGCTCGCGCGCGAGCTGCTGGGCCGCGACATCGTCCTGAACCTGGTTTCCGGCGCCGAGTCGGCGCGGCGCGAGCACCGCGAGGAGCTGCGGCGCCACGTGGCGCCCACCGAGCACGAGACGCTGCAGCGCGCCTGCGGCGGCGACGCGGCCCTGGACCACCTGGTGCGGCGGCTCGACGCCGAGGTCGTGCCCGCCGCGGATCGCGACGCCTGGCACACTGCGCCCGATCGGGGCGGGGCCGCGCCGCGCGAGGACTGACAACGGCGCCCGGCCTACGCCGGCGCGAGGAGGACACCGTGGACATGCGCGCCCTGATGAAGCAGGCCCAGCAGATGCAGAAGCAGATGCAGGAGACCCAGGAGCAGCTGGCCCAGCGCGAGGTCGCGGCCGAGGTCGCCGGCGGCCAGGTCGTCGCCGTGATGAACGGCCGCCACCAGCTCGTTTCGCTGACCATCCGGCCCGAGACCGTCGACCCGCAGGACGTGGAGTTCCTCCAGGACCTGGTCGTCGGCGCGGTCAACGAGGCGGTGCGCCGCATCGACGAGATGGTCGAGAAGGAGATGGGCGCCCTGACCGGCGGCCTGAAGCTGCCGGGGATGTAGGTCATGGACCACTCCGCTCCCGCCACCCGCCACGCCGCCCGGGCCCGCGAGGGCGGCGAGTTCCAGTCCCCCTCGCTGGAGCGGCTGGTCCGCGCCCTGAGCCGGCTGCCGGGCCTCGGGCGCAAGTCGGCCACCCGCATCGCCCTGGACCTGCTGCGCGAGGACGCCGCGTCGCCCCACGAACTGGCCGAGTCGCTCGCCGAGGCCCGCGCCAACGTCCGCCACTGCGGCCGCTGCGGCGCCATCACCGAGGCCGATCCCTGCGCCATCTGCACGTCCCCGTCGCGCGAGCCGCACCAGCTCTGCGTGGTGGCCTCGCCCGTGGACGTCCTGCCCTTCGAGAAGGCCGGCTTCTACCGCGGCCGCTACTTCGTGCTCGGCCGCCTGCTGTCCCCTCTGGACGGCGTGCGGGCCGAGGACCTGCCGTTCGCGCGGCTGGCCGCGCGCGTGGAGCAGGACGGGATCGGCGAGATGATCCTGGCCCTCGACGCGAGCGTCGAGGGCGAGGCGACCTCCCTCTACATCCAGCGCATGTTCAGCGGCCGCGACCTGCGCCTCAGCCGCCTCGCCACGGGCATCCCGGTGGGCGGCGCGCTGGCCTACACCGACGAGGCGACCCTGCACCGGGCCTTCCAGTTTCGCCGGGATTTTTAGCTCAATCCCTTATCTCCACAGCCGATACCACGGGCAATGATTCAGCGGCCGGTTGTCGACGACCAGCCGCCGACGACACGCCGCCGTGCCCGCTCCCGGAGGTAGGACGTGACGACCCCGACCCGCACCCGCGACGACGCCTACACCCTGCTGCACTCGGCCGCGGTCGCGCTGCTCGAGCGCACCGGCGTGCGCGGCGTGGCACTCGTGGATGCGCAGGGGCGTCTCGTGCTGCATGTGGGGGAGGCCCCGCAGGGCTTGCCG
>DYDD01000377.1 GCA_020718045.1 Fibrobacter sp. | reverse complement strand
ACAACCGCACAGCGAAACCGGAAACCGGCTAAAGAGACTGTGTGGAAAACGATCCGGCGGCGGATAGCTCCGTTGGGAGCGCCATGTTTATAGCAACCGCAATCTCGCATAACGCCAAGCTCCGTAGGAGCGGCATGTGCTTGCTGCTGAGGCGAATGACCATGCACATGCCGCTCCTACGGAGCTTCGGCGATCCCGAACGCCGTAAGCTATAAACATGGCGCTCCTAACGGAGATGGAAGATGGCCAACGCGTGTCTTTCACACAATCTCTAAAGCCGGGACTCCAAACGCCGCCCGCGACGCCACAGCGTGAACAGCCCGGTGCCGACACATAGCAACCCAGCCGTTGCCGGTTCCGGCACGGTGTAGAACTCCACCGCGAGGGCGTATTCCTCACCGAGCGCCAGATCGGCGATGTCGGCACCGAGCACGCCGATGCGATAGTTGGCATACTCATCGGGAAGCTGGAGGTAGATGTGCTCGACGTTGTCGAGGGCGCCGGCGGACGCAAAGATGTTGGTCCATGCACCCGGCGTGAGTTCCTTCTGCACGACGAGGTCGAGGTTGCTTAACAGGTTCTTCTCGATGGTGCCGAGCGATGGGTTGTTGGTGTCGGTGTCCACGGCGAAATCGAGATGGCGGTCCCAGACCAGCGTGGCCCGCAGGCGCACCATGTTGGTGCCACACCCCGCAGCGGCGGCAAAGCGGCCGACGCCAAAAGTATAGAACTCCGAATCGCCCGTCGCGGTCAGTGTGTTGGTCTCCCAGAAACGGTTCTCACTCTCGCGGAACCCCAGATAGGCCTCCTCGGCGTTGGCCTTGCCGGCACCGACGGCGTAGTTGAGCGGCGCGAGCGCGGTGGGCACGCCGTTGCTCTCGACGAGCCAGCCCGGCTGCCATGCCGCCTGCGCGACGCCGTTGGAGTCGAGGCCGGCGATCTTGTCGGCGCTGTTGATGATGAGCGCCTTCATCAGCTTGTGGTCGGTGGAGAGTGTCGTGCCCCTTTCGGAGACGCCTCCGGGATAGACGGCGGCACCGTAAAGCAGCGCCGCCTCGCCGGTGACGTGTGGCGCGGCGAGGCTGGTGCCGCTGGCCACGCCGGCAAGCAGGCCATTCGCGCCGAAGTAGTTGATGGCCAGCGTGGACCACAGATCCGTGCCGGGCGCCACCACGTCCACGCCGTTGCGCCCGTCGGCCAGCGGTTGCCACGAACTGTAGGCCGCGACGCGATTCGCGGGGGCGCGAAGCGGGTCGTTGTAGCCCATGACAGCAGGGTCTATCACGTCCAGCGCGCCGACGGAGAGGATGTTGAACGCATCGGCCGGCGTGCCGAGCAGGCCGGTGGTGTCACCCCAGTTGCCGGCGGACATGACGATCAGCCGGTCGAGGTAGCTGCCGGTGATGCCGCCGGTCTTGCCGCGATAGCCGGTGTATTCGTCCATCAACAGCGCCTCGGCCGACATGCCGTTCAGGTCGGCGCGGCTGAGGACTTCGCCGCCCCAACTGTTGTTGATGGCCCTCGCGCCACGCGAGGTGACGTAGTCGAGCGACTGTTGCAGCGTCACGAAGCCGCGCTTGGCGCCCGCGCCGTCGAACACCGCGCCGTAGTAGCTGGCAAACGGCGCCATGCCGACGAAATCCACCTGCGGCGGGCCGGGGATGATCGCCGCGCTGGCCATGACGCCGGCGACGAAGGTGCCGTGATAGAGATTGTCGGCGGCGTTGGTGGACGGGTCCTTGAAATTGCGGACATCAACATAGTTGGGCTGAACAAAGAAACCGTTGTTGTAGTAGAAGGCGTTG
>DYDD01000098.1:6005-10295 GCA_020718045.1 Fibrobacter sp. | reverse complement strand
GGCGGCGCCGGGCGTCGTCGGCGCCGGTGCGGGCTCTTCCAGGGCGCCGCCCTCGCGCGCCTGCAGGGCGAGGCGGATCTCGCGCCCGTCGTCGGCGGTCTCGACATTCCAACCGCCGGCGCGCGCCACCAGCGCCACCGCGACGCGCACGCCGCCGGGCTGCTGCGCGAGCAGGCCGCCGGCGACCAAGCCTTCAGCGGCCACCGCGCCCAGCAACGCCGGCGCCGCGCACGCCTCGTCCAGCGTCAGGGCCAGCGTGTCCGGCGCGGTCCGCTCGAGACGCCAGGCCAGGGCCTTGGCGCAGCCCAGGGTGAGGGTCGTGGCGTCGGTCGACGACGCGAGGGTCAGCGTCAGCAGGTCGGCCCGCCGGCCGCCCACCGTCAGCACCTGCAGCACGGGATCCCAGTCCACGTCGTCGCCCGCCGCCGGCGCGAGCACGGCGGTCAGGAACTCCAGCGGGAGCCACACGTCGCCGTCGATGTGGACGGGCGCCAGCGCGAGCAGGAGGTTCCCGCCGGCGCGCTGGACGTGGCGGCTGTTCACCGTCGCCACGGCGCTGCGGCCGCCGGCGCGCATCGTCAACTGCAGGCGATCCGGGTCCCAGAAACGCGCGGCGCGGAAGATCAGCGCCGCGTCGGCCGAGCTGACGAACGGCTCCCCCATGCCCGCGACGAGCCGGCGCGCCTCGATCGAGGCCGGGGCGCGGTCGCCGGGATAGACGACCTGGACGCGCAGGACCGGACCATCGGGATCGGCCGCGGGGAAGAGCCCGCCGCGTGCGCCGGGCGCCACGAAGAGGACCGCCGCCGCCATCAGGATCGGGGCGAACCACGCCGACTTCGGCGGAAACGGGCATGTCCGGTCGGCGTGCACGGCTCAGTGCCGTCCCATCTCGCGCCGGATGCGCAGGTCGGAGTCGCGTTTGGCGGTGGCGTGGCGCTTGTCGTGCAGCTTCTTGCCGCGACCGAGCCCGAATTCGACCTTCACCAGGCCGTGCTTGAAGTACATGCTCAACGGCACCAGCGTCAGCCCCTTCTCCTCCAGCCGCGGCCGCAGCTTGCGGATCTCGCGCCTGGTCAACAGCAGCTTGCGGCGGCGGAAGGGGTCGTGGTTCGCGCGGTTGCCCTGGTCGTAGGGACCGATGTGGACCTTCACGAGCCAGGCCTCGCCGTCGCGGATCTCGGCATAGGCGTCGCCGAGGTTGCACTTGCCGGCGCGCAGGGATTTGACCTCGGTGCCCTGCAGCACGATCCCGGCCTCCCACCTATCGAGGATCTCGAACTCGTGGAAGGCTTTGCGGTTCTTGGCGATGATCTTCACGCCGCTTTCGGCGCGGGTCGCGGGCATCGTCACTCCTGACCGGATGGGATCGCGGGCGCCGGGGTTGCGAAGCTAACATCTGCGCCCGATCGGCACAATCCGCATTTTCCCGCCGCTATTTGTCGTCTGCGGGGTTGACAGTTCCGGGGGCGTCTTCTAGATTTGCGGCTCGCGGAGCACCGGGCGTTTCGCCCAACGCTCCTGCGTTCGACGGTGGAGCCCGGGTGGCGGAATTGGTAGACGCGCTACGTTCAGGTCGTAGTGAGGGATTCCTCGTGGGAGTTCGAGTCTCCCCTCGGGCACCACGCACCGTCGGATTCGACAGCAGAAGCGTCTGAAGCGGTCACGGGACCGCCCAGGACCGGGATGAGGCGCCGCCAGGCGCCTTTTTCTTTGATCAATGATTGGCGGCTGGTGCCGATATCGGAAGCAGGGGCGAGGGGCCTGTCGACTCCCGCCCCCCCCGGTCCGTCCCTTGCATCTGGGCGGGACAGGGCCTGTTTCCGGGATCAAGCGGAGGAGTCTGCCGTGCAGTGGCTGGATATCGATCTGACCCGCGGCCAGGATGCAGCCACCAGGCGGGGGCTGCTCGACCGCGCGCACGTCCAGAGGGACCGGCTGGTGCGCCTCCAGCAGACCGAGGGGCTCGGCAGCCCTGCGGTCCACGCCGCGGTCACGGAGTTGGGGCAGCTGCTGTTCCGGGCCGCGCAGACCGGCAACCCGGCGGCCTTCGCACCCGATCGCGCCGACGTGGGCGCCGCCTCCCCCGCGCTGACCGGTGCGATCGCCGAGAGCCCGATCGGCTACCACCTGGTCGTGACGACCGATGATCTCGTGCTGCCCTGGTCCTGCCTGCACAACGGCATCCGCTTCGTCCTGGAGCTGGCGCCCGTCTGCGCCGACCGGCGCAGCTCCGTCAAGTCCGCCCGGCGCGGCGCCTGGTCGCGCCGCTGGGAGGACCAGGTCCAGGCGGAGCAGACGCAGGGGCCGTCGCGGCTGGGCGAGGTCGTGCGGCGCTTCCGGCCGCAGGACTGCGCCGACCCCGGGGTCCTGTTCCTCGATGGCCACGGCCGCGGCGACGGCACGATGCAGGCCCGACTCGAGCGTGCCATGCTCGACGAGGCCCTGGCCCAGCTCGGGGACGGCCAACGCCTGGCTTGGCTCGAATCGCCGGCGGGCGCGATGACCCCGGGCCGCCTGGCCCGTTCCGGTCGCCGCTACCAGGGCTTCCACTTCAGCGGCGCGACGGCCGCGCCGCAGGTGCAGGCGGCGACCGTGCAGCTGTCCGGCTGGGAAGCGCTGGCCCGCGATCTCATGCTGTCGGCGGAGGAAGAGCGGGAATTGGAACCGGTCGGCGTCGACCCGGTGACCGCCCTGCTGGACCGGATCTCCGAGCGGGCCGAGCAGGGCCGCTTGCATCCGTGGTCGGGAGGGGCCGGCAATACCGCGACGACGGAACCGGCGCGCTGGCAGCTCGAGGACGGCCCCGTCGCGCCCGAGGATCTGGCGCGCCACGCCGCGACGCCGCCGCTGGTCTTCTCCAACAGCTACCTCGGCTTGACCGCCTTCGGACCGCGGTTCCTGATGTCGGGCGCGTCGGCCGTGGTGGGACCTCACCTGGCGGTGTCGCAACCGCGGGCCCGCGCCTTCGCCGGCGACTTCTACCGCGCCTTGGCCTGCGGCGCGACGGTGGCGAGCGCGCTGCGCACGGCGTCGCTCGCCTGCCGCGACCGCAGCAGTGCGGACGACCCCTCCTGGCTCAGCTACGGGATGCTCGGCAGCGGCGCGCTGGCCCTGCAGTACCTGTAGCCCCTCGTTCCCGACCGCGCTCAGCTCTCGGTGGTGTCGTGCGTCCGGATGAGCGCGATCAGCTCGTCGTGGATCGCGCCGTTGCTGCCGATCAGGTCGGTCGATCCCGGCACGTAGGGACGCCCGCGGTGGTCGGTCACGACGCCTCCCGCCTCCTGCACCAGCAGGATCCCCGCCGCCACATCGTAGAGCTCCTGCGGCTGGCCGCGGCCCGCCAGCAGGCCGTCGTAGCGGCCGTCGGCCAGGTAGGCCATCTCCAGGGCGATGGTGCCCAGGCGACGGACCTTCATCGATCCGAGCAGGACCTGCTGCAGCAGCGGCGCGCTCTGCACGAAGCGCCCGCGCTTCTGCAGCTGCAGGCTGAGGATCGAGGCGCCCAGCGGGGCGCGGCCGCTCACCCGGATGGGCTCGCCGTTGAGCCGCGCGCCGCCGCCGCGCACGGCGGTGAAGCGCTCGCCGTGCAGCGGCTGGTAGACCAGCGCGGCCAGGATCTCGTCGCCCTCCATCAAGGCCACCGACGTGCAGAAGTCCGGCAGGCCGAGCGAGAAGTTCAGCGTTCCGTCGATCGGGTCGAGGTACCAGGTGCGGCCGCCGGCGGCCGCGGCGCCGCCCCCCGAATCGCCGAACTCCTCGCCGTGGACGGCGTCGCCAGGGAACGCCGCGCGGATCCGCTCGACCAGCAGCTGCTCGATGCGGTGGTCGGCTTCGGTGATCGCCTCCTGCCCGTGCTTGAAGCGCAGCTCCCCCGTGCGGCGGAACAGGCCGGCGGCGATGGCGCCGATCTCGTCCGTCCAGCCCAGCAGCGTGGTCTCGATCGCCGGCAGGTCGCGGGTCATGGCCGTCCTTCCTCGAGCCGCCGGCGCGCGAGGGCGTCGGCCAGGGTCTGCAGCACATCGCGGGCGTGCCCCACGATCGCGACGATCTCTTCCGGCGTCGCGCGGTCCTGGTGGATGCCGACGACCGCGACACAGGTGCGGCCCGAGGCGGCGGCCAGCCGCCGGGCGCCCTCCCGCGCGAGCGGCCCCTCCTTGTGCCCGGGCACGACCGCCAACTCGTCGCAGGGCTCGCCGGCGGTGCCGCCGGTGGTTGAGGCGACGGCGACGGCGCCGACGTGGACGGCCCCGCCGCCGATCAGCAGCAGCAGGTCACGGCCCCGTTCGA
>DYDD01000098.1:0-5989 GCA_020718045.1 Fibrobacter sp. | reverse complement strand
GGCCAGGCGGCCCTCCCCCCGCTCGCAGGTCCAGGGCAGGGGCCCCGTCACCAGGTCGCCGTCCATGGCCGCCTCCGCAACAATTGCAGCCACCCGCCGTTCTCTATGATATTGTGCGCGTCGATGAGGCGTCACCCCGCCGAAGGACCAGGATAACGATGGCGACGGAAGAGTCCAGCTTCCAGTTTCTCGCGACGCCCCGCACCGGCGCCGTCGGCCACTGGGCCCACCTGCTCGGGGCGCTCGCCACGTTCGGCCTCTGCCTGTTCTCCGCCCTGGACGCCGGCAAGATCCGCCCCAACGACGGCACGGTCTGGCTGCTGGGCCGTTCGACGGTCACCGTGCTGGAGGTGCCGCCCCGAGACGACGGCGGGGTCAACCTGCTGCAACCGGGCGACGAGATCCTCGGCATCGGCTCCACCTTCGTCGACTCGCCCCAGGAGGCCGCCCAGCTGCTGAGCCGCCAGAAGGTGGGCTCGGTCGTGCCCTACTTCATCATGCGCGATGGGGAATCCCAGCGCATCCTGGTCAAGCTCGGCGCCTTCCGCACCGCCGACCGCTTCTACCCGTACTACGGTTTCCTCGCGCTGGCCTACTGGGTGATCGGCCTGATGATCTACCTGCGCGGGCGGGAGTCCCAGGCCGCGCGGCTGTTCTTCCGGATGTGCCTGCTGTTCGCGGTGTTCTTCATGACCGACCTGAACCGCTCGAGCTACTTCTGGGGCGACATCATCTCCCGCAACGCCGGCGCGCTGTCTCGCTTCCTGCTTCCGGCGCTGTTCCTGCACTTCTTCCTGGTGTTCCCCGACAAGAAGATCGTGGTCACGCGGCGGCCCTGGCTGGAGCCCCTGCTCTACGTGCTGCCCCTGGTCTTCTACCTGCAGTTCACCATGGACCAGTTCTTCGGCTCCCATGCGCCCCGCATCTACAACACGCGCTGGCTGGTGCTGGGCACGTTCTTCTCGGCCGGCGCCGTCGCCCTGCTGCACAGCTACTACCAGTTCCGCGACCCCCTGCAGCGCCGCCGCATCCGCATCCTGACCGTCGGGACGCTGGCCGGCATCCTGCCCTTCCTGATCTTCACCGTGCTGCCCGGCGACCGCGTCGGCGACACGCTCGCCTTCATCGGCACGGTGCCGATGATCGCCGTGCCGCTGTCGTTCAGCTACTGCATCGCCCGCTACCGCGTGATGCAGATCGAAGTGCTGCTCAAGCGCAGCCTCGTCTACTCCCTGCTGACCGGCGGCCTGTTCCTGCTCTACCTGGGGTTCGTGCTGGGGCTCGGCGCCCTGCTGCTGCGCCTGAGCGGGCAGGCCAGCCAGGTCGCCACCGTCGCCGCGACGTTGGCCGCGGCGGCCTCGCTGTGGCCCGCCCGCGCCCACCTGCAGGGGCAGCTGGACCGGCGCTTCTTCCGCAGCCGCGGCAACCTGGCGGTCGCCCTGCAGGAGTTCGGCCTGGAGATCCCCCAGATCATCCAGCAGGACGCCCTGATCTCGCGCATCGGCGGCCGGCTGTGCCAGCTGGTCGACCTGCCGCGGCTCGCGGTCTACCGGCCGGATCCCGCCGGCGAGGCCTGGCTGCTGGCCGGGGTCGTGGGGCACCCGGCCGGCGCGGGCCCCCGCGACGGCCCGGACGGCTGCGAGTCGTGCCCCGACGTGCTCAAGCTCGCGGCCACGTCCGTGCGCCTCGCACAATTCAACGAGCCCTACTGGATCGAGCTCAGCCAGACCCGGCTGGACGTCCGCACGGCCGTCACGCGCGAACAGACCGAGCTGCTGCTGCGCCTGCAGGAGCGCGACGAGCTGGCGCGGCTGGGCCTGGCGCTGCTGGTGCCGATGCTGGTGCGCGGCCGTCTGGTCGGCCTCTTCGCCCTGCCGCCCAAGCACGGCGGCGACGACTACCAGCTGCAGGACCTCGAGCTGCTCACCCTGGTGGCCGGGCAGATGGCGCTGCAGATCGAGAACAGCCGCCTCTACGAGGAGGAACTGAAGAAGCAGAAGCTGGAGGAGCAGCTGACCCTGGCGCGCTCGATCCAGAGCCGGCTGCTGCCCGAACGCCTGCCCGCGGTCGTCGGCCTGGACCTGGCCGCCTGCAACCTCAACAGCGCCGAGGTCAGCGGCGACTACTACGACCTGATCGAGCGGGACGACGGCCAGCTCGTGGTCATCATCAGCGACGTCAGCGGCAAGGGCATCCCCGCGAGCCTGCTGGCCTCGAGCCTCCAGGCCTCGCTGCGCGCCCACTGCGCCATCAGCGACTCACCGGGCGAGATCCTCGGACGGGTCAACCTCTACCTGTACGCGAGCACCGATCCGACCCACTTCGCCACGCTGTTCCTGGCCTTCGTGGACCCCGTGCGTCGGCAGGTGCGCTACAGCTCGGGCGGCCACAACGCACCGATCCTGCGCCGGGCCGACGGGTCCCTGCTCCAGCTGGAGAAGGGCGGCCTCCCCCTGGGCGCCTTCGATTTCGGCGAGTACGAGCAGGAGACCCTCGACTTCGATCCCGGCGACATGCTCTTCCTGTACACCGACGGCCTGACCGAGACCGTCGACCACACCGACGAGGAATTCGGCACCGCGCGCGTGGAGCGCCTGCTGTCCGAGCACCACGGCCTCGGCGCCGACGACCTGCTGGCGGTCATGAACGCCGAATTGCGCGCCTTCAGCGGGCGCGACCAGGCCGACGACGACGTGACCCTGCTGGTCCTGAAGGCCCTTCACGCCGCCTCGGGCAACCCGGCGGACGACGCTGCGTACGCACAGCGGGGGCCGGCCCCCCTCACCCGAGCGGAGTACGAGTCATGAAGAAACCGGTCCTGATGGGCCTGGCCGCCCTGGCGCTCGTCGCCCTCGCCCTGCTGTTCCTGGGCGGTCCGGAGCGCCAGTTCACCACGCGCTCGGCGGAGGCCTACGAGCTGTTCGACCGGGGCTACTCCCAGATGAACGCGTTCCAGTTCGCGCGGGCGGATTCCTCGCTGAGGCGCGCGGTGGCCCTGGACCCGGGATTCGCGGCGGCCCACGCCCTGCTGTCGCAGGTCGCGCTGCGCTTCGGCGACAAGGATGGCAGCGTGCGCGAGGCCGCCGCCGCCGACAGCCTCGCCGCCCGCCTGCCCAACGCGCTGGAGCGCGCGAAGCTCGCGCTGCTGCTGCTCGGCTACAAGAAGCCCGGGGACCAGGCACGCGACTCCCTGCTCGACTACGTGCTCGCCGAGCAGCCCGCGGACCTGATGGCCCTGTCGGTCAAGGCCGGCGTGCTCTACCAGTCCGGCCAACGGGACGAGTGCCAGCGCGTCTACGAGCAGATCCTGGCCATCGAGCCCAACCACGCCCCGGCCTACAACATGCTCGGCTACCTCGCCGCCGGCCACGGCGACTACGAACAAGCCGCCACCCACCTGCGCAAGTATGCCTTCCTGGCGCCCGGTTTGGCCAATCCCCACGACTCGCTGGGGGAAGTGCTGAGCTGGAAGGGCGACTACGCGGAGGCCGAGCTCGCGTTCAAGACCGCCCTCAAAGTCCAGGAGGACTTCTACTACTCGCAGATCAATCTGGGAGAACTCTACCTCGAGCAGGGCATGATCGCCCGGGGCGAGGAGATCCTCGAAAGCATCCGCGCCGCGCTGGCCGGCCTGCCGCAGGAGCGCGAGCTCGACGAGATGCTCATCCGCATGTACTACACGCACGAACTCTACGACGAGGCGCTGCGCGCCATGGCCGCCTACCAGTCGAAGTACCCGGATGCCTTCCTGGCCGGCTTCTACCAGGCGATCCAGCTGGCCATGGAGGGCCGCCGCGTCGAGGCGGAAGCCGTCGCCGCCGGCTTCTTCGCCGGGGCCCGCCGCAGCGACGACATCGCCTTCAAGGCCTACCGCGGCCAGATCGACAGCCTGGAGCACCAGCTGCGGGCCATGCTGGCGACCCGGGACGGCGACCACGAGAAGGCGATCGACGAGTGGCAGCTGATGCTCGACTCCAGCCGCGCCCGCCCCGCGCACGAGCGCTGGTGGTTCCAGTGGCGGCAGGGCGAGAGCTATCTCGCCGCCGGGCGGCCGGGGCCGGCTATGGAGAACGCGAAGCGGATCCTCGAGACCAACCCGGCGCGCATCCGGCCCCTGCTGCTGCTGGCGCAGGCCGCCGCGGAACTGGGCGAAACCGGCCTCGCGGGCCAGGCCCTGAAGAAGGTGCAGCCCCTGCTGGCCCGCGCCGACGCCGAGCTGCCGGCCCAGCAGACCTACCGCGACCTGATGGCGCGCCTCGCGCCGACGCCCGCCGACTAGGTCGCGGGCCGCCTCGCGGACGACGGCGCCCGATCTCGCGACCGGGCGCCGTTTCCTTGCGGGTCACCGTGCCGTCGGCGGCTACACCTCGTCGAAGAAGTAGGGCCGCAGGCACTGGATGATCTTGTCGTAGGTGTCCGGGTACAGCGCCCAGACGGCGGCGGCGACCGAGCTCAGCAGGCTGTTGCCGTCCTGGGGCGTGAAGCAGAAGCCGGTGATCTCGCGGCCGTCCTGCGAGACGTGGATCCCGTTGTAGGGGATCACGGTCTGGTTCAGGATGCGGCCGTAGAAACCGTGGTCGCGCCCGAACGAGAAGATCGAGTTGGC
Source organism: Fibrobacter sp. (assembly GCA_020718045.1). Classification (GTDB taxonomy): domain Bacteria; phylum Krumholzibacteriota; class Krumholzibacteriia; order LZORAL124-64-63; family LZORAL124-64-63; genus PNOJ01. The sequence continues at coordinate 1,383 of DYDD01000098.1, read as the reverse complement.
CGTCTTCTTGTGGGTCATCGCCACGCGGTCGTTGGCCTCGCAGCGCTGCATCAGCTCGGCGTGGGTCACCGGCTTGCGTACCGCCAGGTGGAACTGCAGGGTGTGCATCAGGTTGGTGTTGAGCTTCAGGGCCGAGGAGAACAGCTTCAGGTCGTAGCCCATGGTGTTGAACAGGTGCCAGGCGTCGCGGGCGTGGTGGGTGCCGAAGGCGGCGTCGCCGTGCGAGCCGATCTCGGGGCTCGGCACGAACTTGCCGTCCTGGCTGATGTCGTTGGCGCGGCGGATGCAGACGAACCGTCCCTGCACCAGGTTGTCGGGACCCTCGTCGCCGAGTCCGAGCATCTTGATGATCAGCGACAGGTTGTGGGTGTTGCAGCTGACCACCTGGAGGTACTTGTCCGTCGCGTGGTCGAGCACCTCGTCGTTGATCCCGCGCGCGTACTGCTTGCCGAAACCGAACTCGCTGCCCTGGGCGACGAACAGCTCTGTCGAGCCCTCGTAGGACCGGTACCACTTCTCCTTCATGTCGTTGCCCATCGGCGTGCAGTCGATGACGACCCGGGAGGCCTCCAGCGCGTCCTCGAGCGTCGTGTCGACCTGGATGCCGATGTCCCTGAAGCCCGCGACATGTTCCTGGTTGGAGACGATGCGCGCACCGCGGCGGATCAGGTCCTTGACCTTGCTGCGGTCGGTGACCAGCGGCGTGTTCTTGTGGAAGAGCACGTCGTCGATGCCCAGCTGATCCTTGAAGTGGCTCAGCAACCCGATCAAGGGCTCGCCGATGGTCCCGGTCCCCACCACGAGGACGTTCTTCGTGCCGCGCATGGATCCTCCTCTTGCCGGCGGTGATTCGCGTGGGCCGGGCGGGCGATCGCCCGGCGCCGCCATGCTAGCACGGGCCGCGCGTGGCTGCCAACCACCGAGTGCGGCTACAGCCCGAGCAGCTCGGCCATGCCCTTGCGGTCGAATCCCTGGCGCGGGACGTAGGCACGCACCCAGCGCTCCCCGTCCAGGACGAAATACGGGATCCCCCGCTTGCCGGTCCTCGCCTCCAGCAGGCGGGCGGCGTCCTCGTCGCGGTCGATCTCCACCGTGTCGTAGACCACGCCGTGCTCGTCCAGGAACCGCTTGGCGACGCGGCAGTCGGGGCACCAGGTGGCGCTGTAGACCGTCAACGTGTCGTAGCCCTTGCCGCCCACGGCTCCCTCCTCAGTCCAGGTCCAGGCCGATCAGGGCCGCGTTCAGCCCGCCGACGCGCGCCGCGTCGCCGCCCTCGAAATAGTAGCGCAGCACGGCGTCGGTGCCGCTGGCCCGCAGCTCGAACCAGCAGCCCTCGAACTCGATCAGGGTGCCGTCGCCGGCGCGGAAGCAGCGCGCGACCGG
>DYDD01000376.1:1403-1781 GCA_020718045.1 Fibrobacter sp. | reverse complement strand
CAGCGCCGCGTCGAAGTGCAGGCCGGCGGTCGGCGCCGCGACCGAGCCGCGCGCCGCCGCGTACACCGTCTGGTAGCGCTCGCGGTCGAGCGCCGCCAGCTCGGGCGCGGCACCGGGATCGCGTCGGATGTAGGGCGGCAGGGGCGTCTCGCCGCGCCGCAGCGCGAGGTCGGCCAGGTCGCCGCCGCACGCGCGCACGACGAGACCGCCGCCCTCCACCCGGCCCACGACCTCGACCGTCTCTTCCGGATCGGCGCCGTCGCCGTCCTCGGGCCGGAGCCGCTCGCCGTCCTTCAGCCGGCGCAGCGGCTGGGCCAGGGCCAGCCAGCGTCCGTCGCCCAGCGGGCGTTCCAGCAGCAGCTCGACGCGGCCGCCGCT
>DYDD01000376.1:0-1391 GCA_020718045.1 Fibrobacter sp. | reverse complement strand
CCGCAGCCGCGCGGGCAGGACGCGCGTGTCGTTGGCCACCAGCAGGTCGCCCGCGCGCAGGTGCGACGGCAGGTCCGCGAAGGTCCCCGCACCCCGCACGCTCCCGTCGCGCGCGACCAGCATCAAACGCGAGCCGGTGCGCCGCGGGGCCGGCGACTGCGCGACGAGCCGGGCCGGCAAGTCGTAATGGAAGGCGGGCGCCGGCGTCGATGGCTCAGAGCAGGTCACTCTGAACGTCCTGGCTGCGGCGGGGCGGGGCGAGCCCGAGGTGGGCGCAGGCCCGCTCGGTCGTCTCGCGCCCGCGCGGGGTGCGCTTGAGCAGGCCGGTCTGGATCAGGAAGGGCTCCACGACGTCCTCGAGCGTGTCCTGCTCCTCGCCCAGCGACACCGCGAGGTTCTGCAGGCCGACGGGCCCGCCGGCGAAGTGCTCCACGATCAGGCGCAGGTAGCGCCGGTCCAGCGGCTCTAGGCCGAGCCGATCGACGCCCAGGCGCGTCAGCCCATCGTCGGCGGTTTCGCAGTCGATCACCTTGCGGCCCGCGATCTGGGCGTAGTCGCGGACACGCCGCAGCAGGCGGTTGGCCGCGCGCGGCGTGCCGCGCGAACGCCGCGCCAGCTCCAGCGCGCCGTCGGGGTCCAGGCCGATGCCCAGGATGCCCGCCGAGCGGCCCAGGATGATCTGCAGCTCCTCGGGCGGGTAGAAGTCCAGGTGGCAGACGATGCCGAAGCGGGAGCGCAGCGCGGCGGTGATCATGCCCGCGCGGGTGGTCGCGCCCAGCAGGGTGAAGGGCGCCAGGTCCAGTTGGAAGTGCCGCGCGTGCGGGCCCTTGTCCACCACGATCTCGATGCGCCGGTCCTCCATGGCCGGGTAGAGGTACTCCTCGACCGTGCGGTTGAGGCGGTGGATCTCGTCGATGAACACCGCCGAGGGTCCCTCGTGCTGCGTCAGCAGCCCCACCAGCTCGGCGCTGTTTTGGAAGGCGGGGCCGCTGCTCTGGCGCAGCTCCAGCTCCATCTCGGCGGCGATGATGCCGGCCAGGGTGGTCTTGCCCAGGCCCGGCGGCCCGTACAGCAGGACATGGTCGAGCACCTCGCCGCGCGCGCGTGCGGCGGCGATGAAGACCCGCAGGTTCTCCTTGACCGCGGCCTGCCCGACGAACTCGTCGAGGCGCCGGGGGCGCAGGCCCGGCTCGGCGACGTCCTCGCGGGGGCGCAGGTTGGGATCGGTCCAGCGGGAATCGGTCACGGTCGACCTTCCTTGCGGTGTCGGGGTCGGCGGCGATCAGCCGAGGCGGCGCAGCGCGGCCCGCACCCACAGGACCGGGTCGTCGCCCAGCGCCGCGTCGTCGCGCAGGGCTTCGCGCAGCAGCTGGCCGGCGCGCGCGGCCGGC
>DYDD01000375.1 GCA_020718045.1 Fibrobacter sp. | reverse complement strand
GAAAAAGAAAGTTTGGAAAACGGCGCGGCGACTCTTTATGCTGAGCGCACACCATGCTTGTCCGTGGAAAACATTACGCCACCGGCCAGGTGGTTGACGTTCACGTCAACGCCGACGCGGGCGTCATCGAAGCCGTCGCGCCGCTCGACGCGTCGCGCGCGCCCGACCTCGGCGGCGGCAATGAGTTCGTCGCGCCGGGCTTCTTCGACATCCAGGTCAACGGTTTCGCCGGCGTGGATTTCCAGAATCCGGCCATCACGGCGGACGACCTGGCCCACGCCACGCGCGAACAGCTCCGCCACGGCACCACACAGTATCTCGCCACCGTCGTAACCGGCTCGCACGATGAAATCGCCGCGCGCCTGAAGGCGCTGGCCCGCGCGCTCGACCAGCGGCCGGACCTGGCCCGCGCCGTCGCGGGCTTCCATCTGGAAGGCCCGTATCTGTCGGCCGAAGAAGGGCCGCGCGGCGCGCACCCGCCCGAACACCTCCGGCCGCCTTCGTGGGAGGAGTTCGAGAAATTCCAGGAAGCCGCCGCCGGTCGTATCGTGATGGTGACGCTGGCTCCGGAATTGTCCGGCGCGACGCGTTTCATCGAGGCCACCGCCGCCGCGGGCGTCGTCGTTGGCATCGGCCATACGGCGGCCGACGAGCAGCAACTCGCCAACGCGGTTGCCGCCGGCGCGAAGATTTCCACCCACCTCGGCAACGGCAGCCACGCCACGCTGCCGCGCCACGCCAACTACATCCAGGTCCAGCTTGCCGACGACCGCCTCATGGCAAGCTTCATCACCGACGGCCACCATCTGCCGCCCTACGCCGCCAAGAATTTCATCCGCGCCAAGGGCGTTGAGCGTTCCATCCTCACCACCGACGCGATCAGTGCCGCCGGCGCGCAACCCGGCCGCTACCGGCGCGGGGACGTGGAACTGGAATCGGACGCGACTGGCCGCGTGTCGCTGCCCGGCACGCCTTATCTGGCCGGTTCGTCGGCCACACTGGAACAGTGCGTCGGCAACATCATCGCGTGGGCCGGCCTCAGCGTTGCCGACGCGATGCGGATGGTCACCGAAAACCCGACCGTTCTCCTTGGCCACCGCCGACGCGTGATCGAAAAAGGCGCGTCGGCCAACCTCATCCTCTTCAGCCGCGCGGACGGCCGCATCCGTGTCAACGACGCCGTCGTGCGTGGCAAGGTCATTTTCATGGACGCCAAAACACGCATCGCCCGCTGACGAAAGTTCCCATGGACAAACAATTCCAGAAAATCGTCTCCCTCCTCACCAGCGACCAGCCCAACCGCCGCCTCGCCGCCGCCATCGTGCTCGGCGAACTTGCGCCTGCCGACGCCGACATCGTGCAGGCGCTCGGCGCCGCGCTCGGCACCGCCGCCGACGCGCTCATGCGGGAACTGGTCTTCGCGCTCGGCCAGACGCGCCACAAAGCGGCGTTCCCCTATCTGCTGCCGCTGCTGCTGACCGCGCCGCCCGGCGTGCGCGACATCGCCGGCCGCGCGCTGGCGCAACTCAAGATGGATGTCGAGGCCGAGTTGCAGAAGGTGTGGGGAAAGGCCACCGCCGAACAGAAGCACACGCTGCTGGACGTGTTCGCGCGGCTGCACAGCGCCAACGCAACGCGCTTCCTGCTGGGCGGACTGTTCGACCCCGACTTCGAGATGGTGAAGGCGATTTGCGGCGCGATTCGCCGCCACATCAACGACGCCAGCGAGCAGGAACGCAAAGACCTGTTCAAACGTAACTGCTCAGGTAGCCGCCCGCTTTTGGGTGGCT
>DYDD01000097.1:10281-10498 GCA_020718045.1 Fibrobacter sp. | reverse complement strand
CCGTCGGGCGCCGCCGGGGGCAGCCAGAACGCCAGCGCCCCGCGCAGCGCGGACTCGATGCGCGCGGGTTCCAGGCGCGTCGCCGCGAAGGTCACGACGCAATGTTCGGGCCCGCGGCAGACGACGCCGGTCGCCAGGCGTTCGGTCACCAGCCGGCGCAGCACGGCGCCTCGGTCCACCGTCAGCGTCCCGCCCGGCGCGACGTCCGCGGCCAGCA
>DYDD01000097.1:0-10241 GCA_020718045.1 Fibrobacter sp. | reverse complement strand
GTCGCCGAGCCGCACCACCGCGCCGTCGGTGCTCCAGGCCTCCCGCAGCTCCAGCACCCAGGCGCGCGCCGTCGGCGGCGCCGCCAGGGCGACGAGCAGCAGCAGGATGGGCGCGCGGGCGCGTCGCTTCACGTGGCTACCTCTTGAGCTGGTTGACGGTCTGCATCATGTCGTCGGCCACGGTGATCGTCTTGCTGTTGAGCTCGTAGGCCCGCTGCGCCGTGATCATCTTGACCAGTTCCTCGACCGTCTCGACGTTGCTCATCTCCAGGAACCCCGAGGCGATCTCCCCCAGGCCGTCCTGGCCGGCCTGGCTCACCAGCGGCTGGCCGCTGTTGGGCGACGGCAGCAGGACGTTGCCGCCGCGATTGGTCAGGCCCGCCGGGTTGGCGAACTTCGCCAACTCGATCTGGGCCACGTCCTGGACCGTGGACGAGTCGCCGGCCAGCAGCACCGAGACCGTGCCGTCGCGCGCGATGCTGATGTCGGTGGCGTCCAGGGGGATCTGGATGGGCGGCTCGATCCGGTAGCCGGCCGCCGTGACCAGGTTGCGGTCCGCGTCGAGCTTGAAGGAGCCGTCGCGGGTGTAGCCGACCGTGCCGTCGGGCAGGCTCACCTTGAAGAAGCCGTCGCCTTCGATCATCATGTCCAGCGGGTTCTCGGTCTGGGTGATCAGCCCCTGCGAGTAGACGCGATTGGTGCCGACCAGCTTGACGCCGTGGCCGACCTCCACACGCGTGGGGCTGGCGTTGCCGCTGCCGCGGCCGGTGGGCACGATCTGCTCGTAGAGCAGGTCCTGGAACTCGGCGTGGCTCTTCTTGTAGCCGGCCGTGTTCACGTTGGCCAGGTTGTTGGAGATCGTGTCGATGTTCGTCTGCTGGGCCTTCATGCCCGACGCGGCGCTCGTCATCGCTCGCAGCATGGCTGCCTCCTCGGTTACGCGGTACGGCTCAGCTGATTCACGGCCTTGTCCAGCGTGCGGTCGGACTCCTGCAGGACCTTGGCGTCCATCTCGAAGGCGCGCTGGGCGGCGATCATCGCCACCATGGTGTCGATGGGGTTGGCGTTGCTCTCCTCGAGCATGCCCTGAACCAGGCGCACCTTGTCGGCGGCCAGCGGTTTCGCGGTCACGCCCGCCGGCGCCGCCAGCAGCGAGCCGCCCACGTGGTGCAGGCGGCCGGGATCGTCGAAGTTCACCACCGACAGTCGTCCGACCTCCACCCCGCCCACGCGCACGCCGCCGTCGGCGCCCACGGAGAGTTCGCCGTCGGGGATCTCCAGCGGTCCGCCCTCGCCCTGCACCAGCGCGCCGTCCGGCGTGGAGAGGCGCCGCTGCGCGTCGAGCGCGAACGCGCCGTTGCGCGTGAAGTACTCCTGCCCGTCGCGGACGACGCGGAACAGGCCTTCGTCCTGGAAGGCGAGGTCGGTGGGGCGCCCCGTCTCGCGCAGGGTGCCCTGGGACATGTCCACCGGCGCGCGCACGTCCAGGACCAGGTCCCGGATCGAGCGGCCGCGCCCAGGCGCCGCGCCGTCGGCGGCAGCTGTCGCGTCTTCGGGCGTCGCGGCATCGAGAGCCGCAGTCCTGCCGTCCGTCTCCTGGCGCATCTGCTCCACGATCTGCGTCAGCACCTGCTTGAAGCCGGTGGCGTTCACGTTGGCCAGGTTGTTCGCCAGCACGTTCGTGCGCGTCAGCTGGATGTTCATGGCGGTCTCGGCCGACCGCAGTCCTTTCAGCACGGCTCCTCCTGCGGGCCCGGGGACACGTTGCCTCGGGGTACGACCGCAAGGGCCGTGCCACCGTCAACCGTCGGCGGCGGCGGTGGGATGGCGGTTCCGGAAGGGATCGATGGTCGAGGGGTGGTCAGGGGCGGTCAGAAGCCGTCCGGCGTGCGAAGGCGCGATCCCCGTCGGGGACCGCGCCTGGCGGGTCGGTCGGCGGGCCTGTCAGCCGACGGCCAGCAGCATGTTGATGTGCTGCTGGAGGTGGCGAAGGCCGGGCTCGTCGATCTGGGTGAAGAAGACCGCGACCTCGTAGGGCGCGGCGTCCGAGCCCACGGATTCGGGCAGCACGCGCACGACGATGCCCTCGCAGTGGGCGGTGCCGGTCGCCTCGGGGCGCTGCGGGTCCACGGGCAGATCCAGGACCATGTTGAGCTTGGTCATGGGCTCGATGTAGTGGTCGGAACGGAAGTAGACACCCGAAGAGCTGATGTTCAGCGTCTCCATGCGCGCCGGCACATGGCTGCCGTCGCCGCGCGGGATGCTGACCTCGAGGTTGAGCTTCGCCTCAACCCGCTGGCCCTTGCGACGGTTCTGCTGCGCGTCTGACATGAGGGCTCTCCTTCGTTCCGGCTCCCTGGGGTGGCCGTCCTCGGCCTGCGCCCGTCAAGGCGCTCCGTGACGGTCCCTTTGCCAGTTCCGTACCAGAGCGAAGCCAAGCGAAACCGGCACTCCGAAAAGTGCCGGCCGCTGGCTACTTCTTCTTGTGCCGGTTCTTGCGCAGGCGCTTCTTGCGCTTGTGCGTCGCAATCTTCTTGCGCTTGCGCTTCCGTCCGTTCGGCATGCTACCGCCTTTCCGCTACGAATGACAGCCGACGCTGCCCACGACAACAGGGTCGGACCGCCGCCGTGGCGGACCTGACCGATCCGATGACCCGAACCCGAGGGGCTGGGAATATAGCAGGGATCCCGCTGACAATCAAATGCCCGCGCCAAGATTATTCGTCCCCGGTCCCGCCGTTCAGACGGGATTTCAACTCGTTGGACGCTTTGAAGTAGGGCACCCGCTTCGGCGGCACGGCCACCGCGTCGCCGGTGCGGGGGTTGCGCGCCTGCCGCGGCCGCCGGCTCTTGACCTTGAAACTGCCGAATCCCCGCAATTCCACTTTGTCGCTGCGCGTCAGGGCGCCGCCGATGTTCTCGAGGATCAGGTTGACCACGATCCCCGTGTCCTTCTTGCTGACTCCGGTCCTCTGGGCGATCAGTTCCACCAGTTCGGCCTTGGTCATCGTCACTCCCCTCGCGCTCGCGGCACCCCTGCGCCAACAACTTGGGAATCAAGCCGTTAAGCAATAGCATGGGGCGGCGGCGGGTGCCAAGGGAATTTCGCCGGATTCCGGGAGATAATGAACGGCCGCAGGTGCGGTGGACCGACTGGCGGGCATACGTGTGTCCCGCACTTGCCGCGTGCAACTCGGACCCATGATCTACAACAACGGAGAGCGTAGTGGGTCGAGAAGCGATCGCCTGCAGCGCAGGACACTCGTGCCCGCCCACCATCAAGTTGGATGCCCGGGGATTGCCGATGATTGTTTATGATATATAACTTATTGATATGTATATAAATATACAACATTGATCATGCGGTACATGAATTTCGGAGGTCGGGTCACGGCGTGCAATTCGACCGGTTTTCCCGCGCCGTTGAGGCGCGATGCACCACGGCCCTCCCCTACGCGGCACCACCGGACAGGGCGCGGAACAGGGCCTCGTGTTCCGGCGTGAAGAGGCAGCCCCGGCGCTCCATGACGATGGTCGCCACCTCGATCGCCCGCTCGACTTCGAACAGGCGGCGGCCGCGACCGTCGCCCCAGGTGAAGTTCCCGAGACAGGAGCGCGGGAAGCCGGCGCCGAAGACGTTGCTGGCGAAGCCGACCGTGGTGGCCGTGTTGAAGGTCGTCCCGATCGCGCTCTTGGCGTGCTCGGCCACCATGAGCCCCACGAAGCGCGAACCGGTGGCGACGGGACCCAGCCCGTAGTTCACCTGGATCTCCCCATAGTTGTTCTTCAGATCGCTGCAGGTCGTGTCGGCGCCCAGGTTCACCCAGCCGGCGACGATCGCGTGGCCGAGGAAGCCGGCGTGCTGCTTGTTCGACAGGGGCAGCATCTGGGTTTCGGCGATCTCGCCGGCCACCCGGCAGGCGGCCCCGACGGCCGTCTCCCCGTACAGCGCGGCGCCGGCCTTGACGCGAGCGCCGGCTCCCAGGTAGAGGGGGCCCTCGAGGTAGCACTGCGGCAGGACCGTGACGCCGCGATCCAGGACCACGGGCCCGTGACGGGCGTCGATCACCACGGACGGACCCACCTCGACCCCATCGGCGGCCCAGATCCGTTCCGCTGCGACCAGGTGCACGCCCGGTGCGCCCGCGTATGGCCGGAAGAAGGAATCCTGCCGCCAAGCCGGCGTCGACGACGGGTCGGGCGCGATTCCGAACGGCAGGCGGCGGATGCCGCGGCCGGCGGCGACGACGGCGGCCTTGTCGTCGGCCACCGCGCGGCCGATCGCGGGCACGAGATCCCAGAGGTGCCGCCAAGCCGCGATCTTGCCGTCGGTGGCGTCCAGAGCCGGCAGCCAGGGCTCAGCCGCCTGGTTTGCCTCGGTCCAGGCGCCACGGGCGGCCTGGGCGCTCTCCCAGGACCGCCAGTCGTCAAGCAGCCTGCGGCCTGCGGCGGGGTCGACGGCAGCCGCCAGCAAGCCATCCTCGTCGCGCAGGGCGAAGGGGGCCGGCCGTCCGAGCAGCACGCGCAGCTGCTCCCAATCCGGGCCCAGACGGGCGCACAGGAACAGAACCGACTCGGCCACGGCGACGGCCTCGTTCACCGCCGCCAGACCGCACGTGGCCCCCCCCGGCACGGCGAGCGCCTGCAGCCCCTCCAGCAGGGTTCTCGGCAGCAGGACGACCCGGTCCGATCGAGGGCCTTCGGCGACGAGGGACAGCACCCGTTCGCGCAGGTTGAACAGACCGCAGGGGATCTCATACACGGGCACGCTCCAGCCCACCGGCCGGAATCCTTGCAGGGTGTGGTCCTCGAACAGGACGATCAGGCGCATCGCGGACTCCTTCTCGCGGTCGGCGTCCCGGCATTCATGGTCGGCAGTCTACTCCAGGGTCACGGCCAGGATCCAAGTGCCGCCGTCGGCCGGGAGTTCCACTCTGGACGCGGACTCCCCATCGGCCTGCAACACCACGGCGATCGGCGCCTCGGACGCGCCGTCAGCCCGCCGCCAGGCGACGGTCAGGCATTGATCTTGCGATGAGGAGAGCCGGAAGGCCGGCACGGGCCCGACCGCATCGCCGCGGACGGTGACCGACGGCAGGACCTCCACTTTGGCGGCGAAAGGGAATTCGCCGGCCACGGCCGCGGTCGTGGCGGACAACAGGAAGCACGGCAACAGGATCGGCCAGCGGTTCACGGACGGGGCTCCCGGCGCGAGGGGGCGGTTCCGGCGCGCGGCCCGTCGCCGCGACCCTGCGAGTCTGGCCCAAGCCGCGGTGAAATGCACCCGAAAAATCTGTCAAGCGGCGTCCGGCACGGCCGAAGACCATCAGCGCAAGGCATCCGAAGCACGGCAGCAACCAACGTCGCGACAGTTTTCCGGGTACGGAGACCACACGTTTCAAGGAGAAGAACCATGCGGAAACTGACCTTCCTGTCCCTGGCGGCGCTGGTCGTCGCGTTCCCCGTCGGTCAGGCCCTCGCCCTGGATTCGCCCCAGGACGCGAAGGTCGACGTGTTCATCGCGCTGTCCGTCGTCGAGACCGTCGAGATGGACTTCGGTGCCGTGATCGACGCCGACGGCACGATCACCCTGGACACCAACGACGTGATCGCCGCCGACCCGGCGAACATCCACCAGGGCGGCACCGTGGCCAGCGGCATCTACACGATCTCCGGCCAGCCCAGCCAGGCCGTGGACGTGGCGATCACCCCGGCCAACGCGAACGGTCTGCTACTGGCGAACTTCACGACCGACGTCGGCGCCGGCACCTTCCCGCTGGCGGGCGTCATGATCAACGGTCTGGGCAACCTGCCCATGGCCCTCGGCGCCGACCTGACCGTCCAGAGCGGCGTGGCCGCCCCGGGCGCCAACCAGGCGCTGAACTTCACGGTCACGGTCACCTACAACTGACCGTCTTCGACCGACCGGCAAAGGGAGGCCTATGGGCCTCCCTTTTCCCATGCCAAGCGGGTGGCACGCCTCTTGCCCCTTGCGGTCCGGTTCGAGGATTCCCACCAACGACGAGGGACGAGACGACGTGCCTGGTTGGGTGTCGCAAGCTGTCTGTCGACCGGTCGGCCGCAGGATCCTGCTGCCGGCTCTGGTCGTGGCTGCGTTCGCCACGACGGCCGTCAGCGCCGATCTGGCAGTCGTCGAGACCGTCCAGATGGATTTCGGCGCGGTCCTGGACCAGAACGGCTCCTTGACGCTCGGCATCAACGACAACCTCGTCGCGGACCCTGCAGGCATCCACGCCGGGGGCGTGCTGCTGAGCGGCAGGTTCCTGATCACCGGGGACCCGTTCGCCGCCTTCAGTCTCGATCTCATCGGCTCGGAGCTCGACGGACTCGGGATCACCGACTTCAACACCAGCTCCGGCCAGCCGCCGATCCTGAACGCCGTCCTGAACGGCCTCGGGCAGCTCACCATCCGCTTCGGCGCTGTCCTGACTGTCCAATCCTCGTGGGCCGAACCCGGCCTCGACCGCCTCCTCGCGTACACGATTTCCGTCAACTACAACTGAGCCCGCCCGTTCCGCCGACCGAGCCGTCGTGGCACATCCATTGCGTTGTGGCCGGCGGGAGGGCCGCGTCCGGTCCCCGGATTGAAGCCGCCGCCCCTGGAATTGACTGTCGGGAGGATGACTTATGGTTTGGTCGCGATGGCGTCGTGCCGCGGTGGCGGCATCCTGGATGTGTTTCGTCCTAGGTGGAACCGTTCTGGACAGCGCCGCCGGCAGCCTGTCGATCGCGCCGACGCGCCTAGTCTTCGACGGGCACACCCGCGTGGCGACCGTCTACCTCAGCAACAAGGGCGACCAGCCGGCGACCTACCGCATCCTGCTCAAGGACAAGCGGATGCTGGAGACGGGGCAGATCGTCGACGCCGAGTCGCCGCTGCCCGGCGAACAGCCGGCCTCCGACATGATCCGCTATTCCCCCCGCGAGGTCGTCGTGCCGCCGCACGGCAGCCAGACCGTCCGGGTCATGTTGCGCAACCCTTCCGAAGGCCAGCTGGCGAGCGGCGAGGCGCGCACCCACCTGGTCTTCCAGTTGGTCCCCGCCGTGCCCACGGCCGAGGAGCTGGCCGCCCGGCAGGACCGCATCGTCGCCCAGGCGATCATCGAGACGAGCATCCCGGTGATCATCCGCCGCGACAACCCCATGGCCGCGATCACCCTCGGTTCCGCGCAGCTCGACAGCCTGCCGGACCGCGACGGCAAGCCGGTGCTGCAGGTCGTCCTGGACCGCACGGGCGAGCGCTCGGTCTACGGCGACCTGTCGGTCGATCTGGAGGTCGGCGTGAGCACGACCCGCGTGGGCCTGATGGTGGGCCTCGCGGTCTACACGCCGACGCCTCGACGCGTGATCCGTCTGCCGCTGACGCTGAACAAAGAGGATCTGCCGCGAAGCGGGCGCCTGGTCGTGCGCTTCGCCGAGACGGAAGTCGGGCACGGCGATCTCGTGGCCGATACCTACCTCGAGTTCGTCACCGGGGACCGCGAAGGGAGCGAAGCAGCGCAATGAACCCGCGGGTCCCCCGACGTCCGGTCCCGGTCCGCGCCCTCTGCGGCGCGGTCCTGCTGTGCCTGGCGGCGGCACCCGCCGCGGCCCTGGACGAAGCCCGCCTAGCGATCCTGGAGATCCGGCTCGACGGCGCCGTGCTGTCCGCCGGGTTGCCCGCCTACCTCGACGACGCGGGCGGCGTGCTGCTGCCGCTGGGCGCGCTCGGCGACCTGCTCGAGTTCGCGATCGACGTGGAGCCGGCCCGCGGCCGCGCCACGGGCTGGCTCATCGAGGAATCGCGAACCTTCGGACTGGACCTCGCCACGGGCGAGGTCTTCAGCGACGGGCAGTCCCGCTCGCTGGCGGCGGGCGAGGCCTTGCGCGGCGACGACGACATCTACATCGCGCCGGCGCGCCTGTCGGAATGGCTGCCCTGCGACATCGAGGTGCGCACCGCGCAGCTCGTGGCGCTGATCGCCTCGCGCGAGACGCTGCCGGTCCAGAAGCGCCGCCTGCGCGATGAAGCGCGCAGCCAGCGGCTCGTGAGCCAGGTCGCCGCCCGCGCCGTCCACCCGGTGCAGAAGGCCGAGTACCAGATGTTCACCTGGCCGCTGCTGGACGCGAACGTCGAGTATCGCGGACGCGACGGCGACATGACGCCGGTGTTCTCCCTGCAGAGCTCCGGCGACCTGGCCCACCTGGAGACCAGCTTCCTGGTCGCCCACGTCGACCGCGAGCGCTTCCTGGGCGTGGCCCGCGCGCGCGCCGGTCGCAGCGACCTCGACGGCGAACTGCTGGGCCCCCTGCACGCCACGGAGTTCCAGTTCGGCGATCTCTACGCCCCGAGCACCCCCCTGGTGCTGCGCGGCAAGCTGGGCCGCGGCCTGTCGGTCGGCAACCTCCCGCTGCACCGCTCCGAGGCCTTCGACGCCACGAACGTGCCCGGCGAGGCGCCGGTCGGCTGGGAGGTCGAGCTCTACGTCGACGGCGTGCTGTGGGACTTCATGGTCGTGGACGAGGGCGGCCGCTACCTGTTCGAAAACGTCCCGGTGAACTTCGGGCGCACGCTGCTGCGGACGGTCGCCTACGGCCCGCAGGGCCAGGCCCGCGAGCAGGTGCGCGCCGTCACGGTCGGCGAGCGGATGATCGCCCCGGGCGAGGTGCAGTACCGCTTGTTCGGCGTCCAGGACGACCGTTTCCTGATCACGGGCGAGGACCAGCTCGCCGACTCCCCCGGCCGCAGCCGCTGGACCAGCCACGCGCAAGCCGGTGTGGGCCTGACCCGCAGCCTCAGCCTGGCCGGATCCTGGACGCGCTCGCCGCTGGCGGACGCCGACCACGACTACCGCAGCCTGATCGCCGACGCGGTCGTGCGCGGCGCCGCGGTGCGGGGCCTGCTGGTCCGCGACGGCGCGGGCGGCGCCGCGCGCAGCCTGGCGGTCCAGGGCGGACTCTTCGGGCGCACGCTGCAGGTCGAGCACGCGACCTTCCACGACTTCACGAGCGACGCCAACACGCCGCAGCGGCGTCGCACGCGCGACACCACGGTGCGCCTGGGCGGCGGGCTGCACCTGGGCGCGCGTCCCTACTCCTTCGACCTGCGCCTGCAGTCCACGGCCTTCGCCGAGCGCGGCATCGCGCGCCAGGACGGCGCGGTGCTGCGCCTGGCCACGGGCTGGTCCCGGGCCACCTGGACCGGCAAGCTCGACTACCGCCGCAGCGGCACGCAGGCCGGCGACGAGCGCCGGCTGTACCAGGAGCACCTGCTGAGCAGTTGGTGGGGACCGCTGCTGCTGCGCGGCCAGGTGCGGTCGGGGATCACGCCGAGCTTCAGCCTGGAGTCGGCCGGCGCCAGCGCCGGCTGGCAGGCCTCGCGTCTCCTGCGCCTGGGCGGTCACGTCACGCGGGATCTCCAGGACCTCGGCACGACCGGCTACGGCGGTTCGCTGACGCTGCTGCTGGACGGCCTGCAGGTCGCCATGAGCGCGCACGGGGCCTCCGGCCAGGAGACGTTCTTCAGCTTCGGCGTCTCGACCTCGCTGACCAAGGTGCCCGAGACGATGCGCCTGCACGTGCAGCGCACGCGCCTGACCGGCGGCTACGGCGCGACGGCCCGCGTGTTCCTGGACCGCAACGCCAACGGGCTCTACGACGACCGGGACGAACCGCTGCCCGACGTTCGCTTCGCCGGCGGTGGCGCCCTGCGCCACGCCAGCACGGACCGCCTGGGCCTGGCCTACCTGCCGGACCTGCCGGCCCACGACGTCCGCGACGTCACGCTGGACGTCGAATCGCTCCAGGATCCCTACCTGATCCCCTCCCTGCAGGCCGTGCGGGCCGTCGGGCACCCCGGCGCGCACCTGGCGTTGGAGTTCCCGGTCACCTACTCGGGCGACATCGAGGGCACCGTCTTCCTGCAGACGCCCGCGGGCCGCTCGCCGCTGCGCAACGTCGGGCTCGAGCTCGTCGACCTCAAGCAGCGTAGGATCCAGACGACCGTCAGCGAATTCGACGGCTACTACCTCTTCCAGGGGATCCCGCCGGGGTGGTACGAGGTGCACGTGGTCGCGTCCTCGCTGGCGCGGCGCAACCTGCGCCCGACGCCGCCGCTGGCGGCGGCGGTACCGGTGGACGGCGGCGTGGTGGCGGGGAACGATTTTGTTTTAATGTTTGTGACGTTCTGGACTGGACAGTGCCAAGTTCTTCAGCCGCCCGTCATGCGGCCTCTTCGTAGA
>DYDD01000374.1 GCA_020718045.1 Fibrobacter sp. | reverse complement strand
GCCGTTAATTTCCAGCCACCCGGCCGAGAGCGGCTGGGAGCTTTCCCCAACGACGCGGACGCGCGTGCCGGCCAGCGCAGCAATGTCCGCCGTCTCCGCGCTGATCGTCTTCGGTGGCAGCTTTGTGTAGGCGGGATACGTGTAGGTCAGCGTGAACCGCTCCAGCCGTGGCCCGCGCTGCGCCCGGATGCGGAAGCGCGGCGACTCCGCATCGCCGACGCGGACGAAATAAACTGCGTTCGAGCGCACGCCCGGCAGCGGAATCTCAAAATGTTGCAGCGCCGGCAGCGCGCCCGGCTTGGCCTCGCTCGCAGGAGGCACGGTCGCCGCGCTCGCAGGCAGCTCGAACCGCATCGTCGCTTGACGATCGGCCGCGAAGAGAACCGCCGCTTTGCCGACGCGCCGGCCCGACACGTCCACGCGGACCGTGACACTCCCTCCGGACTCGACCGTCACGTTGCCGGGCTTGACCTGTAGTTTCACCGTGCTCGGCTTGGCGATCAGCGCGAGCGGATTGACGAATCGTTTGGCCAGCAACAGGAAATGCTCGGTCGCCAGCATCGCGTAGCAGCCCAGCCCCACCGCTAACGCCGCCGCGACTGCGCCGCTGATCTGCGCCCGCCGCGGCGAGATGACGCTGGCGAAGTCGAGGCCGCTCGTGCGCCAAGCGAGGTCTTTCACCAACGCCTCGATAAGCCTCGGCGAGCCTCTGATCTCATCCGGGTCGCGGCTGATTTCCAGTTCCAGCGCGGTTTCCAGTTCCTCATTCAGTTGCGGGAACGCCGCCTCGACGTTGAACGCGATCTCGATGTCGTTCCATCGCTTGCGCAACGGCCGCAGGATGAACCGCGCGAACCCCGCGATGGTTGCGCCCCACACCAGCAGCGTCAGTCCGACGCGCGCCGCGGTCGGCAGAAACAGCCAGCGGTCCAGCGTGAACGTGATCGCGATCAGGCCGAGGAAGACCGCCAGCGTCTGCGCCACGCCCTCCGCCAACGTGAGCCGTTGCGCGCGGCGTTTGTAGTGCTCGACTTGCAGATGAAGCGTCTCAGGAACCAGCGGCATTCTTCGCGGATGCTAACACCGCGCCGGGGCGAGTGGTAGCAATGATTTGTTTGCAGGAAGCGTTAGCAAGAGGGACAGGCTTGCACGCTTTCGAGCGCCAGCGCCGCCCGGCCTGACGCGGCAGCCAGATCCAGGCGGTCGCGCGCGTTCGCCTCGTCGAGCAAGTCTTCGCTGAGGGCTTCATCGAACTTCTCGAAAGTCTTGATGGCCATGCAATGGGCAAGCTGAAGTGTCGTGCGATCACGGCGCACGATGGATTCGAGATGGACGCGCCAGCGGTCCGCATTCGTATTCTTGTAGGTAATGGATAACACGTCGGTTTCTGCCGCGATGCCGTCGCCGCGGGCGTGTAGCTCTAGGGTGAGCAACCCGCGTGTGCCAAGCCACGGAAACCATTGTAGCGAATCCGGACGCACGACAAGACCAGGTGAAATGACGCCTGAGCGAGCAGCAATGCCGCGCGCAGTCTTGAGAAGAGTGTGTGCGGCCCCATCAAGATAGGGAGGCTCATCCGTGTCAGCCAAGACAGCACGCATTTCTTCCACGACACGGTTATGAATCTCGCCGCCCGCGCCGCGAAAGATGGGTGCTTTGCCTCCTTTGGCCGGTGAAACGAATACTGTCTTGGCGAGCGCATCGATCTGATCTACGCGCCAACGCCTTCCGCCAAGGATGAGGTTTTCGCCGACGGGAGGGACAAGGGAGCTTTGCAGTTTTCCGATCTCGTTGCCTTCATGGCGCACAAGGAATTCCTCG
>DYDD01000373.1 GCA_020718045.1 Fibrobacter sp. | reverse complement strand
GCCCACCGGCGCGAGACGCCGGCAGTGGCCGAACCGGAGCCGTCCGCGCCAAAGCCACGGCGCCGGGGGTGGATTGATGGGTGGCGGGGGTAACGTATGCGCTGGCGAGAAGCAGGGACTACGCCGGGCCGGGCGAGATGCGCTGCAAGAAGCGCCCCGGCGTTCCCCGCTACTGAAGAATCATATTCGATATATGCCAAAAGTTCAACTACCGAGAGGCTCCCCAGGGCACTACAGGCGCGCCGGGGGCGCGGATTTCCGGACCCTAACCCTGAGCCACCCGCCAAAGGGCGCCGACATGGCATCCCCGCCGGCCAGGAAGTCGCCCCAAATCGCCATTTCACGCGCACCACGCAATGCACTGAAAACAATGCAGTTATATGTCATTTTGACTTCCCATTCGGACCAGAAAGCTCGTCACTGTGACTGCGGCGGGCATGGGGCCCGGCGCGCCAGAAGTAGGAGAACACCATGACGGTCAACGAGATGATCGAGCGCCTGCAGGAGGTCGCGGGCGACGGCTTTGGCGAATGCGAAATGCGACTCGCCTTCCAACCCAGCTGGCCGCTGCAGTTCGAGATCGGCGGGATCGCCATCCCCGACGACGAGTCCCGCGGTCAGGGTGAACCCGACGAAGAACCGGATGACGCGGCCTCGGTGGTCTACCTCGTCGAGGGCGGCCACCCCGATGGCGACTCCCCCTACGCACCCGCCTGGGCGTTCGCCGCGGCGCAGTAAGGAGGATGGCCAGCATGGCAACTACCGGAAACCAGGGCCGAGGTCCCGGGCTGCGCTTCAGCGACGGGATGGAGTTCGACCTCGGTGGCGAACTCCGCGTCGTCCACCGCCACGACGGATGGTACGTCGTCGGCCGGGGGATGCTCGTCCCCGTGGCCGATCGCGAAGAAGGCGACCGCATGGTCGCGGAAATGAACAACCGAGGAGGCGACAACGATGCGCTACGGACCTGACGACAAGTTCTGGGTCGTCGTCGACCCAAAGCCCCACGGCACGCTCGACGATCTCGTGTTCGAGGCCTCGCTGCGCGACCTCGAGCTGCAGTTCAAGGGCGGGCTGCAGATCGAAGAGAACCCGACCCTGTTCACCGACCGGCAAGAGGCGCGGATCGAAGCCTACGGGCGACTGACTGCGATGCGGGCCAGCCAGGCCATCCTGCGCGCCGGCCGCGAGAACCCCGACACCCGGATCGACCGCGTCGAGATCTACGGCGCTGACGGGACGCTGGTGTTCGCGGCGGACATCCCGCAGGAGGTGGACTGACATGGCAAAGAACGCGGCGCCGCGATTCGGCATGAAGGCCCACCAGGTGTTCTGGAACGAGCGGGGCAGCATCGTCTGCGCCTGCTGCCATATCCCCTACCCCGGGTCCGACACCTGGATCTGGGAGCGGTGGGAAGAGATCACGCCCGCTGACATGGTGGAGATCGACCGCCAGGGCGGGCGCGTGGCGTGCGAGGGCTGCGGCAAGGAGCCGAGCCAGATCGCGCGTCTGACATCAAGCGAAAGGAACTGAACCATGAGCAAGACCACGAAGAAGACGACGCGGGCCCGCAAGCCCGCCGCCGAAAAGCCCGCCGCCAAGACCAAGACCCCGCGCGAGGATCTCTGCGTGTTCGCCTTCCGGCTGACCGAGGCCGAGCGGGACGCCATCCACAAGGCAGCCGGGCCGGCGAAGGCCTCGAAGTTCGCACGGAACCTGCTGGTGGCCGCCGCCAACAAGGACGATGCCGCGGTTCGGGCGATCATGAAGGAGATCGCGGCCGTAGCCTAGCTCGCTGGCTCCAGCCCAGCACCGACGACCTCTCGGCTGGCCGAGGGGTC
>DYDD01000372.1 GCA_020718045.1 Fibrobacter sp. | reverse complement strand
CAACGGTAAATCAACCGACGTTCTTCCTCGGTCACTCGCTTGTAAGCCATGTTGTTCTCCTAGTGTGGCACACGAAGGGCGGAGCTTACGACGCGATCAACTCAGGCAACAAGTGTTGCAATAGCCGGTAGCGCGCGCGCTTCATTACCTTTGCCCAACCGCTAACACGCGCGCCTTGAGCCGCCGGCACTCCCTGGCGTGGATCATCATCGCGGCCCCGTTTCTCCTGCCGCCGCTGCTTCTGCTGACCGGCGGCTGCGCGAACAAGGCCGGCTGTCAGCGACCGCCGCTACAGGCACCCGCGATGCCGCCGCCCGCGACGATCACCGCCGCGAGCAACGTCGTGCATGAAGCCCGCGCGGACGTCGAGGCCGCGCAGACCAATCTCCGCACCGGGACGGCCCGCGTCGAGAAGGGCGGCGCCGCGCTCGCGCTGCCGCCGTTGAAGGCCGCCGACGGCCGGCTCACCAGCGCGCTCGGCCACTTTGACCGGGCGAAAGAGAAGGGCGCGGAACTGCAGACCCGGATTGACGCGCTGGCGAAAGGCCACGAGGCGCAGGTTGTTGCTTACAAACAGCGGGCCTCAGCTCTCAGCTCTCAGCTCTCAGTCCTCGGCTCTCAGCTCTCAGCCCTCAGCTCTCAGCCCTCAGTGATGGAAGCTGAAGGCCGAAAGCTGAAGGCTGAAAACTCAAGGCTGATGACAAGGCCCTGGTCGCCGCCCGGAAACGGAAAGTGACCCGGCCCGCGTGAATATCGTGATTTTCATCCTCTTCCTCGTCGCGGCCGTCGGCGTCCTTAAGGCGATTGCCGACCGGCGCAACGTCAGCCTCCCGCTGCTCGCCGGCGCGTTCGTGGCCGGCGTCGTCTCCGCAACGCTTTGACTCGTCGCGTGGCCGCGGCTTTGCATCTGACGACCATGAGCGCCGCACGCCCCAAATCCCGCCGCGGCAAGATCGCGCGGCTGCCGCTGCCGATCCGCGAGGAACTCAACCGGAAGCTCCGCGACAACGTCTCCGGCTCAAGGATTCGCGCATGGCTGAACGGACTGCCGGAGGCGAAGGCGACCCTGGCGACCGACTTCGGCGGCGAGGAAGTGACGCCGCAGAACCTGAGCGACTGGCGCGCGGGCGGCTACGCCGGGTGGCTCGCGTCGCAGGCCGAGATGGACAAGACGACCGGGCGCGCGGAGCGGTGTTTCCGTCTCGCCCAGGCCGCCGACGCGGGCCTCGGCGACGGGTTTTCCGCGATGCTCGGCGGCCAGCTCATGGAGATGCTGGAGGCGCCCGACGAGGAGAAGCTCGAACTGCTCAACACGATTGTCTCGACGATCCGCGACGGCGACCACGAGCGGCGGAAGATCGAGTTGCGCGAGCGCGAGGCCGCGCAGACCGACCGCAAGCTGGACCTCGACGAGTCGAAGTTCATGGCGTCCACCGCGGAGAAGGCCCTCGATCTCGTCAACGACGCGCGCGCCCGCGAGATCGCCGCCGGCACCGGCGGCAACGCGGAGAAGATCGAGGCGATGGGCCGGCTCATGTTCGGCGAGCATTGGGAGCGCGCCAAGAAACAGCAGCAGGCGGCTGCGGAGGCGGCCAGGTGAACAGTGGAGGGCGTCTAGTGGACAGCAACGCCACGGCCGCCATGAGCGCCTTTCCTGGCCTTCCGCTCTCGTATCGGATTCGATTCATGCGCCGTGACGAGATCGAGGCGCCGCGCCTCGGCATCTGGCGGCGGCTTTACCCGGAGCGGTTCATCGGAGGGGACGGGCGATGAGCGCGCCCGCTGTGTTTGAAGTGGTGGACGCGAAGGCGCTCGCCATCGAGGTCGGCCGCGTGAAGAAGTTCAAGGACGTGTGGGAGGCCGTCGAG
>DYDD01000096.1 GCA_020718045.1 Fibrobacter sp. | reverse complement strand
CGGGGCCAACGGCAGCGGCGTGTCCACGGCGGTCAGCAGCCGGATGTGGTCGCCCGCCGTCGCGGCCTGGTTGCGCACCTCGATCAGGCGCTGGCGCAGGCCGTCGCGGTGGACCTTGGCCTGGAGCAGGTCGGCCTCGGTGGCCATCTCGTTGTCGACCATGGCCTGGGCCTGCGCCACGTGCCCGTCGGCCGAGGCCAGCGCGGCGAGCAGCACCGTCTCGTAGGCCTTGGCCAGCACGAGCCCCTCGTAGGCCTGCACGGCGTGGAAGCGCACCGTCTCGGCGGCGCGGGCCTGCTCGTGGCGGGCGGCGCCGGCCATCGCGTCGGCCGCCTTCTTGCCGTAGAGCGCCATGCCGGCGTTGAACACCGGCTGCTGCACGCGCACCTGCATGATGTTGTTCTCGCCGACGCCCGGCTCGTTCAGGGCGTTGCCGGCGGGCGGCGCCGCGAAGTCGGCCATGGTCGCACGCCGCTGGTTCAGCTTGAACCCGAAGCCGTACAGGGCGTCGTCGGTGCGCAGCCGGTACGCTCCGAGCGAGACGCGGGGCAGGAAGCCGCGCCAGGCGCCGAGGGCGTCGGCGTCCGCGGCGGCCCGCATCTCGCCGCCGGCGGCGAGCATCTCGTTGTGCCGCAGCGCGGCCGTGATCACCGACGCGCGGTCGACGAACAGGGTGTCGTCGCGCACGACGCCGATCTCCTCAAGCCCGGTATCCGCGGCCGCGGCGGCGGGACCGGCCAGGAGCGACAGCGTCGCCAGGACCGCCAGGACGCCGCTGGCAGCGGCGAACCGGGATCCCGTCTTGTTGCCTGGAATCTGCATGGTTCTCCCTCTCCGGACGATCGTTTGGCTAGCGGGGACCCGCGTCGCGGGACTCCGGGACGCCGGCCTTCCTGAGCATCGTGATCAGGGGGCACCAGTCGGTGAAGGCCGACTGGAGCAGGTTCAGGCCGATGAAGGCCGTGAACCACAACCAGTTGGGACTGACGAAGTGGGCCAGGGCCAGGCTCAGCAGCACGAAGGCGCCGGCCACGAGCCGCAGGATCCGGTGGAGTGTCATGCGCGAAGCCTCCCGTGACGAGAACCATATACAATCAACTGCGAATACAATTATATATTAGAATATAAGACTGTCAAGCCCCGAAACCAGAAATTTGCTCCCCCCGCCGAACGGGCCTATCCTGCAGCGAATCGGGACCGTAGGGCCCGGACCGGGGTTCGATACGAATCTGGAGGATCGCATGCCCCCCCCGTCGATCGAGAGGACGCTGCTGGTGGCCGGACCGCGCGGGTTCTGCGCCGGCGTCGAGCGGGCGATCGCCATCGTGGAGCAGATGCTCCCGCTTGTCGAGGGCCGGCTTCACGTCCGCAAGGAGATCGTCCACAACCGGGCCGTGGTCGACGACTTCGTGCGACGCGGCGTGGTCTTCGTCGAGGAGTTGGACGAGGTGCCGGCCGGCGGCACGGTGGTCTTCAGCGCTCACGGCGTCTCTCCCGCGGTGCGTGCCGAGGCCGACCGGCGCGGCCTGCGCGTCGTGGACGCCACGTGCCCCCTGGTCACCAAGGTCCACCGCCAGGTCGAACGCCACGCCGGCCGCGGCCGCCACATCCTGCTGATCGGCCATGCGGGTCACGACGAGGTGGTCGGCACGATGGGGGAGGCGCCCGACGCCATCACGCTGGTGACGTCGGCCCGGGACGCCGAGACGGTGGTCCTGCCGGAGGGCCGGGACCTCTTCTACGTGACCCAGACGACCTTGAGCGTGGACGAGACCCGCGAGATCATCGAGATCCTACAACGCCGCCGGCCCGATCTGAAAGGTCCCGCCCACAGCGACATCTGCTACGCCACCCAGAACCGGCAGGACGCCGTGAAGGCGCTGCTGGCCGAAGGGATCCAGCGCCTGCTGGTCGTCGGCTCGGACAACAGCAGCAACTCCCTGCGTCTGGGTGAAGTGGCGCGCCTGGCCGGCGTGCCGGCCGACCTCGTCGGCGGCACCGGCGACCTGCCCCGCGCGGAGCTGGCGTCCCTGGACCTGGTCGGCCTGACCGCCGGCGCCTCGGCGCCGGAATACCTGGTCCAAGACATCGTCCGCTTTTTCGAGGACGCCGGCTGGCGGGTCCAGCCGCGTATCGTGTTGGAAGAGAACGTGAAGTTCGACCTGCCGCCCGAGCTCTCCTGAATCGCGGAATCTTCAGGTAGACGTCTATGCAGTTATGCAGTACTTTGACTTTGACAGTTGCAGATAAGGTCGTTAATTTATCGGCAACCGCGGGCCGGCCGCGGCGGTCAAGCCGACATCCGCAGAACGGGCAGCCAGCCAAGGGGACCGACGTGGACAAGAAGCTCTACGAGATGCAAGCCGAACTGTGCAAGACGCTCTCGAACCCGAAGCGCCTCGAGATCCTGGACATCCTGAAGGAGGCGGGCGAGATCTGCGTCAATGAGCTGGCCGAGCGGCTCGAGATCCCCAAGGCCAACACCTCGCAGCACCTGGCCGTGCTGCGGCAGGCCGGCGTCGTCAACACGCGCAAGGACGGCATCAACGTCTACTACAGCCTGCGCTCCCAGAAGATCACGGAAGCCTGTTCCCTGACCCGCTCCATCCTCGTCGAGCGCCTCGAGGATCAGATGGGCCTCACCAACCTCATCCGCGAGCAGGACTAGCCCGTGGCCGCGTGGCTCGCCGCCCTGGCCGGTCTGCTCGCGGGCGGGTTCCTGGTCCACCTGCTCGCGCGCGCCCGCGAGGCGGCGCTGCGCGAGAAGACCGCGCGCCTCGAGGACGAGTTGGCCCGGCGCGACCGCGACGGCGGCGCGCAGCGCGACGCCTTCCTGGCCGTTGCCGCCGACGCGCTGCGCCTGAACAACGAGAGCTTCCTGCAGCTCGCGCGCCCGGAGCTGGAGAAGGTCGTGGCCCGCGCCGCCGGCGAGCTGGCCCAGCGCCAGCAGGCGGTCGAGGGGCTGGTCAAGCCCATCGGCGACACCCTCGCCAAGGTCACCCTCGAGATCACCCAGCTCGAGAAGCAGCGGGCGGCGACGCACGCCGACCTGGTGCGGCTCATCGGCACGGTCAACGACGACCAGCGCGCCCTGAAGTCCGAGACCTCCAACCTCGTGCAGGCCCTGCGCCGGCCCGAGGTGCGCGGCCGCTGGGGCGAGCTGCAGCTGCGCAAGGTCGTCGAGATGGCGGGCCTGCTCGATCACGTGGATTTCGTGGAGCAGGCCACGGCCGAGGGCGACGATGGCCGGCTGCGCCCCGACATGATCGTGCGCCTGCCCGGCGGCCAGCAGGTCGTGGTCGACGCGAAGGCGCCCCTGGACGCCTACCTCGCGGCCGTCGAGACCGGGGACGAGGAGCGCCGGCGCGCGCTGCTCGCCGACCACGCCCGCCACATCCAGGACCACATGCGCAAGCTCGGGCTCAAGAACTACTGGAGCCAGTTCGCGCCGTCGCCCGAGTTCGTGGTGATGTTCCTGCCGGGGGAGAACATCTTCGGCCAGGCCTTGGCCCAGGACCCGTCGCTCATCGAGAAGGGCGTCAACGAGAAGGTCATCCCCGCCTCGCCCACCACGCTGATCGCGCTGCTGCGCGCCGTGGCCTACGGCTGGAACCAGCAGAAGCTGGCCGAGAGCGCGCGCGAGATCAGCGATCTCGGCCGCGACCTCTACGCGCGCCTGCGCACCATGGCCGTCCATCTGGCGCAGCACGGCCAGAACCTCGACCGCGCGGTTCTCAGCTACAACAAGTTCGTGGGTTCCCTGGAGCGCAACGTCCTGCCCCAGGCCCGCCGCTTCGAACAGCTCGGCGCTGCGGTCGGCGAACCCCTCCCCGAAATCGCGACCTTGGATCACGCTCTGCGGCAGCCGCAAGCGGCCGAACTGGTGGAGCCGTCCGTCGACGAGGCGGATTGAACGCTCTCCGGCGAACGAAAGCCCCGGCCCGGCGCGAGCCGGACCGGGGCCGTTGCGATCGCCGTGTCCCTACTGGATGATCTGCATGATCTCCAGCGACTGGTTGGTCTCCTCGAGGAACTTGTCCTGCAGCCGCATCGCCCTCTCCAGCGTGAGGTTCAGCTCGTTCAGCGCCCAGGGGTCGACGTCGGCGGCCGCGAGGCTCGCCGGCGCGCCCATGCCGAGCTGGTAGGAGAGGTGGTCCGCCACGTTCACCAGGGCCACCAGGCCGGGGTAGGAGGTGCCGGAGCTCAGGCTGTGGTGGCACTGGACGGACTCGACCAGGTTCGCCGGGAAGTTCCAGCTGCGCAGCACCGCCTTGGCGACGTTGGTGTGGTCGACGCTGAGCAGCTCGGACTCGGTGGCGATCCAGCACTGGCCGTGGTTCAGCGCGTGGTTGCAGACCTCGTCGAAATCCTCCGTGAAGTACTTCTTCATGATCAGCTTGCCGATGTCGTGCAGCAGGCCGGCGGTGAACGTCTCCTCCTGCTGCTTGATGCCGGTCTCCTGTCCCAGGATCTTGCAGATCGTGGCGGTGCAGAGGCTGTGCTTCCAGAAGTCCTCGATCGGGAAGCGGCTGTCCTCCTCCATGCCGGCCACGTAGTCGAAGACGCTGATGGCCAGCGCCGCGTTGCGCACCGTGCGGAAGCCGAGGATCACCATCGCGCGGCTGATGGTGTTGATCTCCTGCTTGTAGCCGTAGAAGGCCGAGTTGACCAGCTTGAGGATCTTGGTGGTCAGGGCCTGGTCGCGCGAGACGATCTCGGCGAGCTGCGGCACCGAGACCTGGGGATCGCTCATCTTGCTGAACAGCTGCTGGTACACGATGGGCAGCGTGGGGACTTCCTTCACGACCAGCTTGAGGTCGCGAGGGTGGATGGTCTTCAGGGACAGGGTCGCGGTCGACAAGGGAGGCTCCTCCTCGATTTCGCCCGGATCCCTCGCGTCGCGCCTCCCGGTCCCCTCAATCTCCTCACCGGGGGGTCGCGCCGCCAAGTCCGGATGTGGGGAAGCTATCGGCCCCGCAGGGACGGTCTTGAGCGGAAAGGAGCACCATGTTTCAATTTATCGGAAGAAAACAGGAGTCGAACCGTGGGCGAGGGGGCGGACCTCGCCGACGACGGCCGCGCAGAGGGCGCCGCGGGCCAGGGCGGTCGCGCGGGCCTCCTCGCAGCGGTCGGGCGGGACGGCGAAGAGCAGGCCGCCGGAGGTCTGGGGGTCGTTGACCAGGCCGATCAGGTCCTCGCCGAGCGACGGCGCGTAGCCGACGCGCGAGGCGCCGAAGGCGCGGTTGGACCGCGTGCCGCCGCAGGTGAAGCCGCGGCCGCAGAGGCCGACCGCGTCGGGCAGCAGGGGCAGCGCGGCGGTATCGAGGTCGAAGCGCAGGCCGGCGCCCAGCGCCATCTCGGCGGCATGCCCCGCGAGGCCGAACCCGGTCACGTCGGTGCAGGCCCGCACCCCGCAGGCGTGCAGGAAGGCGCCGCAGCGGTTCAGGGCGGTCATCGCGGCGACGAGGGCCGCGTAGTCCGGCCCCGTCTCGGGCAGCGCGCCCTGTTTCAGGGCCGCCGCCAGCGCGCCGGTGCCCAGCGGCTTGGTCAGCACCAGCAGGTCGCCGGGGCGGGCGGCGCTGTTGCGCAGGATGCGGTCGGGGTGCACGACCCCGGTCACCGCGAGCCCGAACTTCACCTCGTCGTCGCGCACGGTGTGGCCGCCGCCGATCACGACCCCCGCCTCGCGGCAGACGTCGGCGGCGCCGGCGAAGATCTCGCCCATGACCTCGGGCGGCAGCGTCTTCTCGGGGAAGCCGCAGAGGTTCAGCGCGACCAGCGGCGTGCCGCCCATGGCGTAGACGTCGCTCAGGGAGTTGGCGGCCGCCACCGCCCCGAAGGCGCGCGGGTCGTCCAGCACCGGGGTGATGAAGTCGGCCGTGGCGACCAGGGCGTGCTCGGCGGTCAGCGCGTAGACGGCGGCATCGTCCGACGTCTCGTAGCCGACCAGCAACTCCGGACGCCGGGTGTCGGGAAGGTTCGCGAGGATCGCCTCGAGGCCCTCCGGGCCGAGCTTGGCCGCTCAGCCGGCGCTCTTGGCGAAGCGGGTCAGGTAGACCTTCTCCCCGGGCAGCATCTCCACCTCCCCTCAGAAATTGAAGGAGTCCATGAACTGGAACACCGTGTCGTCGTGCTCGGGCACCGCCAGCTCGAAGCGGAACTGGTGGTTCGAGATGTTGATGTGCGCGCCGCCGCCCCAGCTGGCCAAGGGGTGGCGCCCGCCGCCGTCGAACCAGTTCGCACCGAGGTCGGAGAAGGCGTGCAGGCCCACGCCGATGACACGCCCGTCGCCGGAGATCGTCATCAGGAACAGCGGCCAGCGGTACTCGGCGCTCAGCAGGAAGCCCTCGTCGCCCACCATGCCGGCGTAGCCGTAGCCGCGCAGGGTCTCGGGGCCGCCCCACCAGAGCAGGTCCTCGGGGGGGACGCGGCCTTCGGCGCGTCGGCCCCAGGTGCGCAGCGCCAGCACGTGGCCCCAGGGTAGCGGCAGGAAGGCCCGCAGATCGCCGGTCAGCAGCGTGACGTCGTCGAACCCGTCGCCGAGGACGCGCTCGGCCATCAGGCGCTGGTAGAAGCCGCGCGTGGGGTACCAGGGCTGGTCGCGGCTGTCGAGACCGAGGGTGCCGCGCAGGGTCGTGCGGCGGCGCGTCGCGGCCGGCCAGGGATCCGGCAGGTCGCTCATGGCGCTGTCCTGGCGGAAGCCGCCGGCGAACAGCTCGGCCTGCGCGAACAGGGGACGGCGGTAGTCCCAGCGCATCCGGGCACCGAGCCGCCAGCGGTCGAAGTCCGTGTCGCGGTGGACGAAGTCGGCGCGCTCCCAGCCGGCGTCCAGGCCCCAGGACAGGCCGTCCACGCCGAACAGCCAGGGGTGCTCCCAGTCGACGTCGTAGCCGTGCCGCGCATACCAGGTGGCGGCGAGGGAGAGGCGTTCGCCCCGGCCACGGAGGTTGACGTCGTAGACGCGGGCGCCGAGCAGCACGTCCCAGCGGCGGTCGTAGTCGATGATCGGGTAGTAGTGCAGCGTCGCGTCCTCTTCGACGACCACGGTGACCGGGACGACGTCGCCGCCCTCGTCGTCGACCGCGAGGTCCACGTAGGCGAACCAGCCCAGGTCCTCCAGGTGCTCCCAGGCCCGGTCCAGGACGCCGAAGTCGAAGGGGTCGCCCTCGGCGAAGCCGAGCTCGTGCAGGATGAGCGCGGACTGCGTGGAGGTGTTGCCCTCGACGGTGATCGAGCCGAACACGGGCGCGTCTTGGGTGAGTGCGTCTTGGACGAGCTCGTTTTGGGCGCGCGCGGCGGCGGCGCCGAGCAGGACCAGCGCCGCGCAGACGGTCGCGGCGAGTCGTCGCGGGCGGACCGGCGGGGAAGTGTGGGACGGCATCCGTGCTCCCGCTCCGTCGGGGACCAGGCAGGCGGCGCCGTCGCCGGCGTCGCGGAGGTGACGGGGGGCAACGTAGCACGGAAGCCCCGGGATGGGCAAGGCGGCCGCGCGTTCCGTCAGACGAGATGCAGGAGTGGAGCGACGGGCCCTTCGACCGGCGCCGCGGTGTCGGGCCCTGGGTGCAGGGCGGCGCAGACCAGGCCGTACCTGGCGAGTTCGGCGTCGAGGTCGCCCGGCGTCAGCCCGGCCAGCACGTCCTGCAGTTCGGGGCTGCCGGGAGAGCCGCCGCGGCGGGACAGGCAGAGCGCGGAGACGGTCGGCACGAGGTGCCCGAGCGCCGCACAGCAGAGGTCCGCGCCGGGGGCGATGCCGTCGCGCAGCACGGTCCGCTGCAGGCGCACCGGATCGACGATCAGGACATCGAAACGGCCGGCGGCCAGGGCCACCAGCGGCGCGGGGGAGCGGCGGCCGGGCAGCGGGATCGGACCGTGCCAGGGGACCGGGATGATCCGGTCGTCGTGGCACAGCGTGAGCAGGCCGTTGCTCGGCAGGGCGCCGTCGCAGCCGTCCGCGACCCGCAGCAGGTGGCGGCCCTCCAAATGCACGGCGAGCAGCTCGCCGCGCCGGACCACCAGCGCGGTCTCGCCGCGGCCGACCGTCAGTTCGAGACCGTGGGCGGCCGCGAACCCGAGGTCGAACGGTCCCTCGACGGCGCCGCCGTCGGGGCGCGACGACCAGGCGCACGGCCGCTCGCGGGCCTCGCCGCTCTCCCAGGGTGCGCGGTGGTCGAGCGGGTGGCCGTCGCGACGCGTCACGTCGATCAGTCCTTGCGCCGGCCGGTGAAGGGATCCAGGCCGATCTCCGATTCCCAGCCCAAGCCGAGCCGCCGGTTGCGCTCCTCGGAGGCCTCGGCGAAGGCCTCCAGGATCCCGCCCAGCCGCTGCGCCTCCTGCACGAACTCCTCGCCGGCGAGGGTCGGCCGCAGCAGCTCGTGCACGCCGCGCCAGGCCTGCTCGAGCAGCAGCACCAGCCGGGCGTCGATCTCGCCCAGCTCGGCGACGGTGCGCGGCAGCGGGCGGGACAGGCGGATCACGCCGCGGCGGTTCAGGTGCGTGATGAGCACGCCGAGGTCCTCGGCCGTCTCCTCGATGATCTCGTGCTGCTCGGGGCCGAAGGCGCGGCCGCGCATCTCCACCGCCACGAGCAGGCGGCCGGCCAGGACCTGCAGCAACTGCGCCAGGCAGAGCCGGAAGTCGCGCTCGCCGACCATCGCGGCCTGGGGCCGCAGGTAGGTCTCGTAGCGGGGCAGGGCGAGCAGGAGCTTCACCATCTGGAACGGGTTGGCGGTCGCGGCACGGGCCATGGCTCGGCTCCGGGGTTGGGGCGCGCGGGGACGGCGGTGCATCGCGCCTGTCATCGGCCGCCGCGCGGCCGACTTGACCGGAGGAGCGGGAGGGGGCTAGAAGGCCTCGACGTGGTTGGACAACAGGCCCACGCCCTCGATCGCGACGTCGTAGACGTCGCCGGGGCGCAGGAAGCGGGGGGGATCGCGGTAGGCGCCTACGCCGCCGGGGGTGCCGGTGGTGATGATGTCGCCCGGCAGCAGCGTCATGTGGAGGCTGGCGAAGCGGATCAGCTCGTCGATGGGGAAGATGAGCTGCTCGGTGTTGCTGTGCTGGACGACCTCGCCGTTCAGCGTGCCGGTGATGTCGAGCCCGCCCGCAAGGTGGGGCAGCTCGTCGGGAGTGACCAGCCAGGGACCGCATGGGCCGCCGGTGTCGAGGCTCTTGCCGCGGAAGAACTGCTTGTCGGCCTGCTGGGCCTCGCGGTCCGAGACGTCGTTGAAGCACATGTAGCCCGCGATGTAGGACGGCGCGTCCGCGCGGGTGATGCCGCGGCCCTGGCGCCCGATCACCACCGCGAGTTCGGCCTCGGCGTCGACCTGGGTCAGGTCGGGGTCCAGCAGGATCGGTTCGTGGTCGGCTTGCAGGCAGGTCGTGGCCTTGCTGAACAGCATCGGGCGCGGCGGCGGCGGTTTGCGCTGCTCGTCGGCGTGGTCGCGGTAGTTCAGGCCCACGCCGATGATCTTCGATGGGTACGGGATCGGCGGCAGCAGGGGGTACTTCGAGCGGGAGAACAGGGGCACGCCGTCGATGACGTCGCTGGGGTTGCGCCAGCGCTCGGCCAGGGCGCGCACCTCGTCCATGCGCGCGAACAGCGCGTTCCAGGAACGGGGCAGGGAGTGGTCCGCGGCCAGCAGGTCGAGGCAGACCTTGTCGGTCAGGGCCACGCCCGGCCGGTGCCCGTCGGGATGTCGGAAGCTGATCAGCCGCATGATGATGGTATTATACGAGACGGCCGGGACGATGTCCCGGCCAATCTCGCGCGCCGACGTCCGTGTCGGGCCGCGGTCACTTCACTTCGATCCGCCGGGCCAGGGCCTGGGCGTGCTTGGGCAGCGTGATCGAGAGCACGCCGTCCTCGAGCAGCGCCTTGACGCCCTCGGGATCGATCTGGCGCACCAGGTCGAAGGAGCGGCGGTAGGTGATGGCGCCGGTCTGCTCGCGGCGCACGGTGCGGTAGCCCTCCTCGTGCTTCGGCTCGCGCCGGGCCTTGACCGTCAGCGAGTCGTTCTCGATCTCGATCTCGAGGTCCTGGCGGTTGACCCCGGGCAGGTCCATGCGGATGATGTAGTCCTTGTCGCCCTCGTACACCTCGGTGCGCGGGGCGGTCCACAGCTCGGGATCGGAGCCGGAGCAGGCGACCGCGGGCGCGAAGAAGGTGTCCAGCAGCGTCGCGAGGTTCATGGGCATCAGGTTGGCGGTCATGGCGTTCCTCCTGTGTCGGGTCGGTCCTATCGGTGGCCGCATCGGCGGCGCTTCACGCACGGTCGCGCCCTCTACTACAAGGGCTGTGCCCGATCGGTCGACGTCGGGAGGCATGTCGGCAATACCTTGACGACATTCACGATAGGTGATTGGATCCGCGTCGGGCGCGCTCGACTGTTCTCCGTGAAGATCTCCGGACCATGACGAAATGGCAGGCCAGTGGGACGGCTTGGCGGGGTGGCATGACACATCGGCATCGGCGTCGAGCTATCCCGGGACTGGCGGGCTTGGCTTGCGGCGTGCTGCTGCTTGGTGTCGCCGTCGGCGCCGGTGCCGCGGAC
>DYDD01000095.1:5214-10284 GCA_020718045.1 Fibrobacter sp. | reverse complement strand
CGGGGGCTGTCGCCGTCGCGCCTGGCGGCGGCCACGCTCGCGCTGGCCGTCGGGGGCCGCCACGACCGCGAGGCGTTCTGCGCGCGACTGGGAGAGCTGGGTTACGCCTGCGCCGGCCTGGTCGCCCGCACCGGCGAGTACGCGCGGCGCGGCGCGCTCATCGACCTGTTCCCGCCCGGGGACCACCCGCTGCGCGTGGAATTCTTCGACGACGAGATCGTCTCGCTGCGCGCCTTCGACCCCTCGACCCAGCGCACGCTCGCGAAGCTCGAGCGGATCGACGTGCTGCCGGTCAGCCACCTCGTGCTGGACGACGAAGCTGTCCTGGAGGCGCAGCTGCGCGTCGAGCAGCTCGTCGAGGACAAGGAGCTGGCCGACGACGACCGGCTGGACCTCGACGCCCGCCTCGAGGAGCGCGTCCACGCCGCCGGCCTCGAGGCCTTCCTGCCCCTGTTCGGCGCGACCGCCCTGCTCACCGACCACCTGCCCCCCGACGCCTGCCTGATCTGGAGCGACCCGGCGGCGCTGGCCGCGCAGTCCGAGCTGCTGGACGAGGAGATCCCGCGCCTGCGCGAGACGCGCCTGCGCCACGACCCCTGGCTGCCGGACACCGCCGAGCTGGTGGCCCCGGTCGGCGAACTGGCCGCCCTGACGCTGCCCCAGGCCGCGCTGAGCGGCGGCTGGATCGGGGACGACCCCGTGCGCTGGCTGGAGCGCGACGCCGTCGAGACCGCCCGCTTCGACACGCACCGCCCGGGCCTGCGCGGCGGCGATGTGGCGCGGCTGGCCGCGGCGCTGTCGGCGTGGGAGAAGGAGGGCCGCTTCGCCTGCGTGCTCTGCGACAACCAGGGACAGGCCAGCCGCCTCGCCGAGCTGCTGCTGGAGCAGGAAGGGGCCCTGCCCGCGGCGATGCCGGCGGTGGGCCGCCTCGCCGAGGGCTTCCTGTGGCCGGCAGCCGGGCTCGCCCTGGTGACCGACCACGAGTTTTTCGACCGCTACCAGCGCCCGGCCCGCGCCCGCTTCCGCGGCGGCGCGGTGGTCAAGGACTCCGGCAACCTGCAGGCGGGCGAGTACGTGGTCCACGTCGAGTACGGCATCGGCCTGTACCGCGGCCTACGGCGCATCACGGTCCAGGACGCCGAGCGCGAGTGCCTGCTGCTGGAGTACGCGGCCGGGGACAAGGTCTACGTCCCGGTCGAGAAGATCGGCCTGGTCGAGCGCTTCAGCAGCGACCGCGCCGCGGCGCCGGAGCTGAGCCGCCTGGGCACCGCGTCCTGGGCCCGCGTGACCCGCAAGGCGCGCAAGGCGATCCAGGCCATGGCGGCCGAGCTGCTGAACCTCTACGCCGCGCGCCAGAGCCTGCCCGGCTTCGCCTTCCCGGACGACGGCGACCTGCTGCGCTCGCTCGAGGAGTCCTTCCTGCACGAGGAGACGCGCGACCAACTGACCGCCATCGCCGACGTCAAGCGCGACATGGAGCGCGCGCAGCCCATGGACCGCCTGGTCTGCGGCGACGTCGGCTACGGCAAGACCGAGGTCGCCATGCGCGCCGCCTTCAAGGCGGTCGAGGCGGGGCGCCAGGCCGCCGTGCTCTGCCCCACGACGCTGTTGGCCCACCAGCACGGCGAGACCTTCGCCGAGCGCTACCGCGACTTCCCGGCCCGCGTGGCGGTGCTGAGCCGCTTCCAGTCGCCCCGCCAGCAGCGCGAGGTGGTGCGCCGCGCGCGCGAGGGCGAACTGGACGTGCTGATCGGCACGCACCGGCTGCTGTCCCGCGACGTCCGCTTCCAGCGGCTCGGCCTCTTGGTCATCGACGAGGAGCACCGCTTCGGCGTGCGCCACAAGGAGCGGCTGAAGCAGCTGCGCAAGGAGGTGGACGTGCTGACCCTCAGCGCCACGCCCATCCCGCGCACGCTGTACCTGTCGCTGATGGGCGCGCGCGACATGTCGCTGATCACCACCCCGCCGCGCGACCGCCTGCCGATCCACACCGAGATCTGCGCCTACAGCGAGGAGGTGCTGCAGGAGGCGATCCTGCGCGAGCTGCACCGCGGCGGCCAGGTCTTCTTCGTGCACAACCGGGTCGAGACGATCCAGGCCACGGCCTCGAAGGTCCGCGAGCTGCTGCCCAGCGTCCGGGTCTGCGTCGCCCACGGCCAGATGGACGAGGACGCGCTGGAGCGGGTGATGGCCGCCTTCCTGGCCCAGGAGTTCGACGTGCTGGTCACCACGACGATCATCGAGTCGGGGCTGGACATGCCGCGGGTCAACACGATCGTCATCGACCGCGCCGATCGCTTCGGCCTGGCCCAGCTCTACCAGATCCGCGGCCGGGTCGGCCGCTCCAGCCAGCGCGCCTTCGCCTACCTGATGACGCCGCCGGGGGAGGCCCTCTCGCAGGACGCACGACGGCGGCTGTCGGCGCTGCAGGAGTTCCAGGCGCTGGGCTCCGGCTACCACATCGCGATGCGAGACCTGGAGATCCGCGGCGCCGGCAACATCCTGGGACAGGAGCAGCACGGGCACCTCGAGGCCATCGGCTTCGACCTCTATTGCCGCCTGCTGGACGAGGCCGTCTGCGAACTGCGCGGCGACGGCCGCGCGACGGCGCTGGACGTCAAGATCGACCTGAAGCTGCCGGCCTACCTGCCCGACGACTACATCGGGGACCCCGAGCAGAAGATGGACCTCTACCGCCGCCTGGTGCGGATCGCCGACGACCGCGGCTTCCGGCTGGTCGCGGACGAGATCCGCGACCGCTACGGCCCGCCGCCCCCGCCGGTCGCCAACCTGCTGCAGATCGGGCGGATCCGGGCCCTGGCGGCGCGCAACGGCGTGGAGGAGATCCGGGTCGGCCGGCGGGAGTTGAGCCTGTTTTTCGCTGGCGGAAGGGAGCCCTCTCCCCTTATACTACGCGGTTTGATGGGAACCGGTCCCAAGGGGCTGATGTTCAGGGCCGTCGACCAGCTAGAGCTGAAGATCCCGGCGACCCGCGACGACGCCCCCGCCGCGGCCTACCACATCCTGGACCTCATCGATCGTCTGCGCGAGGACGCGGGCGGCGATCCGGCCGCCGCCGCGCCCCCGAAACCCCTGAGTCGAGTGAAGGAGACGTCATGACCTCGAACGCACGCAGGTTCCTCGCCGCGGCCGCCGCGACGGCGGCGCTCGCGCTGGTCCTGGGAGCCGCCGGCTGCGGCGACAAGTCCAAGAAACCGGCGGCGGGCGCCGACCAGGAGGACGGGCGCATCGTCGTGAACGTCGGCGAACGCAAGGTCACGGCCGGGTACTACGTGACCCGTCTGCAGAAGATGGCCGAGAACGACCTGCCCCGCGACGCGGCGGGCAAGGCCTTCGACACCGCCGCCCCGGCCGGGCGGCGCGCGTTCCTGGACGTCATCATCAACAAGGAGTTGATGGTGCTCAAGGCCAAGGAGCTCGGCTACGACGAGCAGGAGGACGTCAAAAAGCTCGTCGAGGCGGTCACCTACTACCAGTCGACCCAGGTGATGCGCACCGACCTGATCCAGATGCCGGGCGAGGAGGTGTCGGTGGAGGAGATCAAGGCCTACCACGACCGCCGCACGCAGGTCCGGCACTTCGAGTTCATCATCTGCAACTTCGAGGCCGACGCCGCCAAGGCCCGCCAGGCGGTGCTGGACGGCGGCCTGTGGGAGACCGTCGCCGAGGAGTACAACGACGGGTCGCGCGGCCCCACCAACGACTACCGGATGCAGCTGCAGTACGGCACGGCCGACGACATGTTCGAGCGCCCGCTCTTCGAGCTGGGAGTCGGCGAGGTCAGCCGCCCCATCGAGAGCGTCTACGGCTACTGGGTCGTGCGCCTGGACAGCATGGTGACCGTGCGCGAGCGCCCCCTGGACGACGAGTACCGCGAGCGCATCCGCGCGACCATCTCCCAGAAGCGCGCCAAGCTGCGCGAGGCGACCTTTATCAAGGAGAGCCGCGAGCGCCACGAGTTCAAGTACGACGACGCCGCGCTGTGGATCGTCTTCAACGGCATGCCCCAGGAGGAGCCCTACCTCGACCAGGCGACCCAGAAGCCCGTCGAGAAGGAGCGGCTGCAGCGCCTGGACGTCCCGGCGTCGGAGCTGGGGCGCTTCTTCTTCAGCTTCCGGCCCGACTCCGACCAGGAGCCCCAGGTCTGGACCATCGGGGACTACAAGGCCAAGTACGACGAGATGAGCGTCTTCCAGCGGCCGAAGCGCAACACCCTGCTCGGCGGCGTGAAGAACAAGCTCTTCGGCGACCTGGTGGACCAGGCCCTCTTCGCCGCCGAGGCGCGCGAGCGCGGCTACGACAAGGACCCGCGCGTTATCGCCGAGGCAGACGAGCGCAGCGAGCAGCACATGCTGTCGCTGTTCCACGACGAGGTCGTGAAGTACGACGAGCACGTGGGCATGGAGGCGATCCGCGCCCTGTACGAGGAGAACCCCGCGGTCTACCGCGTGCCCGAGGAGCGCCGCGGCCGCATCCTGATGTGCGCGGACAAGGCGGCCGCCGAGACGGCCGCCGCCGATCTGGCCGCCGGCCAGCCCTGGAGCGCCGTCTTCGCGGCCCGCAACAAGTCCGCCGGCGGCACGCCGGAAGGGCAGATCTCCATCAACGAGTTCGCGCAGTCGGCTGACCGTGACCGGCTCTTCGCCCTGACGCGCCCCGGCGAGATCAGCGCGCCCTTCCCGTCGCACGACCTCTGGTGCCTGGTCATGCTCGACAACGTCACGACCGGGCGGCAGAAGCAGATCGATGAGGTGATCAACGAAGTCGGGGCCAGGGTCAAGCGCAAGCGCCAGGACGAAGCCCTGCAGGCGCTGCTGGCGCAGTGGCGCAACGAGTACCCGATCAAGATCAACGACCGCGTCCTGGACTCCCTGCCTTCCTGGGAGCAGCTGCAGGCGTCCAAGCAGGCGTCCAAGTAGCGCCGGACGCCCGGGGGTGTCGCGGGCGCCGGGGGGAGCCTCTCCCCGGCGCCCACTTTGAAAGGAAGCAGGCATGATGACTGCGCGGCGATGGATGACGACGGCGGCCCTGGCTCTGGCGGCGGCCTCG
>DYDD01000095.1:0-5187 GCA_020718045.1 Fibrobacter sp. | reverse complement strand
GACGCCGCGCTCCCGGCGGCGCCGGACACGACGGCGGCGACCGCGTCGTCGGCGACCCCCGAGCTGGTCGACCGCATCATGGTCATCGTGGACGAGGAGGCGATCCTGCAGAGCGACCTCGAGCGCGAGATCGCCCTCTACCACCTCGAGGCCCGCAACATGGGCGCCCCCGACGACAAGGACGAGGCGACGGTCCGCGCCGAGGTCCTCGACCGCCTGATCGAGAGCAAGCTCATCATCGCGGCCGCCCGCCGCGAGGAGATCGAGATCGGCGAGGAGTCCGTGGAGCGCGAGGTCCAGGCGAACATCGACCAGCTCGTGCGCTACTACGGGTCGCAGGCGCGGCTCGAGGAGGAACTTGCGCGCAACGCGATGACCCTGGACGACTACCGCCGCCGCTCCGCCTCCCAGCTGCGCGACCAGCACTACATGCGGGCCGTGGTCAACCGCTTCATCCGGCCCGGCATCGAGGTGCGCGATGAGGAGGTCGAGGCCTATTACGCGGCCCACCGCGACGAGGTCCCCGCGGCCCCCGACACCCTGGCCCTCTCGGACATCCTGGTCGCCGTGCAGCCCTCGCCGGAGGTCCAGCGCGAGCTGCAGGCCAGGCTCGGGGCCGTGATGCAGGAGCTGGGCCGCGGCGACGCCTTCGCCGCGGTCGCCGACCGCCACACCGCAGGCCCCGGCGTCGGCGCCGGCGGGCGCATCGGCCTGGTCCGCCCGGGCGAGCTGTTCAGCCGCGCGCTGGAGGACGCCGTGTTCTCGCTGCAGGAAGGCGAGACCTCCCAGCCCGTGGTCACCGAGCGCGGACTGCACGTCGTGCGCGTGGACAAGGTCGGGGAGGAGGGGCGCGAGATCAGCCAGATCTTCTTCCCCATCGAGGTGACCGAGGACGACGTCGCGCGCGCGCGCGACGAGGCCGAGGCCGCCCACGCGCGCCTCGCGGCCGGCGAGCCCTTCGCGAAGGTGGCCGCCGAGGTCAGCGTCGATCCCGGCTCCGCCACGCGCGGCGGCGAACTCGGCACCTTCGCCCTGGACGACCTGTCGCCGACCATCCGCGAGCACCTGGCCGACGCCGCGGCGGGCGCGATCACGCCGCCGTTCCTGACCCCGGCCGGCTTCTACATCTTCCTGGTGCGCGAGCGGACCGCCGGCGCGAGCGCGGGCTTCGAGGAGCTGCGCGACCAGGTGCGCCAGGCCGTCGAGTCCCAGAAGCTGCAGGAAGCCCTGGCCGTCTACGTCGAGGGCCTGCGCGCGCGGTTCGCGGTCGACCGCAA
Source organism: Fibrobacter sp. (assembly GCA_020718045.1). Classification (GTDB taxonomy): domain Bacteria; phylum Krumholzibacteriota; class Krumholzibacteriia; order LZORAL124-64-63; family LZORAL124-64-63; genus PNOJ01. The sequence continues at coordinate 3,910 of DYDD01000095.1, read as the reverse complement.
GGACTGAGAGCCGGCGCCCGCCGGCAGGGAGGCCGTCGCTTGCTGCAGCGCTTCGCCGGACGTGAGCCGGTCGTCGGCCGCTTCCTGGACCTGGAGCGGTCCGGGAAACTGGGCCAGAGCTACCTCTTCGCCGGGCCCGACGGCAGCGGCAAGGAGCTCACCGCCCTGGAGATCGCCCGGCTGATCAACTGCGTCGACCCCGAGGCCTGCCGCCGCGAAGCCGCGTGCGAGAGCTGCCGCAAGGCCCTCGGCTTCCAGCATCCCGACATCCGGTGGATCTGCCCCGCGCCGGCGTCCCTCGCCGACGCCGAGGTTGGCGAACTGCTGGCGGCCAAAGCCGAGGACCCGTTCCACCGCCCGTCGTTCGCCGGTTCGAGCGAGGTGCTGATCGGCGACCCGGACCGGCCCGGACCGCTCACGATCCGGTCGGTGCTGCAGTTCCTGCGCCTCAAACCGTTCCAGGGCCGTCACAAGGTGGCGATCGTCGGCGACGCCCACCGCCTGCGCGCGGGCGCCGCCAACGCCTTCCTCAAGACGCTCGAGGAGCCGCCGCCCGGCGCGTTGATCCTGCTGCTGTCGAGCCTGCGTGGCGCGGTCCTGCCCACGATCCTCTCGCGCTGCCAGCGCGTGGCCTTCGAGCCCTACCCGCGCGACGAGCTGGCGCGGCTGCTGGTCGACCTCTACGGTCTGCCGCCGGCGCAGGCCGCGGACCACGCCCTGACGGCGGACGGGGACGCCCGCCGCGCGGCCCGCTCCCGGTTGACCCTCTCGCGCGCGCTGCGGGCCTGGGCCCGCGGGCTCGTCGCCGGCCTGGACGCCGGCCGACTCGGCACGGCCCAGATCGCGGCCGAGATGCTGCACAAGGGGGCGGTGCCGGCGGAGCTGCTGGCCGAGGCCGCGGACGGCGTGACCCGTCCCGGCGTCGCCAAGGAGCTGTCCGAGCGCCGTGACCGGGCGATTCAGCTTTGCGAGCAGATGCATCTCCATTACAGTGAAATCCTGGGCTGCGCCGCGCGCGGCGACGGCTGGGAGCCGCGCCTGCCCCGCGACGCCGCCCTGATCGCGGACCTCGCGGGCCGCCGCACGCCCGCCGGCCTGCTGCGCGACATCGACGCGGTCGAGCAGGCCCGGCGCGAGATCGACCAGAGCCTCAATCTCGGCCTGGTGATGGCCGTGTTGTTCCAGGAGCTGAGCGACCATGTCCGAATGGATCGAGCCGCCGCGCGGGCCTGAGCCCGACGACGCTGCGCCGCCCGACGCGTCGTGCGAGGCGCCGGATGCCGCCGCGTCGCCGGCGCCCGATCACGACGCCCTGGTCATGGTGCAGTTCAAGGGGCACCGCAAGGCCTGCTACCACAACCGTCGCGCGGTCGGCCTCGGCGTGGGCGACTACTGCATGGTGGAGGCGGACCGCGGCCGCGACATGGGCCGCGTCTGCTACGTCGGCCCCGGCAAGGACGTCTGGCGGCGCGAGGCCGCGCGCCAGGGCGTGCTGGCCACCTGCGGGCCCGACGACCTGAAGCGCCTGCACGAGAACCGCGCCGACGAGTGGGAGTGCTACGACATCTGCCTGGAGAAGATCCAGGAGCGCCGCCTCGAGATGGAGCTGGTGACGGTCGAGCGCCAGTACGACCGCAACAAGATCACCTTCTTCTTCACAGCCGAGAAGCGCGTCGACTTCCGTCAGCTGGTCAAGGACCTCGCCGCGATCTTCCGCACGCGGATCGAGCTGCGGCAGATCGGCGTGCGGGACGAGGCGAAGATCAAGGGCGGCATGGGGATCTGCGGCCGCGAGCTGTGTTGCAGCAGCTTCCTGGGCGAGTTCAGCCCCGTCACCCTGAAGATGGCCAAGGGGCAGCAGCTGCCGCTCAGCCCGAACAAGCTGTCGGGCCTGTGCGGCCGGCTGCGCTGCTGCCTGTCGTACGAGCACGAGGGGTACCTCGAATCGCTGGCGCGCATGCCGCGCGTCGGCGCCCGCGTGACCACCCCGCGCGGCGAGGGGCGGGTCCGCAAGCTCGACCTGCTGCGCGAGACCGCCACGGTGCAGCTGGACGAGGGCGCCCTGACAATGGTGCTGGGCGCGGCCGAGATGACCTGGGACGCGCGCCAGGACCTGCCGCGCGGTCGGCCGCGGCGCCCGCGCAAGCCCTGCCTCCGCGACGGGCCGACCGAGCACTGACCTCGCGCCCGCCGCGCACGGGCCCGGACCCTTCATCACCCGTCGCCGGAGGACGCTTGTACACCGACACCCACCTGCACCTGGACCGCCGCGAGTTCGCCGGCGAGGTCGATGCGGTCCTGGACAGGGCGGAGAAGGCCGGCGTCACGCGCCTGATCAACATCGGCTACGACCTGCCCAGCAGCGAGGCCTCGGTGGAGCTGGCCCGGGGCGACGGCCGCCTGCGGGCCGCCGTCGGCGTCCACCCGCACGACGCTCTGACGATCGCCGGCGCGGACGGGGCGGTCACGCCGGACGGCGAGCGCATCCTGGCGCGCCTGGCCGAGCTGGCCGCGGCCCCGCGCGTGGTGGCGATCGGGGAGATCGGCCTGGACTTCTACCGCGACCTGTCACCGCGCCCGGCGCAGCGGGCGGCGCTGCGGGCCCAGCTCGCGCTGGCCTCGCGCCTGGACCTGCCGGTGGTGCTGCACGTGCGCGACGCCCAGGACGACATCGTCGACGAGCTCGAGGCCGCGGGCGTGCCGGCGCGGGGCGGCATCCTGCACAGCTTCGCCGGCGGGGCCGGGCACGCCGCCTGGGGCGTGGCGCACGGGTTCCTGCTGGGGATCGGCGGCCCGGTGACCTACCGCAACAGCGGCCTGCCGGAGGTCCTGGCCGGCGTCGCCCCGGAGCACCTGGTCCTGGAGACCGACGCGCCCTGGCTGCCGCCGGTGCCGCACCGCGGCGCCCGCAACGAACCCGCCTTCCTGCCCTTCACCGCGGCCCGCGTCGCGGAGATCTGCGGCCTCGCGGCGCCGGAGCTGGCGCGCATCACCGGGGCCAACGTCGACCGCCTGTGCGGCGCGCGGGGGTGGGCGTGAGCGAGCCCCTGAACCGCAGCCAGCTCGAACTGCTGCGCGCCTACGACGTGCGCCCGGTCAAGCGCCGCGGGCAGAACTTCCTGCTGGACGGGAACCTGGCGCGGGCCATCGCGGCCGACTGCCTGGAGCTCGGGTCGGACGTCCTGGAACTCGGGGCGGGGGGCGGCGCGTTGACCTTCCCGCTGCTGGAGGCCGGGGCGACGGTGACCGCGGTCGAGGTGGACCGTCACCTCTGCGACCTCCTGCGGGAGGAAACGGCCGGACGGGAACGATTCCGGCTGGTGGAGGCCGACATCGCGCGTCTGGACTGGTCCGCGACGCTGGATCTGGCCGGTCCCCGGCCGGTGGTGGCCGGGAACCTGCCCTACGTCCTGACCAGCGAGGTGCTGTTCGCGCTCATCGACCACCGCCGCCGCGCGGCCGGGGCGGTCTTCATGATCCAGCGCGAGGTGGCCGCCCGGCTGGCCGCCGGTCCTGGCAGCAAGGAGTACGGCGTGCTGGCGGTGGTGCTCGGCTCGCAGTTCGAGGTGGAGGTGCGCCGGCAGGTGCCGGCGGCGGTGTTCTGGCCGCGGCCCGACGTCGTGTCGGCCGTGGTCGTCCTGCGCCCGCGGCCGGACGCGTGGGACGACGGGGAGCTGTCGCGGTTCCGGGCCCTGGTCAAGGGGCTCTTCCAGCAGCGGCGCAAGCGCACGGCCACCGTCCTGCGCGCGCTGTGCGGCGTCGACGAGGCGACCGCGGCCGGCTGGTGCCGCGCCGCGGGCGTGGATCCCGACGCGCGGCCCGAGCAGGCGCCGCGCGCGGCCCTGCGCGAACTGGCCCGGCTCATTCCCGGGGAGGTCGGACGTTGAGGTGCAGGCCGGGAACGAGGATC
>DYDD01000371.1 GCA_020718045.1 Fibrobacter sp. | reverse complement strand
ACGACGGCCGGCGTCAGGCGGGCGGCCCTGCGCCACGTCCGTGTCGCCGCGCTCACGGCCCGCCGTCCAGCACCGCGGCGAACGTCACGTCGCCGCCGCAATGTCGGACCAGGAGTTCGCCGAAGCGCACCACGCGGGAGCGCATCGTCTCCGGCGGCGTGGCGCGGGTGGACATGATCACCGCGAGCAGCCGTGACGTCCCCGCGTGGACGCACGTGCGCTCGGAATCGCTGGTGGGAGAACCGAAGGCGCCCCCGTCGTCGCACAGCGCCAGGCGACCCGCGAGGTTGACCGGCCCCTTGCGGATGCCGGGGTACCCCTCACCCTCGCGCCCGAGCCGCAGCGTCACGTCGCCGCGCACGAGATCGAGATCGTAGAGGCCGATGGGCAGCAGGAACTCCAGGCTGGCCAGGTTGCAGGCGTCCACGACGTTGTTGAGGCGGTAGAGGTCCTTGCCCTGCAGGACGCGCCGCAGCAGGGCCTCGCTGCTCGGGCGATGGCGCGTGGGCTCCATGCCGAAGGCGCGGTAGAGGTCGCGGGCCTCGCGCAGGCCGGGGATGTCGCTCGGGATCTGGCCGGCGAACCTGGCCCGCAGATCGGCGGCGAGCGCGGCGGTCTCGCCCCAGACTTCCGGCGCCTCGCGCACCGACACCCCGTCGACCGCGAGCGCGCCGGCCCGCAGCCCGCCCAGGACGCCGTCGTCCAGGCGGAGCGCCCGGCCGTCGGGCAGCGACGTGGCGCGGTTCATGTCGAGGTGTGGCGGCCGCCGGCGCCGTAGAGGCGGTCGTAGTACTCCCGGTAGGCGCCGCTGCGCACCTTCTCCCACCAGGCCCGGTTCGCGAGGTACCAGTCGACCGTGTCGCGGATGCCGTCGCGGAAGCGGTGACGGGGCGCCCAGCCCAGCTCGTCGCGGATGCGGGTGGCGTCGATGGCGTAGCGCCGGTCATGGCCGGGCCGGTCCTTCACGAAGGTGATCCGGGATTCGTCCAGGCCCAGCAGCTCCAGCAGCAGGCGGACGATCTGGATGTTCTGCATCTCGTTGTTGCCGCCGACGTTGTAGACCTCGCCGGGGCGCCCGCGCCGCAGGACGGCGTCGACGGCTTCGCAGTGGTCCCGCACGTAGAGCCAGTCGCGGACGTTGCGGCCGTCGCCGTAGACCGGCAGCGGGCGGCCTTCGAGCGCGTTGGCGATCATCAGGGGGATCAGCTTCTCGGGAAACTGGTAGGGGCCGTAGTTGTTGCTGCAGCGCGTGATCAGCACCGGGAAGCCGTAGGTGTGGTGGTAGGCGCGGCACACCAGGTCGGCGGCCGTCTTGCTGGCGGCGTACGGCGAGTTCGGCGCCAGCGGCGTCTCCTCGGTGAACAGCCCGGTCGGCCCCAGGGAGCCGTAGACCTCGTCTGTGGAGACCTGGAGGAAGCGGGCGACGCCGGCGCGGCGCGAGGCCTCCAACAGCGTCTGCGTGCCCAGGATGTTGCAGTCGAGGAACTCGCGCGGGTCGTCGATGGAGCGGTCGACGTGGCTCTCGGCGGCGAAGTGCACCACCGCCTCGATCCGTTCCTCGGCCAGGAGGCGGTCGAGCAGGGCGCGGTCGCGCACGTCGCCGCGCACGAACCGGTACTCGTTCCGGTCCTCGCAGCCCGCCAGGTTCTCCAGGTTGCCGGCGTAGGTCAGCAGGTCGAGGTTCACGACCCGGTCGCCGCCGCGCTCCAGGAGCAGCCGCACGTAGTTGGCGCCGATGAAGCCGGCGCCGCCCGTCACCAGGAGGTTCATCGTCCGTCCTCGGTCGCGGCGCCGTCGCGGGCCGCGGGGATGGCGGCCCCGAAGGCCGCCGTGAAGGCCGCGGTCCGCGCCGCGTCGACGCAGGGGAA
>DYDD01000370.1 GCA_020718045.1 Fibrobacter sp. | reverse complement strand
CCGCCGATTCCGATTATCGTGTCGCGCGCGCCGGCGGCGTCTGGACGGCAGACGGCGCGCGCGAGGCCGAGCTGGTCGCCGCCCTGCTGCGCGACCTGCCCCTGCCGGCCGCGGACCCGGAACCCGAGGAAGCGTCATGACCGCACGACAGCCCCTGTTCACGCCGTTCCTGCGCGCGGAGGAGATCATCCGGATCACGCCCGCGCTCGCCCGCGACGGCGGCCTGCTCGCCTGGGCCCGCGACTTTCAGCTCGGCACTGCGGGGTACCGCGACCTGCTGGACCCCGATGACCTGCACAGCACCGAGGTCCCGTTCAACAGCCTGAACGTGGCGGTCATGCTGGCCGCCCGCGCCCAGCTCGCGCTGGAGGAGGGTCTGGCCCACCTGCACGTGGGCGGGGAGGTGCGCCCCCACACGCAGGAGTTCATCGACCTGGCGGCCCGCCTCTACGCGGCCTGCGGGCTCTGCGTCCATCTGCGGCCGGAAGGCTGCCCCACCACGCCGATCTGGCTCTCGTCCTTCGGGGTGAACCACGAGGAGCTGGACGGGGGCGAGAACTTCACCGCCTCGCACAGCCAGAGCTACAAGGGCGGCTGGAAGCCCATGGACGAGTCGGGCATGCAGCTGCTGGAGATGGCGGGCCGCATCGCCGACCGCGTGCGCCTGCTGGCCGAGCGGGCGGCCGACGAGGGCCTCGAGATCCCGCTCACGGCCGCGGACGACCCGCTGATCGTGCGCGACTTCGACCCCGTCGCCGCGTACGCGGACTCGCTGCGGGCCATCGTGCCGGCGGACATGCTGGACAGGATCGCGGCGGCCGCCGCGCACGGCTTCCGCACGGCGATCTGCACCGAGGGCGGCAGCATGGGCGCCGCCGCGCGCCGCGTCTTCGCCGAGCTGGGCGTGGTCGTCGACGGGGACGGGCCCGTCTTCTTCACCCACGAGGCGGAATCGAGCGACTACCACGGCATCGGGATCCTGGACGGCGTGAACCACGGCGTCGACCCCGGCAAGTGGCAGGTCTACAAGCACGTCGGCGCACAGGACCTGCTGCGGGCGCGGCGCGCCGACCTGGTGTTCATCTGGGACCCCGACGGCGACCGGTTCAACATGGTGACCGCGGCGCCCGCCGGGCTGGCCGACCGCGCGCGCGCCGCCGGACTCGAGGTCGATCCCCTCGACGACGCGCGCGTGCTGGTCTTCTTCAAGCCCAACCAGATCTACTTCATGCTCGCCGCGGCGCGCCTCGAGGCGCTGCACGCCGCCGGCACCCTCGGCGACGACGACTGGATCGTGGCGACCAGCTGGCCGACCAGCCGCAGCATCGGCGAACTGGCCGGGGCCTTCAACCGGCGGCACGGCACCCGCCTGCACGTCTTCCGCGTGCCGGTCGGCTTCAAGCACTTCGGCAGCCTGGTCGCCGACCTGGAGGACCAGGTGCTCGGGTCGGACCCCGACGATCCCGGCCTGACCACCCGCGCCGTGGACGCGACCGGGACCGAGTCGGTGTTCGGCCCGCGCCCCCGCCTGCTGATCATGGCCGAGGAGAGCGGCGGCGCCGCGCTGGGCCCCGACGACTGGATGCTGTCGCGCGACGAGGAGCGCGCGACCCTGGCCATCAAGGAGAAGGACGGCCTGCAGGTCGGGTTGGTCGCGCTGGGGCTCGGGGCGCGCCTGTTCGCCGAGGAGAGCAGCTTCGCCGCCTTCCACCTGGACCGCCTCGACGCCTACGGCATCGTGCACCGCTTCTATGAGCGGCGCGACGTCACCCTGTTCGACGAGTCGCTGCGCGGCGCGGCCCGCGAGCAGGCCCGCGCCGAGGGCAACCGGCGCAAGGCGGCCGTCGTGGCCTTCTTCGCCGCGCTGGAGGGACTCGCGCCGGCGGCGGTGGCCGCCGCCCTGCGCGACCGCCTG